>JBEKEQ010000031.1:0-34353 GCA_050013735.1 Occallatibacter sp.
GTAGAGCCAGTAATAGGGCGCCGACAACACCGATACCAGCATCACCAGCCCGCCATCCTTCATCCAGTCCCAACGGTGGCGGCGATTCCAAAAATAACAAAGCGCCCACGCGCAGCCTAACACGACCGGCAGATATTGGAGCCACATGGTTTGGGGGCTGATCCAATGACGCAGTAAATAACTGACACACGGAATGTGATCGCGTTCCATTCCCGATGTCTTTACCATCCTGCTGTACTGAGCCCATGCCGCAGGGTCCATGAGGAACGCGATCGCGCTGCTGGCGGCGATGGAAAGTGTCGCACCCGCAAGCACCTTATAACTCCTCGAAACGACGATCCACGCAATCAATACCACGCCAAAAGACACGAACAAATGAGGCTTCAGCGCACAGAGCCAAAGCGAAATTCCAGCTAGAAAGGGACGCGAGCGATGCAGTTGCAAAAACAAGACCAGCCCCAGAAGAGCGAAAAGAGACGTCTGCCCGTTGAGCAGGCAAAGGAGTGCCGGCCCGAAGGAGTAACCGAGCAGGGTACGCTGGGTCTTTGGGCGCCCATGCATGATCCAGATCATGCGCACCGAAACCACCAGGCACATGAGCAACAGCAGAGACCAAAGGATGGACGCAACCTGCAAGCCGAGAAATCCAAGCGGATACACAAGCGGCAAAGCCCAGGGCGGATTCCGCATGAACATGGGGGAGCCCGTCGCATGAAGCCCCGCGCCGCGTTCGATGCGTAACAAGTCATTCGCATCATAGGGATTACCATGGTGCGCGAGTTGCTGGCCGGTTGCCCAGAACGGGACGAAATCGCGCGAACTGACCACCTGCGGCGAAAGCATGGAGAGCAGGAAGCCCATTGCGACAAACCCAAACCCCAGCCCGCAGACGGTCGCCAATAAGAATCCCGCGATACCGCGAAGACTCTTCGGCACGGTGCGCGGCTCTCCAATCTTACTCATTTCTGGCATCGCCTTCCCTCACGAAGCAGGGGTTGAAAGTTGGTCGTTCGAACCGCATGTTGAAACATCCCGGCTTTTCCCGCTCATTGCGCAGGCAACGATGTACCATGCCAGCCACGCGGGAGCGGTCCAGAGGTAGTGGATGGAAGGTAAGTTGACATTGCAAACTAACTCGACCTCGATCGCCACACTTGCAAAGGCGAGGATTGCCAGGATAATTCGAGGCCGGGTTTTATACGCGGCTTGTAGCAGAGCCGGTATTGCCAGTACCTCATCAAAGAGCCAGCAATAGGGCGCCGATACCATGGAAACCAGCATAACCAGGCTGCCATGTCTCAGCCAATCCCACTTTTGCCCATGTAACCTGAAATAACTTAATGCCCAAATGCATCCTAATGCCGGCGGCACGTATTGTAGCCACATGGTTTGCGGACTTATCCAAAGGCGCAGTAACACGCCCAGGCATGGAATAAACTCCTTCTCGATTCCCGAGGTGCGCATCATCTGCGAGTAATCGATCCATGCCGACGGGTCAATGCAATAAACTGCCGCGCAACTCACAGCCATGGCGGCCGCTGCTCCAGTCAGCACTTTATAACTCCGGGAGACGAATATCCATGCCAGCAGCGCGGCGCCAAAAGCAAGAAACAGGTGAGGTTTTAACGCGCACAACCAGAGCGATGCTCCGGCGAGAAATGGGCGCGTACCATGCAGGCGCAAAAACAAAACAAAGCCGAGCAGAGCAAAAAGAGTTGTCTGTCCCGTGATAACACACACTAGCGCCGGCGCGAACGAGAGCCCCAGCCAATGCAGGCGATTATTTGGTCGGCCATGCATGATCCAGAGCAAGCGCACTGAAGCCACCAGGCACGCAAGCAGCGCCAGCGACCACAACAGCGCGCCGAATCGCAAGCCCACAAAGCCGAGCGGCAGTGCAAGCAGCAAGCCCCAGGGCGGATTGCGCATGAACATGGCGCCGGCCTGCGCCGGCAGTCCCGCGGCATGCTCCATCTGCCCCATGACAGGTCTGTCGTAAGGATTGGCGTGATGAACGAGTTGCTGGCCGGT
Organism: Occallatibacter sp.; assembly: GCA_050013735.1. Taxonomy (GTDB): domain Bacteria; phylum Acidobacteriota; class Terriglobia; order Terriglobales; family Acidobacteriaceae; genus Telmatobacter. Next base: position 2,032 of record JBEKEQ010000031.1, read on the forward strand.
AGCCCAGTAGACGACGAAATCGCGCGAGCCGGCAATTTTCCCAGTCAGCGGAACCACGCAAACAAACAATGCAGTCAGCGCGAGCGTGAGCCCGCTGATAAGCGCGATGGATAGTTCGGCTATATCGCCTATGCGGCGGCCAGCCTTGGCCGCGGGAGCATCCGCCCCGGTTGTCATGATGGCCATTCTACCTCTGCGTGTTCTTTGTAGTTCGAGAAAACTTAATTCTCGACCCTAACTCAACAAGGTTCCGGTCTGCTGCGTTTGCGCGGGATCATGAACCAACCTGTAACTCATGACTCGCAGGAAGCTCGGGTAATTCATGCGGCGATCCCTCCCTAATTGCCCGGTGCAGAAAATAAAGCTGCCCGATGCCGAGAATAACAAGCAAGATAGTAAGGAACTGTATTCCATGGCGCACCGCGATCGCGTCTAACTCCCACGAACCCACACTAATAAGGACCAGGAAGAACGTAATCCAGCCTGCAGCCGCACTCCAATTGAGGCTGCGCAGAGCTCCAAGCGTCAATACCGCCGCAATCGAAACGAGGATTGAGTCGTAGACCGGAATATAAACATTTAGAAGCAAGGTCCAGGTCAAAGTCGCCGCCCAGGCCAGGGATTGCGCGGGCTTACCGGCATGGGCCGATCGCCACAACAACGCTGCAAGAGTTACCGCCAGGATTCCTGCCAGCGAGATCAGGGTTGCCAGTTCAGTTTTGGACCACCCGCCCCAAGCCGCCTGAATGAACGATCGCAAATCGACATACTGCCGCAGCAAGAGGACGGAATGGCCATTGAAACCGGCGGCGCGGCCAAAGAAGGCAAGGAAGCGCGCGTAGGCCGGCCAGATTTGCACTCCCCCTATCGCGGTCGCGGCCAGAACCAAGAGCGCCGCGCCTGCGATGAATCCGCAAAGCGCCCTGAACCTCCGCGTCAAAAATAACATGGGAATGAGGAGCAGGAGCAGGGTCGGCTTATAGGCCAGGATTGAGAGCGCCAAACCGCTTGAAAACGGCTTCGCATGCCTCTCCTGGTAGATCGCAACCCCCACCGAGAAAACTGCCAGCGTGGAAATTTGCCCGTTGGCGAGAACGTTGAGGAGAAATGGGCAAAATGCCACTGCAAAAAAACAACACAGAGAGACTTTGAGTTTTTCCCTTGGATACACATCTCTTGCGACCGCTGCGATTGCGGAAATGTAGAGAGAGAGCGAGACGCAAGCCCAAAGGAGAAATGCCGGCAGGATCGGAAGTCTTGCGAACAGGCTGAAGAACAGTGCCACAAAAGGCGGGTATGGACTGGGTCCATAGGCGCCGTCGTGAACCGGAGAGATCTCGTTAAATGTCTTTAGCTGCAGGCTGTAATCGTAGAGCCTTGGAAGTGGATATCCGTTTGCGATGCGGCCTATTCCATAAAAGTAATTAAAGTCGACAGGAGGATAATGCAGCGCTGCTTCTCCCCCGCTTCTGAACTGCAACCAATAAGGAAAAAGAAACCGAGTGATCAGCAGCCCGGCCAGCAGGCCCCAGCAAGCCAGATTCATTTCTTTCATGCCAGGAACCGGGCCGAGAATATGACTTGGCCAGCGCAGAATCCTCTTTCCGCGGTCAGTCAAATCTCCCGTCCGGAGGTCGCTTCTCATGCAGTCTCCTTCATTGCAAGCACCCACTGGTCTTCCCGAAGCCGAAGGCCGCAATCGATGTCATTGCCGCAAAGCCGGGCAGGCGAGTTGGAGCCGCACCCACTCAACTCTCGACCGCAGCTTTCTTTAGTTCGCTAGGGACACCATACATCAGTAACTGCTTTTGCATCTATTAGTAAGTGGCGTGCGATCGCTCCGGCATCACACTTTCATGTCATGTATACGACCCCGATCTCCCTCGCTCGTTCTGTAAACAGGTGTATACACAGTCGAAGAGCCTCTACAAGACCTCTATATCTGCAAGTTATTGATTTAAAACAATAAACGTTCCACGCTGAGAATGGCACACCACATGCTGTATTGTGGGTGCCCTGGCCTGAAGCTAGGAGAATCAAAACCACGGAGAGAAAACACATGAATAACATGCTTCTCAAGCTCTACATCAAGTTCCAGGACCTCAAGAACGGCGAAGAGGGCCAGGATCTCGTCGAGTATGCTCTGGTCGTTGCCCTGATCGCCTTCGGTGCTACCGCTGGCATGACGGCTCTGGCCGGTGGCATCAACACCGCCTTCAGCAAGATCAGCTCGGTTCTCGCAGCCGACGTCTAAACCCCTGGCAGTTTACCGCCAGGGCACCCCACCTTCAGCAGGCTCATTTGCTTGCTCGACTTCGTCCACCGCCAGCTCTAAGCTGAAGGTGGACGAGGCCATGTGGTACTTTGACAAACTATTGATCGGGGATTCTTATGGGGCCCAAGTTCAGAAAATTAGTAAAAAAATTGCGGCGTTTGCTGACCCTCAACGATGGTCAGGATCTGGTCGAATATGCCTTGGTAATCGCCCTGGTTGCATTCGGAGCCACTGCCGGAACAAGAGCATTGGCCACCGGGCTTAACACCGCATTTACCAAAATCAGTTCGGTACTTGCATCCGACACCTAAAGCCGGCACGTTTAGAAGACCGGTTGCAGCAACTCCTTAATTGACATTACAGCGGGAGAGAAATGATCGGCGATCGATGCCGGATTCGTTCTCTCCTTTTCCTTTTTTGAACAACACCGAAACTACCCGGGCCACGTCGTCCATCGGATTTTGGGCCTTTACTGGGCTGAGACGTCGCCGTCGATTCATCACCGCTCCCTCGCCAGCCAACATGTTGTTTCAGCATAGAATAGATTCGATATGCTCCAAGCTGCCTCCCAGAACAACGGCCCGTCGATGATTCTGGTCGAGGCTGGCCTTACTGCCATCACCATCGCTGCGGCATTTTGCCTGTCACGGGTGGGCTCCTCAGTTTTCCTGCGCATTGAGCGGCCCTTCGCGCGGCTGGCTCGGCGGCAAGGGCTGGCCGTAGCAGCCGTCGGCTTCACCACGCTGCTGCTCCGTCTGGCGCTTCTTCCGCTTTTCCCCATTCCCCTTCCCTTTGTCCCTGACGACTTCAGCTTCCTGCTCGCCGCCGACACATTTGCCCACGGCCGGCTTACCAACCCGACTCCTGCCATGTGGGTTCACTTTGAAACCATCCACGTCTCCATGCAGCCGACTTATATGTCGATGTACTTTCCCGCGCCAAGTCTGTTTATGGCAGCCGGCAAGGTCTTCCTGGGCAATCCCTGGTTTGGCATCCTTATTGCCAGCTCACTGATGTGCGCCGGAATCTGCTGGATGCTGCAGGCGTGGCTGCCGCCCACCTGGGCATTGCTGGGCGGAGTCCTGGCTATACTGCGTCTCGGTGTCTTTAGTTATTGGGTAAATACCTACACAGGCGGCGGACCGATTGCGGCGCTAGGCGGAGCATTGGTGCTGGGCGCCTTGCCGCGATTAACGAGGACAGCGCGCTTTCGCTATGGCGTGCTAATGGCGATCGGCATGATCCTTCTAGCTCTCACTCGCCCATACGAAGGACTCGTTCTTTGCATCCCTGTGGCGGTCGTGTTGATACGCTGGATTCTCCGTGGAAAAAACCGCCCCACTCCCGCGGTGCTGGTGCGCCGTGCCGTGTTCCCCCTGGCGCTGCTCATGGCCGCCGTTGCCTGGCTCGGCTACTACGATTACCGCGCCTTCGGAAGCCCATTTACACTGCCCTACACCGTCGATCGCGCCACTTACGCCGTTGCTCCCTATTGGATCTGGCAACCCAGGCGCCCCAATCCCGTCTACCGGCATGAAGCCATCCGCAACTTCTATGAAGATGTTGAGACCAGGACTTTCGAAAAAGTCCGAAGGCCGCTCGGCTTTGCCATTTCAACCCCTATAAAAGTGTTCACGGTGTTTATTTTCTATGCTGGCTTCGCATTGCTTCCTCCGCTCATCATGATTCGCAGGGTGTTTCTCGATCGGCGCATCCGCTTCCTCATTGTGTCCGTGTGCGTTCTGGCGGCTGGAATGGTGATCGAGATATTTTTAGTTCCGCATTACCTGGCGCCATTCACGGCGGCCTTCTATGCCATCGGCTTACAGGCCATGCGCCATCTCCGCCTTTGGCGCCCTGAAGGCAATCCTGTAGGCGCGACGCTGGTTCGGCTCACTGTTGTACTCTGCATCGTGCTGGCTGGAATCAGGCTCTTTACCGGCCCGCTCCACATCGAGATCGCCGAATGGCCGGCAGGTCAATGGTCCGGTTTATGGTATGGCCCAGAGCATTTTGGAACGGAGCGAGCACAGATTGAAGCGGGACTGGAAAAGCTGCCGGGGAAACAGTTGGTCATTCTCCGCTGGTCTCCCGAGCGTAACTCGCTGGACCAATGGGTTTACAATCAAGCCAACATCGATGGTTCCAAAGTCGTATGGGCAAGAGAGATGAGCGACGCCGATAATATGGAGTTGATTCACTACTATCCGGACCGCAAACCCTGGCTGGTGGATATGGGAACTCAGCCCGCGACAGTTTCTCCGTTTTCATTGCCTGCGCTTCCCGCCAACGCGTCACACTAATGCAGGCCTCCGGCATCGAGAAAGAAATTCTTCAGGAGTTCAAACCATGATCAACGGGAAAAAGGTAGCGGTTGTCATGCCGGCATACAACGCCGAAAAGACCCTGGAAAGAACCGTGAAGGAACTGTCTGATGTCGTCGACATCAAGATTCTTGTAGATGACTCCAGCAAGGATCAGACCGCGGCTCTCTCAAAGAAACTCGGCGTGCTGACCTTCGTCCACGATAACAATTATGGTTATGGCCGCAACCAGCAAACCTGCTATCGCGAAGCGCTTGCCGCCGGTGCGGACATCGTGGTCATGGTTCATCCCGATTATCAATACACGCCCTCCCTGGTTCCTGCCATGGCAGGTATGGTTGCCAGCGGCGTCTATGACATGGTGCTCGGTTCTCGGATTCTGGGAGCAGGAGCATTGAAAGGCGGAATGCCTTTCTATAAGTACGTCGCTAACCGCCTGCTCACGGCGTCTCAAAACTTGTTTCTGGGGGTCAAGCTCTCTGAGTATCACACCGGATTCCGCGCCTTTTCGCGTGAGCTGCTTGAAACTCTGCCCTTGCTGGAAAACTCTGACGACTTCGTCTTTGACAACCAGATGATCGCGCAAGCCGTTATGTTTGGTTTCCGCATTGGAGAGATCTCCTGCCCCACAAAATACTTTGAGGAGGCCTCCTCAATTAACTTCAAGCGCAGCGTGGAGTATGGATTGGGAGTGCTGGCCACCACCGCCGGCTTCGTCGCTCATAAGTGGGGACTGCACCACTCGGCAAGATATGATGCAACAGGCAGAAAAGTAACTCAGCAGTATTATTCCCAGATTGAGCACGGCTCCTGACAAAAGGATAGGTTGAGCATGAAAGGAGCGCGGCTCGGCGGCTTTCTCTGGTTCCTTCTGGGCGCAGGGATTTTTGTGCTGCTGGGCATTGCCGGTGAGCGCCGCTCGACTGTCTCGATGGTGGATTTCAAGTGCGTCTACTACGGCGCGCGGTGCCTGTTGGAACACTGCGATCCATACCAGGGAAGTGAGCTGCTTCGCGTTTATCAAGCGGAGAGGGGAGATCGAGCCTCTGACCCTGACGGACACAGCCGGATGGTTACGCTCTATGTCAACCTGCCGACCGGGTTCCTTCTCACAGCCCCCTTTGCCATGCTGCCCTGGGGACCTGCGCACCTGTTATGGATGCTTCTTACAGGGTCGAGCTTCCTCCTGGCCGCCTACCTGATGTGGGACCTGGCGGCGCGCGATGCGCCGGTCATCTCTGGCGTCCTGATCTTCTTCTTTCTTTTCGGAAGTGAGTTGCTGCTGGAGGTTGGAAATACGGCCGGGATCGCCGTAAGCCTCTGCGTCATTGCAGTCTGGTGCCTTGTCAAAGAGCGGTTTGTTCCGGCAGGCATCTTGTGTTTTGCGCTCAGCCTCGCGGTTAAGCCGCACAACGCGGGCGTGGTCTGGCTCTTTTTTCTGTTGGCCGGCGGGCTCTACCGGAAACGCGCACTGCAAACCCTGGCAATGACGGCCGTGTTGAGCCTGCCGGCAATCCTCTGGGTTTGCTGCGTTGCGCCGCATTGGCCCGCGGAACTCGAAGCCAACCTGCGGACAATTTCAGCGCACGGCGGCCCGAACGACCCAGGGCCCGGCACCATCGTGCCCCAGTCCCACGGCTCGTCGGTAACCAGCATGCAAACGGTTTTTAGCGTCTTCAGGGACGAACCGCATTTCTACAATTTGGCCTCCTGGCTGCTTTGTGCGCCGCTCCTGCTGGTATGGGCATTTGCCACGTTGCGCGCGCGTTTTTTGCCCGCGACGGCATGGCTGGCGCTCGCGGCAATCGTGCCTCTATCCATGCTCCCGGTCTACCACCGGCAACATGATACGAGGCTCCTGCTGCTCGTCTTGCCCGCCTTTGCCATGCTCTGGGCCAAAGGCGGACCGCGCGCATGGTTCGCGCTCCTGTTCACGGCCGCGGGGGCAGTTTTCACGGGAGACACTCCATTGCAGATTCTTGCCATTCTCTCTGGCCACACCGGCGTGTCCGCGGCCAGCCTCTACGGAAAGGCATTGACGATTGTGCTGGCTCGTCCAGCTCCGCTCATCATGCTCGCCATGGGCATTTTTTATCTCTGGGCATATCTGCGGCACACTTCCGCGGCGCGACACGCGCTGCCAGAGTCAAGGCTTGGCAAAGTGGTTTAGGCGCAGCTTTTCCGCTTCCGGCCGTTTCTTGGGCCGGAACGCATCGTGATAATGCATAGGAGGCTGGAACCAAACAATGTCTGAAGCCCGCGTTGAAATTCCGGCAAGCGGAGCGCTGCCTAGCGCCGCCGTGGCGCATTTTGACCGGGCCGGAATCATCTCCTTTTCGGCAGCCCTGGTTCTAATTGGCGCCGTCATGCTGGGGCTGTTCTTCTCTATTCTGAAGCTGAACGGCGGGACGTTTATTTATACAGCAGACGATCCCTATATTGCGCTTGCGCTTAGCGACCAGGTTCGCCATGGTAACTACGGCATCAATAGCGGGCAGCATGCGTCACCTTGCTCTGCAATCTTGCCTCCGCTTCTGCTGGTTGCGGCCTCGGGCACTCCCTTGCATCCCTACCTGCCCCTCATTCTGAACTGCCTGGGACTCTTTGCGACCCTCTTGATCGTTTGGCGATTCCTGCTTCACCTGCGGCTGGTTGAAGGTACCTTTGGACGGGTTGCTGAGTCAATTACTGTGCTGCTGCTGGCTTTTTGCTTCAATTTAGTCGGCGTCGTGTTCACCGGCCTGGAGCAAAGCCTGCACGTTGCTATAATCGCCGCCTGCATTTACGGACTGGCCTTGTTTCTGGATACGGGCAAAATGCCTGCATGGCTTCCCGCGGCGATCGTCGTTTCACCCTTGATGCGCTATGAGGGAATTTGCCTGAGCATTGCAGTGCTCGCCGTGCTCGCCTTGCGGGGCCGCTGGCGTACCGCGGTTGGAACATTTGTAGTCATGGCTCTCTGCCTGGGAGCGTTCTCGGCCTTTCTCGTATTTCTGAAGCTTCCTCCCTTGCCCAGCTCCGTTCTCACCAAATCCGCGGTCGCGGCAAACGGCGTCGGCGGCGCAGGCGCGCGCTTTATCCAGGCGATGGCTTCCAACGCATTGGACATTGCCCTCCACCGCATCGGCTTTCTGCTGCTCGTCATCGGCGTTGCCGCCGTCGTCAGGTGCTTCCGGGAGCTTGCCGCCAACCACTGGCATTGGACGTCACAAGGCCTCATGGCGTTCGCGCTTGCCTGCATGGTGGGCGGCCACGTGGCCGCGGGAAGAATTGGCGGATTCGATCGTTATGAGGACTATGCACTGCTGGGCGCGGCTTTAATGGGCATCTACCTCATGCAGGGAACAATCCGCAAGGCATTGGCGAACAGGAGCAGACGCCTGATCTATTTCCTTGCGGCTGCCGCGGCATTGTTACTGGTCTGTTCCCACTATGTCATTTCGAACTGGAAGGCGCCAATCGCGGCCAACAACATCTATGAGCAGCAGTTCCAGATGCACCGCTTCGTCAACGATTACTACCGCGGATCGGTGGCTGTAAACGATCTTGGCCTTATTTCATACCATAACCCCTATTTTGTCCTCGATCTCGGCGGCCTGGCTTCAAATGAGGGGCGAATTCTGTTTACCACCGCGTCGAGCCCCGATGCCTATCGGGCACTTGTCGACAAGAATGGAGTTCACCTGGTTATCATTTTTGACGAATGGTTCGTGCACAAGATTCCCGCAACCTGGGTCAAGGTGGCCAGCATGGACCAATCGCGGGAGTGCGTAAATTGTGCTGAAAAAGAGGTCCAGTTCTATGCGACCGATGCTAACACCGCAGACAAATTGCGACCGGAGCTCGAGTCTTTCAAGCAGAGCTTGCCGCCGCGGGTAAAGCTCACAATTTACAGCCCCCGCGCGGATGCCGTGCACCAAGCAACGATCTCCAATTCGTTTTGACGATCATCAAACAGCATTCCTGTCCTTACCGAAGGCCACCGCCAGCCGGCTAGTCGAGGAAGGCCGAACAGATCGGCCCGCACCGTTCACGACAGATCATCCAAATCCTGCACCCACGCCTTCACCAAGGCCATCTCTTTATCGGGTATCAACTCCAGACGAACCAACTCTTCATAACACCGGATTAAGTTTTCTGCGATATTCTTCGCGCCGGAAGCCAATTTCAGTCCAGCCAACCGCAGACCAATGTTCCGGTTGTTGATATAGCCCGGCACTTCATCCGCAAAATCGCGCATCAGATTGTGTTCGTTTCGCTCCTGATACACATCCGGGCCCTTGAACATCACGGCCCACCCGTTCTCCCACGCGATTCGTTGCGCCACAAAGCTCCGCCAGATATCCGTCATGCGGATCGAGCAATACGAAGGCAAATAAAGCAGCGGATACGCCTCAGGGAACCACGCCGTATTCTGGCTGTTGAACGGACACCAGGCCCCGGATGCCATGGCCAGCCGCCGATCTTTCCTGAAGTTGATCGGCAGCGGAAGAATCAGGCGGTAAATTGCGTCCACATCGGGATCTTCGTCCGCCAGGCCCTGTTGAATAGGGCATTCCACGTCCAACTCCGGCAACTCTTCAAACTTTGGCAGTGGAGCGCGCACAGCATCCAGAGGCAATCCTCGCGGCCAGACATTTGCCTCAGTAAAGAACGAATAGATATTGGTCCAGCCGCTTCCTGACAGCGCTCGCATGCGGCATCCTGGCTTGCGCTCATCCCAAAACTCGGGCAACGGTAAATTGTCGTCGTCGGTCTCAAGCACCATGCGTGAACGCGTCCGCATGGCGAGTAGATAACCGATATTCTTTCGCGCGTAATGCCGGGTAGGCAGCAGTTCGGCAATTTTCAGACCCGTTGCCCGTTGCCGCTCAAGGCTGTAAAACTCGCAACCTTCGATGGAGAAATTGTTTGGACTGGGCACGTCGCCAATCACATAAAACGGATAGCCGCGGGCCTTGCAGTGGCTCGCTATTTCTTTCATGGCGAAGTTCGGCGCGGAGATGGAGGTGATTACCAGACTGATGGGGCCTGCAAACGAAGAGTCTTTCAAAGTTGCTCCCTGAGACGCAGTTGGAATAAACGCCATAATTGCCGGAACGCCTCCTTCACCGCGGATGAGCCAAGGCGCGGACTGGCAGACCGGTAGGTGATTGGCACCTCAACGAACTTCAATTTCCTGCAATGGGTCTTAATTTCGGTCTGGAAGAAGTGCGCCCTGGATTGAATTCCGCGGCCAATAACCATGCGAAGAGTCTCCCGCGAAAATAACTCAAACCCGCTTGTCATGTCTGTTTGCCGCGTCCCCAGCAGCAGGTTGGTCAGCACGGTTCCACCCCAACTGATAAAGCGGCGCTTCATCGAACTCTTCTCGAAGCGGCCGATAAACCGGCTTCCGAAGACGCAATCCAACCCCTTTTCCATTGCATCGAAGAACTGCGGGATATCGCTGGGTTGATGACTGAATCCGGCATCAATCTCCAGAATCCAGTCGCATCCGGCATCCAGCGCCTCTTTGTAGCCCCGCAGATACGCATCCACCGCGCACCGGTCTTCAGGAGCCCAAACCACACTCAACCGCGGCTCTGTCCGCTCCAGTTCGCGCATTTGATCCAGACTGGAGTCCTTGGTCGCCCGATCGAAGATCGCGAAGAATGTGACTTCCTGAAAGCCGGAACATTGCTCCAAAACCGCCCGGCAGAATGCTGTCGCCTCATCTCCCTCATTCGCCATCGGGCAAACGATGCCAAGCCTGACCACGCTTCGCACAAGTGCTTTCCCTGGCGCGCCGCTACCACCGTCTTGGGCAAGAGTTGGCACAATCCTCGAATCTGTCGAAAAACACCGGACTCTGGCCGGAATTGGCATTCCGGCTCAGCTGATTTTACTCGACTTGCATTCCACCGAGCGAAAGATCAGCAGGATCGGGAACTAGCAAGCCAACAGCACCGCAGTCGGCGCCACTCCATCGGGCCGCCCCTATGGAATGCCCAGAATCTTGTGGGTTTGCAGGCTCAATCGCCATTGCGGATGATCGAGACAATACCGCAGCGCAAGTTCTGTATTCGCGGCGCGGCTGGGACCATCCATCGGCTGCAGAAAAAAATGTCGGAAACGAAGGGTTTCGAAGTCGCTGGGATCGGCTCCATCCTGAGGATAGACCAACTTCAATTCGTCTCCGTTTCGCTGCTTCAACTCCGTGCCGGCCTTGGGACTGACGCAAACCCAGTCCAATCCCGCAGGAGCCTCAACAGTCCCATTGGTCTCGACCGCAATTTCAAAATCCTTATCATGCAGAGCTTCAATCAAGCTGGAATCCATCTGCAGCAAAGGCTCTCCACCGGTGCAGACAACAAATCGCTTCCCTGCGGAGGAACTCTTCGGCCATCTGTCCGCAATCGCCGCTGCCAACGCCTGCGCCGATTCAAACTTGCCCCCGCCGGCCCCATCCACGCCCACGAATTCCGTGTCGCAAAACTTGCAAATCGCGCCCGCCCGGTCTGCCTCGCGCCCCGACCAGAGATTGCAGCCGGCAAACCGGCAAAAAACCGCCGCGCGGCCAGCCTGCGCACCCTCGCCTTGCAACGTATAGAAAATTTCCTTGACGGCGTAGCTCATAAATGTAGCTCTCAGCTTTCAGCTCTCAGCTCTCAGTCTACTGTTTTTTGCGCGGACAATACGGCGCCCGAGGACAACCAAAAAAGCTGAAAGCTGATGGCTGAGGGCTAGCTCACTCGATACAGCAACGGATCGTCGATTCCGTTTTCTTTGAAGCCCTTCTTCCGCAACAGGCATGAGTCGCACTGACCGCACGGCGCACCGGTGGGCGATGGATCGTAGCAACTGCTGGTGAGCCCGTAATCCACACCCAGCTCAATGCCTTTGCGAATAATCTGCGCCTTGCTCAGAGCAATCAGCGGCGTGTGAATCCTGAGAGCCTGGCGGCCTTCGACTCCGGCCTTGGTCGCCAGGTTGGCCATCGTCTCAAAAGCTGCGATGAACTCCGGCCTGCAGTCCGGATAGCCGGAGTAGTCCAAGGCATTCACGCCGATGAAAATATCGCTCGACTCCAGCACTTCGGCCCAGGCCAGCGCGAATGAAAGAAAAATCGTGTTGCGCGCGGGAACGTACGTGATGGGAATGCCGTGCGTCATTTCGTCTGCGGTCCGCCCCTTGGGAACTTCAATGTCTCCGGTCAGGGCGGAGCCGCCAAAGATGCGAAGATCGATCTCCGCAATCCGATGCTTGGCCACGCCGATGGACGCGGCAACGCGGCTGGCCGCCTTGAGCTCCCCAATGTGCCGCTGACCATAGGAGAACGAAAGCGCGTAAAGCTCGTACCCCTCGCTCGCGGCGATGGCCAGAACCGTCGCCGAGTCGAGTCCCCCGCTCAACAGCACTACCGCTCTTTTCACTTGATTCTCCATTGCCAACCCGGTCTATCCGTCGCAGGAACCTCTTTGCCGCTCCGCGCCGGCATGGCATTACGAGGTTATTGACCAGACGACGTGTCCCCGCCGCCTTTGCCGATATCCATCGACGCCGGAACCGGATTGCCCTCATCGATGGAAGCCGCAATGCACCGGTCGAGCACGCCCTTCGCCTCAAGGATGAACTCGATCGCATCGCGGCCCGCGCCCTGTCCCCCGCGGTTTGGCGTCACATAATGCGCCTCAGCCTTCACCCGCTCTCGCGCATTGGCAACAGCCACAGCTAAGCCACACTGCCGCATTACCGGCAAGTCAATCACGTCGTCGCCCACGTACGCGATCTCGTCCAGTGTCACGCCCTCACGCTCCATGATCTCGCGCACCGCCTTCATCTTGTAGGCCTGGCCCTGGTACACAAACTCCATCTTCAGGTCGCGCGCGCGCAGAGCCACGCTATCGCTGATCCGCTTGGTGATCACCCCGCACTTGAGTCCACCCAGGCGCGCCAGCGTGATTCCGGCTCCATCATGGGCACTGTAGCCTTTGAACTCGATTATTTTTGTCGCCGCGGCGCCGTCGGCCCGGGCCACCGGCTGCGGCAACACCCAAATCGTCCCATCGGTCAGGACTCCGTCCACGTCGAAAAGAATAATTTTGATGCGCTTTGCGCGATCCTGCGCGGAAACTGTCATGGTTCAATTCTACCCATTGCTTGCGGCGTCCTACCGCACACCCCGGCGATTCACGAGAAAATGGAAGCATGGAACCAGAGCTGCCCAGCGCGAAACCTCGCAATCTCGAAGCCGAAGACTATTACTTCGAGGGAACGCTGATGGTCTTCACCGCGGCCTATCATCTCAAGCGCGGTTCCTGTTGCGGCTCCGGCTGCCGCCACTGTCCTTACGGATTCGTGGCTGCGCCGGCTGCTCCCGGCGAGGAACCTGACCCAGCCGGTTGAGCTCCGGCCGGCTGCGTTGCAGGCGCGGCTGCGGACGCGCGCACCAGCACCGCAAAGCGTGGAAATGCAAAGCTGCCGGCTGCATCGTCAATCACGTTCAACTGGCAGAGGTAGGGCCCCGGCTTCAGCGCGGCCAGCGGCACATCCAGCTCGATGGCTACCGCATCGCGCCCCTGCACGTTGATCGCCCGGGCCTGCACCTGCGGAGTTTCATACACTTTCGTCGATCCCTGCAGAAGCTCAAGGCTGCTGAGCAGATTGATGCCTGGCTTGGCCCCTTTGGGCGCATCGGCCGCGGCCTTCTCGCGCGCCGGCGCGTAGATTTCATAGAGCAGGTAAAGATGCTGGTCCTGGCGGAAGACGTGGCTGATGTTGGGCACGTACTCCTCGCCGTTGCGCACCAGCGGGTCCTGCTTTTTGCTGGGCTGGCGCAAAGAAGCCAGCACAATCGAACTCATCTTCAGCGGAGCTTTCTTCATATCCGGCAGCGTGATCTCAGCCTCAAATGAGCCCATGCGGCCAGTCTGGTTTTCGCGAACCACAAACTTCAGTTGATACTTGCCGGGGGGCAAATTGAAGCTGGTGGTGTACTGAATGTTCTTTTGCCGCGCCTGCAGGCTCGGATCGAGATTCAGCTTCACCGTCTCCCGTGCATGGCCGATGGGCCGCTTCACCTCGTCGATCACGCTGCCGATGATGTCCAGCGTAGCCTTGTCCTTATCGCCGCCCTTCACAAAAGGAATCTGCGAGCCAGGCACGATTAGCGAGACCGGCACAAAGAAGCGGTTCTCGTCCAAACGGAAGTACATGGCATCCATGTAAACCGCCATATCCGTGGCCGGCAGGTCACTGGCCAACTGCTCCTCAAGCTCCTGCTCGCGGTCTTCGCGCGCCGAGTGCTGGAAGTCCGCCGGCGCGTAATAGCCGGGACGATATTCGAGCTTCACGCCTGGCCGATTAATCTTGATGACCAGTTTGCGATACTTGCCATCGCGCGCAGGGTTCGCGCTACGAAATCCGATGGCGTAATACGCCGACGTGTCCCGCTCCACCTGCGCAAAAGCCGGGGCAAAATCGTTGGAATCGAAAAACGCCTTGCCACCGGTGTCGCTGGAGAGCGTTCCCATCACTTCCTGCGTGGCGAAGTTGTTGTTCATGTTGTTTAGCAGCGCGCCGCCACTGTATGCGCCGGTCCCGCGCAGGCTGCCTGTCGAGGCGTCGCCCAATGCAGAAATCGCCTGCAAGCCGCGCGTATCCACGCTGTAAATGGCCAGGTTAGCGCGCACCGCTGCGTTGATGGTCGCGCGCAGCGAAGCCTCATTTTCGATGCCATCGCGTTGAATGCCGCCAGAGAAATACAGCAGCGACTTCTTCTCCGTGATTTTTTCCAGGGACTTCGATACCGCGCGCAACGCGAACAGTTCGCGATCGGTGTTGAGGTCGTTGTATTCGCTCTCGTCCGGCGTGTAGCCGGTAGTGTCTTCCACCTGGTTTGAATTCGCTGTTGCGCCCAGCGCGAAGCCCTGCCCCTCTGTGCCGTTGTATACGCCCACTTCATTGATCAGCGCATTCTTGTCCGCAGTAAAGTCCTGGTCCACTTTGAGCGTGTCACCCAGCGACACCAGCGCTACCAGGTCGGCCGGCTGCATTTTATTTTTCAAGAATTCCTGCGCCGCCTGCACGCTGCGGTCCAGGTCCTCCGGCTGCATCGAGGTCAGGTCAAAAAACATCACGATCAGCCTGTGATTGCGCAACTCCTCAGGGCGAGCGACCACTACGGCCTTCGATCCCGGACCGGCGGCCAATCCGCTGACCATGGCCTCGTTGAGCGGCGCCGCCTTGTCCACGCTCTCAAAGTCGAATGTCTCGATGCGCTGCTGCTTGCCGTTTTCGTAGATGCTGAAGTCGCTTTGCTGCAGGCCCGTTACCACTTCGCCAGTCTTCGCGTCGCGCGCAACAACGTTGGTCAGCACCAGATCGGCATTCATCTTCAACACAAAGCCGACCTGCGGCGCATTCGAGGTCTGTGCGCTCGACGCATTGCCGGAGTTTTGCGCAGGCACAGGTTGTGCACCTGGAACTGCGAGCGCCAGCGCCGCAAACCCAGCCCCGATCCTCTGCACCCACTCCGTCATAACTTCCTTCCATCTCTAACTCGTTCACTTTTTCACTTGCTTCACTTCTCAAAACCTGAATCTCGCCGTAAATTGAAACGCCCTCATCGGAGCCGCCGATGTCACCTCGCCGAACCGTGGCTGATCCTCCACCGTTCCCACTCCCGAATACTGCACCGTATTAAACGCGTTGTTCAGTGTCGCGCGAATCTCCATGCTCCGCGTATCCCCCATTTGCATCGTCTTTGACAGGGCCATGTTATTGCTCACCGTCCCCGGCCCGGCAATCGAGTTACGCGGCGCATCTCCAAAGGCGTTGCAGTACCCCGGCGTGGCCGTAGGCAAAGAGTACGCAGCCGGATTGAACCACTGATTCAGCGAGCCGCCACCCACGGTCACAGGAATGCCCGTAAGGTTCGGCCTGAGGGCTCCCGCCGTACCGCAGGTAATGCTCTCTCTGGAAGCTGAGTAACTCGGCGTCAACGGCACACCGGTGGCAAATGTAAAGCTCCCTGAAACCGAGAATCCCTCCAGTATGTGCGACCCCACGCCGGTTGTAACCCAAAACTTGTCTTTCCCAAACGGTAACTCGTATAGATAAGTGCCGCTCACCTTGTGCCGAATATCGAAGCTCGAGTTAGCCTCCTCCGCTGTCAGGTCCTGCCAGTTTTGCGCCACCACCTGCGAAACTCCATTCACCGCCCCCGCATCGTCAATCGAGTGAGAGTACTGGTAGTTCGCCCCCAGCGCAATTCCATTTGAAAGCCGCTTGTTCACCCGCACCGTGCCCGCATTCAGTTTTGAGAATGCTTCGGCCTGGTCGTAAGTGAAGGGCAGCGGCAGCCCCGTTTGCGCAACTGGCGGGTTGGTATTTGGACTGGTCGGCGTAGCGCGCGGAGCGCTCCGCATGTCGAGGTGATTGCCCTTTGACCCGTTGTAACCCACGTTCATCACCACGCCCCACGGCAGCGTCTTTTGCACATCCAGATTCCACACCTGCACGTAAGGCAATGGGTAGTGCGGCTCGATCGCGTAATTCCCCGTTGTTTGCGGAGCTGGAAATCCATTTCCCAACGTGAAGCAGCTCATCGGCACCGTCCGCGCGCACGCTGAGCTGGGAGTGTTCCCGACTGCTTCCTGGTTATTTTGCTCGTCGGCAAAAGGCGGCTGCTGCGCCATCGTGCCGGCAAAATTTCCGTACTGCCCCACCGTATAGTTCATGCCAAAGCCGGCTCGCACCACAGTCTGTTTCGGCAGCCGCAGCGCCAATCCAATTCGCGGAGCAAACGCTGTCCACACCGGAAACACCAGTGAATTCGGCAATGGACCACTGAAAGGTCCGGTTTCTCCGGCCGTCACCTCAGCCTCACCGGTGAACTGCTGGTTAGGATTGGTGTCTACGAACGCCAGATGACCGTACTTCTCAGTGTAGGGCGCATAGTATTCGTAGCGCACACCGTAATTCAGGGTCAGCGACGGCAACACCCGCCAATCGTCCAACGCAAATGCGTCCATCACATTGTCGCGCAGATAGGCCTTTGTCATCACCGCGTCAATCGTTGACTGCTGCGGCAGCCCCAGCAGAAAGTCCGCCACGGACAATCCAGTCGATGCATCGCCGGCCGCATCCTCGGTGAACAACCCGCTGAACGTGAAGCTCCCTGTGGCATTCGATCCCAGCAGCTGGTTGCGCTGCACACGCCTGTAGTCACCGCCAAAGCGGAAGTTATGCTTGCCGTGAATCCAGCTGAGCGTCTCGGACAAAGAAACCGTCTGCGATATGGAGAAGCTTGGCTCTGTCTCGCTGAGCCCCGTAAACCCGCTCAACCCAATCTGCGGCACACCATAATTCAGCGGACTCGAATTCAGCGGCGCGCGATCCGGCCCCAAAATCCCAAGGTCTGTCGCAATGTCTTCTCCGTTGGTGAAAAAGTTGGTCGCGTCAGTGTTGGCGCGGTTCCAGCTGGCGTTGAAGATGTTTGTCATCTTCTTGTAGCCCACCGTGTACCCCGCCTGCACAGAGTTCGAGTTCGACGAGGTCTTTCCACCCAGTTGCGGAAAGATATTCACGCTGTCTGACGCCGTGCGGGTCCAGTTGTAATTGAAGTTGATGCTTTGCCGCAGCCCCTGGTTCTGATTCCTGCGCCCGCCGCCCCCGCCACGTCCGCCGCCGGTGGGCAATGTCGCGTTCTTTCCCAGCGCGCGCATATAGCGCGCACCCGCCTGAGTTGTATTCGTCTGCGCCGTCGTCAGCAGGTGATAGTTGTATGAGGTTGAGGTGGTGGGCGTAATGTTCGGCTGAGGATAAAACTGGTTCAACAGGCTTGCGGCCTGTGACGAAATCAACGCCGCCGGGATCACGTTCAGCGTGCCATTCGTGACGCCGGTGTTGCCTGACGCCGCGAACTGCTGAAAGTTTGCCGGATTGTAAATCGCCGGCAGGCCCGCCGCAGAAAAATTCCCCGCCCGCTCCGCGGATGTCGGCACGTTCGCGTAGAAATCATCCGGAGTCGACGCCCGCGTTCCTGAGACCGTCAGAAACACCGTGTCCTTGCCGCTGGGCTTGGTGAGGTGCGGAATATAGGGCGCACTCATGAAGGTAACTCCGAAGCGGTTGCTCCCGGAAGGCGGCTGCACCTGCGGCTGCCCTTCCACTGAGAATGGCTCCGCATTCAGCGCCGAGTTGCTTCCGATCCAAAAGACTGCGCCGTGTGGCTGGCCGGGATTGAAGCCGCGAAAGTTGCCTCGCCCACCCCCGCCAAAGCCTCCGCCGCCAAATCCACCTCCACCGAAGCCGCCTCCGCCAAAGCCGCCTCCGCCCGGTCCGCCGCCAAACAGTCCTCCCCCACCGCCCGCGCCGGCCTGGCCAGGATTGGCTGCCCGATACGTCTCAATCGCATCCCTGATCTGGTCTACGTTTACCCCGGCCAAAGGGCTCACCTGGCCGGACTGTCCGCTGATGGCCACCGAATCCCCGCCAAAATCCGAGTTGCCGGCGATGGACGGCAACTCCGCTCCGCCGCCGCTTGTCTGGCCCGACGCCCCTCCCTGGTTTTCGGTATCGGCGGCCAGGGCGCTCATCAGGCTCAGGTTCTGCGCTCCGTTCTCTGCCAGTTGACGAATGGCTTGCGCCGCCCCGCCTTGCGCACCGGTCTGTTGCGCCTCCTGCTGCTCTTGCGCGGCCGCCCGCGAAGCCAGAATCAACGAAAATGTCGCCGTTTGGTCATGGCTCGCGGCGTTGAGGACCGCCTCCTCAGTCCCAACCGCGAATCCCGCGAACTGCGTGCGAATCACGTAGCGCCCATTCTGGGCGAGGGTCAGCGACCAAGCGCCGTTAACGTCCGTAGTGGTGGAGAATTTCTTGCCGGTTAGCGTGTTTTGCGCGGTCACGGTTACGCCGGGCAGCGGCGTGTTGCCGCTCTTTACCTGGCCGTGCAACCTGCCCCCTGTAACGGCCTGCGCAGTTGGGCTCTGCGGGACCGCAATGGGGGCTGGAACGCCGGCGCCCGCGGGTGCGGTCGCCGCTGCGGGAGCCTGCGGCGAGCTCTGCGCCCATGCCGCGAGGCTGCTGGCCACAACCATCCCCACCGCAACCCTCCGCAGGACTGCTCGCCGCATTCGCTCTCCCTGGCATTTAGAACACGCATTCAAACAGACGGCCAGCGCGCTTTGAAGGTTTACCGGCATCTGCGTTTGCTCCCTTGCGCGTCTTTCGTTCACAGCCTCTTAAGACTCGTGTATCGTGTAAGAAATCCGTGACGGCCTCGTCTTTCGCGGCTGATCATTCGTCTTAAAACGGAGGATTTCCCATGAAGACTTTTCGCATTTTCTTTTTTGTAATTGCGGTGCTCTTTTCGCTCCTCTCTGTTGATGCAGGCGCTCAACGACAAGTAACGTTTCCCAGCGGCGACTCGACCGCCCGGGGAATCCTCTATTTGCCCAAAGGCGCCGGCCCGCATCCAGCCCTGATCGTGATTCACGAGTGGTGGGGCCTCAACGACTGGATCAAGCAGGAGGCCGCCGGCTACGCCGCCAAGGGCTATGTGGCGCTGGCCGTCGATCTTTATCGGGGCAAAGTGGCCGATAGCCCCGACCTGGCCCATGAGTTGATGCGCGGATTGCCCCAGGACCAGGGCGTGCGCGACCTCACCTCGGCACTTACCTTTCTAGAGAGCCGCAAAGACGTTGACCGGAATCGCATTGGCGCCGTCGGCTGGTGCATGGGCGGCGGCTATGCACTGCAACTGGCCATTGCCGCGCCCGTACTGAAGGCCGTGGCCATCAATTACGGCTCCCTGGCCACGGACAAGGCCTCTCTGGCCCAAATTCATGCCGCCGTGCTGGGCAACTTCGGCGGCCAGGATCGCGGCATCACGCCAGACGCCGTCCATGCGTTTGAATCTGCCATGCAATCGCTGGGCAAACCGGTGGACGCCAAAATCTATCCTCAGGCCGGCCACGCCTTCGAAAATCCAACCAACGCGTCCGGCTACCGTGCCGGCGATGCTGCCGACGCCCTGGCCCGCATGGACCGCTTCTTCTCGCAGCAACTGGGAAACTAGAGCCGCGCCCGCAAATGTGCAGCGCCGTAAACAGCTAACGCTGACCCACGCGTCGCACCTCGTTCCAACCTGCGCTGTACCCGATTGGGACCTGCTGACAAAACCGCACGAATTCCACTTGCATTCCCCGATGTTGCATGTTAACTATTAAGTCAATAATCTTTTGATAGCTGCCAAGGAAGTAAACATGGGCAGCCGTCGGAGAGGATGGTTCTCGCAATGAAGATTGGCACCACCATACGCGCCTACCGGCTGCAGAGAGGGCTGTCTCAAGGCGACATCGAAAAGAGAACCGGCTTGCTGCGCTGCTATCTCTCGCGCGTTGAGAACGGCCACACCGTTCCCTCTCTGGACACGTTGTCGAAAATTGCCCTGGCCCTCGACCTGCCCATTGCCCAGTTCTTCGCCGACGATTCCCTGGGCCACGAGTTCAACACGCAAAAACTCTCTGACGAGGAACTGCGCTTCCTCACCCAGATTCGCCGCTACTCCTCCAACCTGAACGACAGCGACCGCAGGCTGCTGCTGGCCATGGTCAAGAAGTTCGCCGCCACGGCCATCCGCTAGATTTCCCGCGAACAGGCTCCTACACGTCGTTGCCCAGGTGGAAGATCGGCTCAATTCCCCGTGCGCTATTGAGCAGGAGCTGTTCTTCGTGGGCTTCCAGCGGCTTTAAATTCTGCGCCACCGAGCAAGCCACCAGGAACAGCCTAGGGTCTCCCGGCGGAATAGCCGCCGTGATGGGTTGGCTCAGCGTCCAGCGCAGGAAGAGTGACGCCTCGCCGGGAAAGTGAGCCGGCTCATACCAGCACTTCGGAAATGGATGATGCGCTTTTTCATTGGGCGCCCAAACGCTCTTGGCCATGCCCTTCAGTGCCAGCATGCCCACTTCTTTTTCCTGCGCGCGGGTCACAATCTGCGGGCCAAACCTGGCCTGGTGATACAGAACCCAATTCACGGGAAACAGCACTGTATCGAATTTGTAGCGGTCGAGCGCAGCCAGCGCAGTCTCAACTGAGTGAGCGGAAAAGCCGATATAGCGAATCTTGCCTTCCTTTTTTGCGGCTTCCATGGTCTCCATCGCGCCGCCCGGTCCCAGGACCTTGTCCAGGTCGGTCATTTTAGTCAACGCATGAAATTGATAGAGGTCGATGTGATCTGTCTGGAGCAGCTTGAGCGATTGTTCCAGGTCCGCGCGCGAGTCGTCCTTCATGCGGCCGTCTGTTTTGCAGGCCAAAAAGCTCTTGTTCCTGTAAGGAGCCAGAGCCTTGCCCAATTTAGCTTGCGCATCGCCGTAGCTGGGAGCCACGTCAAAATAATTCACTCCGCGGTCCACCGCTCCGGCCACCAGTTCCCGCGCGAAATCGGGCTCCTCGTTCATCACCAGGATTCCCCCGAATCCGATGATCGAAAGCTGCTCGCCGGTCTTGCCCAGCGCGCGGCGCGGAATGGTGGCGGAAGGCGTGGCATCGGACGCGTTCAGTGTGCTGCTGGATGCAACGGCTGCGGCGGTAAGACCGGCTTGCTTCAAAAACTCGCGGCGCTTCATCCTCTGCTCCTTGGAAACGGAATTGGACGGTCAGCGTACCGTGGACATTTTGGCACAAGCCGCAGCCCGCGAACGAGGCCCGTCAACTCTATCGCGGCAGTTGGGCCAGGAAGAAACCGAACAGCACCAGCACTCCCACAACCATCATCACGGCCACGCGCAGCCGATCCACAAAAACCTGCCGGGGCGAGCCAATCCGCGGCACCAGCGGCGCTGCGAAGAGCAATCCACAAGTAAAGCCGCCCATATGGGCGTAATTGTCAATGTTGATGCCCGAACCGATAACCCGTGTGCCGATGTTGATAGAGAATCCAAGCACCAGGTTCAGGGCCGCAAAGTAAATCACTGACCTGCGCAGCCTTTTGAGTTCATAGGGAGGTACCGGCAGCCGGTTCGATTTGAGCAGAACAATCAGCGCTCCAGCAATCCCGAAGACAGCCCCCGAAGCTCCCGCTCCCGGCGGGAAGATGGCGGCAAAGTCCATTCCACCCGATGCGTGATAACCTGCCCAATCGTGGCCGTATTTCGCCCAGCCGGAGAAGGTAGACAACAGGTTGCCCGCCGCGCCGGTGAGAATGTACACCGCCATCACGCCCGCCGAACCAAGCAGCGGTTCAGCCAGCAATCCCAGGTTCCACAGGCACCACATGTTGGTGGCCAGGTGAAGAATGCCCACATGCACAAACATGGCGGTTACGATGCGCCACCACTCGCCATTGATGAGTACGCTTCCGGCGTTGTCGGCGCCGTAGTGCATCAGTTGCTCGGTGGTTGGCGCTCCGGCGCTCACCCCGTGCGCCACCATGTAGAGAAAAACCGCACAGTTAATGCCCACCAGCAAATAAGTTGCCGGGGCCACAGACCACGTTGGCCTCGGCCTGCGAACCTGCCGCGGCGGTTGCGGCTGCGGCGTGTAGCCATTACCCGGAGGCAGAATCTCCGGCCGGTGCGGTGAAGGAGTTGGGGAGTAACTTCCCATAACTTCACTTTAATGCATTTCCAAAGTCCGCGTAGCATGAGCATTACTCTCCCATCCGAATCCATCCCACAAGCGGAAATCTGGACCAGCACCCCGATGTAATCTGGAGCTTGGTCATGCCTTGTGCGCTTATTGCCGCGCAGACCGCAATGAAACCGAATGAGGAGTTCGACCGTGAGCATGGAAAAGCGAATCCGGAGAGCGTTGCTAAGCGTTACCGATAAAACCGGCCTGGTGGAGTTCGCCGAGGTGCTGGCCGGCTTTGGAGTGGAGTTAGTCTCCACCGGTGGAACCGCATCGGCGCTGCGCGAAGCCGGCCTGGCCGTCAAGGAGATCAGCGACCTCACCGGCTTTCCGGAGATGCTGGACGGCCGCGTCAAGACCCTCCACCCCAAGGTGCATGGCGGCTTGCTTTATATTCGCGGCAACTCCCGGCACGAGGCTGCTGTGAAGTCGCACGGCATCGACCCTATCGACATGGTAGTGGTCAACCTCTACGCCTTTGAGAAGACGGCATCCCAACCAGGTGTGGCCTTTGGCCACCTGATTGAAAACATCGACATTGGCGGGCCCTCGATGGTCCGTTCCGCCGCCAAAAACTTTGAAGACGTGGCCATCGTCACCCGCGTGGCCGACTACGCCGCGCTTGCCGACGAACTGAAGGCGAACAGCGGCGCTCTGAGCCGCGAAACTCGCTGGCGTCTAGCGCGGCAGGCCTTTGCTCTTACCGCAGCCTACGACTCTGCCATCGCCAACACACTCGATCGGATCTCCGGGGCCCCCGAGGCCGAAAGCCGCGCTGCTCTGGATGCCGAGGCTCTTCCAACCACCCTCCGCATCAACTTCCCTTTGGCCCAGCCGCTCCGTTACGGCGAAAACCCCCACCAGCGCGCCGCGCTTTACGCGGACGGCACAGGCCAGGGCATTGCCGGCGCTCATCAGCTCCAGGGCAAAGAGCTCAGCTTCAACAACCTCGTCGATCTGGACGCCTGCTGGGAGCTGGCGCAGGAGTTCCCGCCCTCCGAGTCCGAAGCCGCCGTGGTCATCGTCAAGCACACCAACCCCTGCGGAGCGGCAACCGGCGCAACCGTCCTTGAAGCGTACGAAAAAGCGCTGGCGTGCGATCCGGTCTCGGCCTTTGGCGGTGTCATCGGCATCAACCGCACGGTCGACGCCAACGCCGCCGATGAGATCGCCAAGCTCTTTGTTGAAGCCATCGCCGCTCCTGCTTTTACGCCCGAAGCCCGCGAGCGCTTCGCCGCCAAAAAGAACCTTCGCCTGGTAGAGGTCCACTCCGCTCCGCCGCGACCAGTCCTCAAGCATGTGTCAGGCGGTTTGCTATTGCAGGACGCCGACACGGCCCGCGTCAACGAGTCGGAGCTGAAGGTCGTCACCTGGCGTCCGCCCACCGCTGAGGAGCTGCGCAGCCTGCTCTTCGCCTGGCGTGTTTGCAAGCACGTAAAGTCCAACGCCATCGTCTACGCCCGCTCGGGCCAAACCATCGGCATCGGCGCCGGCCAAATGAGCCGCGTGGACGCGGCCCGCTTCGGCGCCATGAAAGCCATTTTGCCGCTGGCTGGCTCCGTCGCTGCCTCCGACGCCTTTTTCCCCTTCCCCGACGGCCTTGGAGCCGTAGCCGCCGCCGGGGCAACCGCCGTTATCCAACCCGGCGGTTCAGTGAAAGATCAGGATGTGATCGCCGCCGCCGACCGCCTCGGTGTAGCCATGGTCTTCACCGGTATCCGCCATTTCCGTCACTGATTTCGGCACGGAGACCTGAAGGACAACAACGGCCGTCGCCATTTCTCGGGCCGCGTTCATCCCCGCCCTCAACGCGCCTTCACCTTCAAATGGAACAAAGCTCCTTTAGAGACTGTCTTGCCCTGCGCATTCTTCACCGGCGCGTACGCCGTAACAAACAAATCGTACGCGCCATGCCCATCGTCGATGAGCGCAAGAGGCGTTCGCGCATGGAAGCTCGGGTCCGTGAAGATTTCCAATCGCCTGCCTTGTGACCAATTCACTCCATCCTGCGAGTCGGCATAGCCGATGGAATTGCCGGCATCAACGTCCACGTCGTAGACGGCCAAATACGAATCGCCGACCCGGGAAACGACGGGATTTTCGATGAAATGCGTTTCAATCGGCGAAGGATTGAGCTGAGAGCACCGGCGCCATGGACCACGCAACGCGGGCGCCGCGGCAAGCCCCACCCTCCACGAGCTCACCGGCTTCACTTCAGTGTGCGCTGTGCCATAAAAGCCCATCCATTCGTCTCCCACCCGGTAGGGATAGAAGGAGTCGACCCCTTGCAGCCCCTCCCACGCATCCGACTTGCGGCCCGGGCTCAGAATCACGCCGGCGTCCGCATACGGGCCCTTGAACCCATCCTTGCCCCTGGTCTGGGAGACAGCCCGAACAATTTCGCCGTCATAGTTCGCGTACCAGGCCGTGGGTGTGTCGGGTTTGGCGCGATAAGCCACGTAGAAAAGATCCCATTCCCCGCGCTGCTCATCGTAAACAGGCATCGCCGCCCATAACCCGGCCCGGCGATCCTTCCCGGTGAAATCTCCCGACGAAGAAAAGAGCGTTGCGATCCGAGTCCAATGATCTCCGTCCGGGCTCGACCACAGCGCCAGCCGCGTGGACCAACCCGCCATCATCTCCGTGACGAACGCATAAAAAGCGCCATCGGCCTTAATCACCGTCCCGCCCTCGAAGCCGCCGACCACCTCCTCCGCACCCTTCGACCTGACCGTTAACACCGGCGCGGCAACATGGGAGGCCGCGGTGAGCATCACATGGGAACCGGGAGCGGCCGCAGCCGGAAGAGCGCCGCAATCTTCCGCCGTCGCCGATGCGCCGGCCACACAGATGAGGGCGAAAAAGGTTAAGAATGAAAGGTTTCTCATGCCATCATCTTCATTCCTCCGCCGGACCCAACGCAACTTTCCCTTGAAAATCCAGCGCCCGACAAGTCGATTTACCCGCTCCCGCTGCAAATCACTCGCCGATTCTGGCAAAATCCCGCATTTCGCCAAGACTCTGCGACAAATGCCAGTTAAAATCGTCTTTACAGTAGGCAGAGCTGCCCCCACCGGCTGCCTGAAATGCCTTTGGCCTTTCGCAACGGTTTTTTTCGTTCCGCAGGTTGAGAGGCATGGAATCCCAGGATGATGAAGCTGAAAAATATTTTGTTGCCCTTCTGGATGGTATTCGCCGCCGCATCTCTTCTCGTGCTGTCGGCCGTCCCTGCGCGCGCCCAGGTCGCTCCCATCCAATCGCCGCCTGACACCGCTGCTCCGGCCAAACCCAGCCCCGGAACGCCCGCGCCGGCACTGCCCGTCAAAGACGAGACCACCGCGACGCCTGTCGACCGCGCCGTGGCTTACTATCACCTTGCGCTGGCCACCACCTACGAGGATGAAGCGCTCGAATCGGGTCGCCAGGAGTTCATCACCCGCGCCATCGATGAGTACAAGACCGCGCTGAATGCCGATCCCGGATCACCGCAGTTGAACGATGGCCTGGCCGATCTTTATCTCCGCTCCGGCCACACGCACGACGCTGAGGTCACTGCCCGCAACCTGCTCAAGACCTCTCCCAACGACATTGATGCCCACCGGATGCTGGGCAAAATCTATTTGCGCCGCTTGAGCGATGCCTCCAACGCCGTGTCTTCCGCATCGCCCTCCGGCAATGTTCTCGACCAGGCCATCGCCGAGTTTGAGAAGATCGTCGCCTTGCAGCCAAAAAGCGTCGAGGACCGCATGGTCCTTGGCCAGCTTTACACCGTCAAGCACGACCCGAAGAAAGCTGAAGAGCAATTCAAGACCGCGCAGGCCATTGAACCAGATTCGGAAGAAGTGGTGCTCAACCTTGCCCGCCTCTATGCCGAAAGCGGCGACATTCAAAATGCGGCCAAGATCATAGAAGCCGTCCCGGCGGCAGACCGGTCGCCGAAGATGGAACTTGCCCTGGGCGCGGCCTATGACCAGTTGAAGCGGACCAAGGACGCCATTGCCGCCTATCAGCGCGCCGCCGACATGGACCCCGGAGACGCCCATGTGCTGGATGCTCTTGGCCAGGCTTTGCTCAACGACAACCAGCTCGACGAGGCGCTCAAGCAATTCAAGCAGCTTTCCGAAGCCGATCCGGATGATGCCGAGGCGCTCATTCACATCGGCGAAATACAGCGCCGCCAGGGCAAATTCGAGGATGCGCTGGCTACCGTCCGCAGCGCCCGCAAGAAAGATCCGTCTTCTCTTGAGGCCGGCTATAACGAGGGCCTGCTCCTGGATGTGCTGGGCCGCTTCGACGAGGCCATCCAGGTCTACGAGAAAATGGTCGATCAAACCTCCCACGCCAACGGCGCATACACCACCGAGGAGAAGAACAACCGCGGCATCTTCCTTGAGCGGCTCGGCGCCATCTATCACGAGCAAAACAAGACCGACGAGGCCATCGCCACTTACCAGAAGATGATCGACATGGGCGGCGATACGGCCCTGCGCGGGTGCCAGGGCCAGGTGGACACCTACAGCGGCTCCAAGGAATTCGATAAGGCCATCGAAATCTCGCGCAAGGCAGTGGCTGCAAACCCCAAGAATCGCGACCTCAAGCTGATGCTGGCCGGCGAGCTCGCCGATCAGGGGCAGGCCGACGAGGCAATGGCCATGGCCAATGCCCTGCTTGACCATACCGATAATGATCGCTCGGTGTGGCTGGCGATGGGCCAGATGGACATACGCCTGCGCCGCTGGAAAGACGCCGACGACGCCTTCAACAAGGCAGGCGCGCTGACCACCAAGAAGGAAGACCGCACCTACCTGGTCTTTCTCCGCGGCGAACTGGCTGAGCGGCAAAAGCACTATGACGTGGCCGAGCAGTTCTTTCGCCAGGTGCTCGACCTTGACCCCAACAGCGCCATGACCCTCAACTACCTCGGCTACATGCTGGCCGACAAGGGCACCCGTTTGCCCGAGGCGCTCAAGATGATTCGCAAGGCCATTGAGCTGGAGCCAATGAACGGCGCCTACCTCGATTCTCTTGGCTGGACATACTTCAAGCTCGGGGAGTACGAGCTTGCCGAAGAGAATCTGCGCCAGGCAGTCGATCGCGACCAGACCGATCCAACGGTCCATGACCACCTCGGCGACCTCTACGAGAAGACAGGCCGCTTCCGGCTGGCTGCCGCGCAGTGGGAACTCTCGCTCAACGAATACCGTAAGGCCTCTCCAGCCGACGTGGAACCCGGCGACATGGCCAAAGTGCAGAAGAAGCTTGAAAGCGCCCGCACCAAGCTGGCCAAGCAGGAAAGCGCCTCCGAGCAGCCCAAACCGGAGTAGCTGCGGTCCAATATAATTCAGGCCGCAATGGGCCCCTTAGGCCCGTGCCGTGTCTGCGCCGTGTCTGCGCGGTTTGCGGGCAAGGCGCGGGCACCCATTGGCTGGTCCGGTGCGGCACACGCCGCCAGCGCCGACCACACTGAAAGCGGCGTCAGGTAATGTCCTCGCCCGCACGACGCGAAGCCGTGCATCGTTCTCACATCCTGGGGGCTGGCGTTGGGGCAGATGCCGAATGCGTCGAGCCTTGCCCCGCAATCGGGACACTGAATTGGACGCGTCATACGGTTGCTTCCTTTCAGGACTCCGGCCCAAGACCGGCAATCCATGTCCGTATGAAACAATCCTCGGCGCAATGCGCAGTTCAGGGCGCAGAAATCCGTCTCTCGCAGCGCAGCCTTCCTAATTGAGCACGAAATAAAGATAGGGGAGCAAAACGGGAACCGCCGCTCTTGATCGCGCGGAAGTCTGCCAACTCGCCGAGTGCCCCATCCATGCGACGCTCTTTGTCGCATGGGTGGGAGTCAACGAACCCAGACCAGCATCCATCCCTCAGCGCAAACGTGAAGTTCAGCTCTCAGCCGGGTTTTTCAGCAGCCAATAATGGAACCCGTCCACGATGGCCATCAGCGCTGCCTGGTTCAGGTCGCTGCTCACCCCGGCGGTGGTCCACGGCTCGTTGCCGTCGGCGTGGAAGCTGACCGTGACGCGAACGTGGGCCGCTGTATCGTGAGCGGATACGTCGATGGCCGTCACGCTGAACCGGCCCAGATGCATTTTCCTGATCACCGGGTACCACTTTTCCAGCTCGCGCCGCATGGCTTTGGTCAGCGCGTCCACCGGCCCCGCGCCCTCGGCCCGCGTCACAGCCACGGTTCCGTCGGCAAGATACAGCGACATCGAGGCCTGAACGAACTTGTTTCCGGTTTCATCGAACTCGTCCAGCACTCTCCAGTTCTTCACGCTGAATCGATCTTTCAGGGTATTGAGCGCCTTCAGGCAGGCCAACCTGAACGAGACTTCACTGGCCGTGAAGCCGCCGCCTTCAATCATGGCCAGGTTGGCGTCAATCAAGGCCTGCGCTTGCGCTGAATCGAGCGGAATGCCAAGCGACTCAGACAGCAGAATCACGTTGGCCCTGCCCGATTGGCCGTTGACCCCGATCACCGCGCTGGCGCCCACCCTGGCCGGATCGCACCACAGGTATGCTCCCGGGTTCTTGCGCTCGCTGCTGCCATGCATGCCGGCCCAGGTGCCAAAAGCTCCCGGCCCCACAATCGGTGTGCCGTGCGGCGGCTCCAGCGAGAACGCCGCGTATGCTGAATTGGCCAATGCGGTAAGCCCGGTGAGCGATTCGGGCGACACAAACTCGGCCTCGCCCCTCAGTTGCATCCCGCCGATCACGGTGGTCAGGTTCACGTTGCCGCAGCGTTCGCCCGTTCCGAGCAGGGTGCCTTGCACCTGGACGGCGCCGGCGAGAATGGCCGCCCGTGTATTGGCGACTCCCAGGCCGCGATCAGTGTGGCCGTGAAATCCGATTCCTGCCCCGGGATAAGCCTTTGTCAGGCCGTCGATCACCCTTGTCACTTCTTCCGGGCTGGCGCCGCCGGTGGTGTCGCAAACCACCAGCCGACTTACCTTCTGGCGGATGCATTGCTCCGCCATCTGGTGAAAGTAGTCAAGGCTGCGGTGGCCGAAATCGGCATCGCAGCTTTCGCCGTTTTCCCGCCGGCCGCAACACGCATCCATTGCGTGCTCCAGGTCCACAATCACTTCAAGGCCGTTGTCTTGCAGGCACTCGATGGTCTCCCATGCCATGCGCAGGTTTTCTTCCGGAGTCGTTTCCAGCGACTTGGTCACATCGAGCAGTCTCGATTTCACCACCACCACGGCGACCGAAACGCGCTTCTTGTGGCCGGCCATCACTCGCACGTCGGGCCATTCCTGCACCCTGGCGCCGCGCCCGCGCGTTCTGCCAAACAACGCCAGCTTCATCGCACCTGTATCCGCGGAGTCAAGCGCGACTGCCAAGTCCTCGACAAACTGGTTCGCGCCCGCAAAACCGATCTCCGCGTACCGCACGCCAAAGCTCGCCATGTGCTGCAGCAGGCTCACCGCACTGGGAACTGAGATTTCGAGGTTCGGCTGCTGCATCCCGTCGCGAAGACTGGTATCGAACAGCTCAACTTTTCTGGCGCTGGCTTCCTTCATCTGTCACTGTATCCAATTGTGTTGGGCACTTACAGGATACATTGAGCCGCGCCAACGCCGCGCAATTGAGCCCCATTATTGACGGGGATTCCCCAAGGGCCATCGCGACCATTTCACGCCTGCCGTGCGGTGCAAGCCTTGATGGAAATCGAACTATTTGGTTCCTTCCGTCGCCGAAGCGATATAAACATCCACGTTGCTCTTATCCACCAGCGAGGTGCCCGTATCGACAAAAAGCGGATACGGCGAGAAGGAATCGGAGGCGAAGTCCTTGTTGAGCTGTCTGGGGGGTGCGTGGAAAACCTCGTCCAGCGCCTTCAACCCCACGTAGCCCATGGTGAACGGCTTTTGCGCCACTGTCGCATCGATGCCGCCGTCCTTGATTCCGTCCAGCGTATCCTGGTTCACGTCCCAGGCCACCAGTTCCCGGCCGCCGCCTCCGCGTTTAATCGCGTCCGCCACCAGTTTGCCCGACGCCGAGTCAAGGCAGACAAACGCGTCAATCTTTTTCGGGCCCGTCAGCGCCATCAGCTCCTGCGTCTTGTCGAAGGCGACGCGCACATCGCCCTTCACATCCACCACATCCACAATCTGAATCTCCCCTCGGCCCGCGAAGACGTCCTTGAATCCCTTCAGCCGCTCGTCGGTATTGGGCTGGCCGGCGAGCGTGAAGAACACCACGTTTCCCTTGCCGCCCAACTTCTCAACCACCCGCCGGCCCCCAAGGCGTCCCGCCTCAAGGTTGTTGGTCCCGATGAAATAGAGCCTGCGGCTGGCCGCCGCATCTGAATCCATGGTAATGACCGGAATGCCCGCGCCAATGGCCGCATCGATTTCCGACTGCAGCACCGAGGCATCCGACACAGAGATGAGTATTCCGGCTGGCTTGGCGGCAATCGCGTTTTTCAGTTCGGCAAGTTCTGCCTGCGGATCGTAGCCGTCAGGCCCCACAACCTTTGCCGTCACCTGGTATTGTGCCGCAGCCTGTTTGAACCCCGCTGCAGCCGTCTGCCAGTAGGGCAGCGCCGAATTGGCCGCAACCAGGTAGTAAACCTCTTTGTTCGAGTGCCTTGCACACCCCGAAGAAAACGCAAATGCCACTGCCAGCATTGCCAGCGCAACCTTATTCACCGCTTTCATCTCTACCTCGCTCTCGAAAACTGAACGCTCTCCGGCTCTGCCTGATGCCGCCGTATGGGGTTCGTTATAGCAGTCCATTTCTGAACTGATGGTGACTCAGCGCACGCAAGCGGCCTCATTGTGCGGTATTGTCCCCAACTGCGGTATAACCAAACGTGAAACCTTCTGTTGCGCACAGACGATGACCCACTCCGAAACCAACCCGGCTGCCAAACTCCCGCCGGGGATTGCCGTCCCAGGAGAGGAGGGCGCCGAGCTCGCGCGCCGCGCACACGCCGAACTGCCGCACCCCTATCGAACTCCCTTTGCCCGCGACGCCGCACGCATACTGCACGCGCGGGCATTTCGCCGTCTGGCCGGCAAGACCCAGGTCTTCGCCCGTCTCGCCGCGGATTCCCCTTCAGACCACTTCCGCAGCCGCCTTACCCACACACTGGAAGTAACCCAAATCTCCCGCACGCTGGCCGGAACCCTGGGCTTGAATGCGGAGCTGACCGAGGCGCTGGCGCTGGCTCACGACATCGGCCACCCTCCCTTCGGTCACACCGGCGAAAAGGCGCTCGACCACTGCCTGCGCGGCTACGGGCTTTCCTTTGACCACAACCTCCACGCCCTGCGCATCGTCACCTGGTTTGAAGAGCGCTACGCCGCCTTTCGCGGCCTCAACCTGACCCTCGGCGTCCGCGAAGGCATCGTCAAGCACTCTCGCGACTACTCCGTCGCTACCCACTCCGAGCTGGCCGAATATTTTCTCGGCCAATTCCCGCCACTCGAAGCCCAGCTCATCGACCTGGCCGACGAAATCGCCTACCTCACCGCGGATCTCGACGACGGCATCGACTCCGGCATTCTCACGCTCGACCAGGTCCGTGAGGGCGTGCCGCTCTTCCGCGGATTCCATGACGCCGTTCTCCGCGAATTCCCCTCCGCGCCGCCCAAGCTCGCTGCGTATGAGACCCTCGACCGCGTCCTCAATGCCCTTGTAACTGATTTGCTCATCGAAACCCGCGCCCGCGTATCCGCCATCGGCGCCACCACCCTGGGCGACATTCGCAGCGCTCCCAGCCGTCTTGTCGCACTCAGCCCGCCCATGGAAGCCGACCGCGCGGCCGCCAAGGAGTTCGTCTACGCCAACCTCTACAACTCTGCCTTCATGGACGAAGCCCACGCCCACGCTATTGAGGTCGTCCAGGGACTCTTTGCCGCTCTGATCGCCGACCCCAGTCAGCTCCCTGAAGACCACCAGGAGCAAATTCCCTCGCAGGGCCTCGCCCGCACCGTCTCCGACTACATCGCCGGCATGACCGACAGCTACATCGAGCAGGCGTGGCTGCGCACCAGCACGCGATGAAAGCTGCCACAGGAGCGAATAGGACACGCGGTTGCGAGAAGAGACGGCGCTTTGAAAGGGCACGGCTTTAGCCGCGCCGCAGGA
>JBEKEQ010000032.1:0-33896 GCA_050013735.1 Occallatibacter sp.
TGCCAACATTCCATCGTCTGATCCCACCATCAGAAACTTTGCCTGCGCGGCGCTCTTGCGTATCTGTTCGGCTGCCAGGATGAAATCGATATGACGCTTTCGGTAGTGAAAGTTCGCCATGACGCCGAAAACGATGTCGTCCGCGGCAAAGCCAAGATCGCGACGCAGATCTTCTTCCGTGCCGGGGTAGAAGACTTTTGTGTCCACGCCGTTGTAAATGGCAAAGGCTCGCTCCGGCGCCAGCCCATCCAGTGCCACGGCTTCTTGAGCGATTGCCTCACAGTTAGCAATCAGCCCTGAAGCCGATCGCAATGAAAGGCGATCAATTGAAGCCAGAAGCTTACTGTCTCTTCTGTGAAAACCTGCCATAATCCGCCGGCCGACAATAAAGGCAGGAACTCCCGCCAATCTGCATGCGACGGAACCAATCACTGAAGGCGCGGGAAGAAACGCATGCACGACATGCGGGCGAATGGTGCGAAGGATCTTTGTCAACCGCATCAGTCCCATTGCCAGAGATGGGACATTCCGGGCGCGAA
Source organism: Occallatibacter sp. (assembly GCA_050013735.1). Taxonomy (GTDB): domain Bacteria; phylum Acidobacteriota; class Terriglobia; order Terriglobales; family Acidobacteriaceae; genus Telmatobacter. The sequence continues at coordinate 540 of JBEKEQ010000032.1, forward strand.
AATTTCCACCGGGAGGAATATTCAGGCTCAACAGTCGGTCGACGGCAGAGCCCACATCATATTGACCTCCCTGATCCTTCTCGTTGAACAGGATGAGAGTCGGATCGAATTCCCTACGGTCAAGACCGCGAAGTAACTCGAGCAACTGTCGTTGCGCGCCTCCGCGAATCATTGACGGGATGATACAGACCACCCGGATGCGCTCCCGTGCGGTCTCCCCGGTGCTGGGAATTTGGTGCAATTGTGTCAGGGACATTTTGGATAGGACTCTTCGCGTTGCGCTGATCTTATTGTATTCAACACGCGCAATAGCGCCCCTTGCCGGGCGCATACAATTCACGTCATTGTAACAATGTTGCGGACTTTCATCGGACGCGATCGGCTTTTCCGCTTTCGCGTGCTCTTTGCTCCAAAGAACTATCACGCAAGCGATCTCATCGAGACGCCGCCAGGCTGGACTCCGTCACCATTTCGATTTTGCCCCGCCATCCGCGAGAGGGCCTGAAGGCGAAATCAAAACCCGGTTCGGTAAATCTCACGCGGCTTAAGTCCTCTGAATTCGAAAGAATCTCCACATCCTCGGGAGCGCACTCGACCAACGGCAGGTCCTGGATTTTAAACGCTTCACGCACGGAAGGAATTCTCCGGTAGTCAAATCCCATAAGTCGGGCCATGGCCAGGTCGGCCACCGGCGCATCGTAGGCGCCAATCAATAGCCCTGCTGGCTTCGGATCGGGATGGAGAGGACCTTCGCCCTCGCCGGCGATGATTCCATCTATTAAGAAGAATGTGCGCCGTTGCGGAGTATCACGGAGTATTCCTTCGTTATCCGCGTACACCAAGGCACGATTCAAGTCCAGCACCGTGCGCCAAATGGTATCGTTGCCATACCAGCTACCTTCGAAGTAAGGGTCTTTCGAAAGCCGCCTTCCCGCGCCGTGGAGAAGAAAGCTGGTAAGTCCCAGGAACTCCTTTGCCACGCGCGATCCGACCACATCCTTTGTCTCGACCACAGTTACCTGTGCTGATTTCAGGATGGAGGGATGCGCGTACTCATCGCCGCCACCCGTGGCAGGACCTTTTGTGTGATGCGGTAGCCAATCTTTGTGCCCGTTAATCCCCACGCAGTTCTTCAGCGCGCCTGTAACGCCAGCCTTTGCATGGGTCTTCATTTTGGGAATGGAAATTACGACATCTGCGTTCAGCACCGAACCGGACACGAGATACTCATGTTTTTCGCGATTATGGTGCTGTGACATCAACTTTGGATCGTAGTTCGTCACCCTGAAGCGCTCATACTTTTCGCTCACCGGCGCCAGCATGCTCCGCTGGGCAAAGTCCACGGTGCGGTATCCTGATGGTTCGCCTTCGCTCCGTTCTACTTTTACAATCAGCCCACGGCCCGCCGCCGTAACCGCGTACTCGCAACGGAAATCAACCAGGCTAACGGGAACGGACGCGTGCTTTGTGTAGTACGCCATCACTTCATCCAGGCCCGCCAAGCGTCGAAGCACATCGAATCGGCAGCTTTGAAGCGGCGCATCGCCGATGACGACAGAGCCTTGGCCTTTCAGAGCTATAAGAACATAATCTACGACAGCTCGAATAAGAGAACCGTGCGTCACCAGACTTTCAATCGATCCTGCATTGTTGTTCTCATGAAGAACAAAGTTCGGTTTGATGACCACCTTATTCCCCGGCCTGATTAGCTCGCCCCATGGATTCCACTCAGCGCGGCCGTAGTTTGCGCTGTCAAAACCCGCAAGATGGAGAAACTCCCGAACAGCCTGATAAGGGGAATTCGCGCCATTCATGCCGGAGTCATGAAAAAGATATTCCGGATAGGCCGTTGACGGAGAAAACGGCGCGCGGACGCTGTAGTCCAACAGCTTCGGATCGTGATACACCACGGCGTCTCTGACTGAAGCTGGCATCTAACCTCCGTGCTGCGTAACTACATTGGAAATCGTAAATCGGAACTTCCCAGAGGGCGCCGGGGGGATATGGGCTGGGAATTCGAACTGGATCTTGCTTCCCTCGCCCAGCACTTCCTCAATCTCTTTCCGTATATGGTCGAGCTGGTTGGGATCAAGCTCGCCATCTTTTACTATTCGCACTTTAAACGAGGTTGGCGTTTCCTGCACAAACTGGAATTGACGGATGTTGCGTTGCCCGTAAAACACGTGCGTAAAATACTCGCCGTGAATCATATTTCCAGAAGGAGAAACGATAAAGTCTGAACTGCGCCCTAATATCTTGCTGAATTTCGGCGTGTTCACGCCGCATTCACATAACTCCCGACCGAGGATTCCAACATCCCCTATTTTATAGCGGATCAGCGGCATTGCCCAATTTGAAAAGAGCGTAATAGTCACAAAGCCAGGCTCTCCCCAAACCGGCTCATCACATTCCAAATCCAGCGTCTCGGTGTATTTGTCCAGATGGAGATGCAGCCCGGAATGACAACTACACTCCGTACCTATCATTCCAACTTCCCGGCTCCCATAGCGGTTATAGACTGGCATGCCGAAACACTCTTCGATGGTTGCGCGCATGTCATCGGTTAGTGTTTCAGCCGATGTGATGATGGATGCACGAGGGTAACCTGGCTTTAGCTGTGCATCGAGCAGGAACTTTGCAAACAAGTACGCTGAACCCGCATACGCGATGATGTTATCCGGTTGATATGCCTCCATGTCTCTGTGGTACTGAAGCATTTTTTCCGGACCCATGTCGAAGGAGTTGTATACCCGCATGTTTTGCAGCAGCCTTACCACCCGTCCGCCCAAGCTCATCATGGGGTCGGTGTCACGTGCGGCGCCCCACAACAGCGCGGTGCGGTTGCCGAATTTCCATCCCTGCATGGCATCACTGACAAACGTCGAGGCCCGGCTTTCTTCCCTGTATTGCGGGTCCTGCATCAACACGACGGTTTGCCCGGTTGAGCCGCCGCTCGAGTTTTCGCGCCAGTTCTTGCGGTTGCCAACCTTCGACAGCAACCCTTCGAAGTTTTCCTGAATCTCTTTCTTCGAGAGCGTTGGAATCACCGCTATATTGTCGATGACAAGATCGCTCTCGTTTGTCAGTCCAACAGAGGCAAAGCGCTCATGGTAGAAATCACAGTGACGCCAGGCATGAACCAAGAGATCGCGCATTCGCGCGGCCTGGTTTTTGCTGATCTCCTCGACGGGCGCGCGCATTAGCTGCTGTTTCTCGCGCGTTAGGCCGTTGACTCGAAACCGCGGATGCGCGGGAGTGGACATGAACCGATAGAAGACTTTGTGAAAGAGTTGCGCCGTAACAATTCTGTTTGCAGTTTTATTCATCGCGCGTCCCCGCCAAGAACGCCGTCGAGCGGTCTGGACGCACTTTGGCGACTGCGAGAGACTGGGGCCCCTAGCTGCTCAAACAAGTCGTCCCACGCGCGCAGTATTTTATCTACACTGAATCGCTCAGAAACTTCGACGGCTCTCTTCCCCATGGATAACCGCAAGGCCTCATTGCTCATCAGCTTCTCCATTGCCGCAGCCAGGGCGGGAACATCGCATGGGGGTACGAGCAGGCCATCCACTCCATTGCGGATTATCTCGGATGGTCCGGATCTGCAATCGAAACTGATCACCGGCACGCCATGAGCCATGGCTTCCGCAAGCGTGTTGGGGAAGCCTTCAAACGCAGAGGAAAGTATGAAGAGATCCGCGTCCTTCAAAATCTCTCGCGGATTGGAGTAAGTCCCTGAAAGAGAGACCCGATCACCCAATCCCAGCGCAGCGATTTGTTGCGCGAGTTGCGGGCGCAGCTCTCCTTCACCTGCGATGGTCAAAGACCACTGTGGAAACCGCTTGTGAAGAAGATAAAAGGCCTCAATCAAGCGATCGAGTCTCTTCTGTTCGCAGAGCCGGCCGCACCCGAGAAGTCGCTTTCCGCTGTGAATCCCTCCGCAAGCTTCGGCGGCCGGCACCGGGTTTGAGATGGCGACCGATCGCTTGCCCACCAATCTGCGCAGGTCTTGCGCTACGGTCGCGGTCTGCGAAACAACCGCATTGGCCAGAGGATACGCGCAGGACCGAAGAAACTGCCAGGGCTGAATATCCTTCCAGACAGATGGATCGATGCGCTCGGAGACAATCACCGGAACCCGAAGTCCGATCGATGAGAGAACTGTCAGCGTGTTGACTCGGTCGAGAAAGCTCACAATCACATCGGGCCGGGAGTCGCGGAGGGCTCGACGCAGCGCGAAAATCCTCTCGACAAAGGTTCCAATCCGTCCGGGCCGATCGCCAGCGCCGGCTGCGAACCCGAGACAACGAAACGCGACCGAACCATCCAGCGGAAAATGAGACGGATGCTCCTCTGTTAATGCAAGCAGGGTCACCTCATCCCCACGCGCCGCCCACGCATTGGCCAGCACCGAGAGCACCTTCTCGGCGCCCCCTGCTTTCATCGCCCATGCTACCAGCGTCACGCGCATATCTCTCTGCTTTCCATAACTCGCTACCTGAAGCGTGAATTACAATTGCGAACTATCTGCCGAGAGCAATAGGTGCTCGATCTCAGAGCCATTTCCCATTCGGGCGAGCACCTTGAAACCATCTCCATCAAAGCGAGATATAGATGCGTGGTTTGTTCCATCGGGAAGAGTCCGGCACACAATGAATAAACCGCCGGCCCGAAGCCGCCGAGATAACAGTCTCGCCATCTTCCGTAGCTGGGCCTCAGGGAAATAACACAGGTTCAAGATATTTGCAGCCCGAATAATGTCGAAAGGACCAGCATTTGTCCCATTGTCTTCAATATCCTCTTCAACGACAGAAATGTCTTTCACTGCTTTGCTAACTAGCCGCAGCGGACGTGCCCTGGACCGTGCTTTCAACGCAGTGCGGGCAAGTGCATTCAAGCCCAACGATCGAAGCAGCCCTGTAATGCGGGAAGGAACCACGAGACCGAAGAGCGCCATATGGATAACATTCTCATCCTTATCGAGGAGCATGTCCGCGATCTTTCCCGGTATATGCAGCGCATTGACCGTGGAGTCGGTACCCACAATGTTTGCTTCGACTCCTTCATTTTTCAATTGGTCATACCACTCCTGGGTGCTGATTCCAGAGGAGACCGCGACATCCATGATCTTCAATGGCCTTTCAGGAATGAGCTTCATATGAGGAAGGGCAAAAGCGTTTAGGTCGTCCAGGCGGTGGGTATCTGTAGTCTTGAAGCACTTATTCATGAGAAAGACGCGAAGAAAGAACTCCCGTTCGATTTCGGGATCGAACGTCGCGAGCGCGAATTCAGAGGCTGTTGGGCGTGACTTCGACATATTTCGCTTCAACCTAGACTAAAAAATGATGAGAGGAAAGAAAGAACTGTACATGCCTCAGCCAGTCCTATTGGTACTGCCACGGGCGATACCGCCGAGCGGGCTCGATGCATTCTCAGGATCGTAACGCACCTGAGCGCCCACCTTCACAAACAAATCGTCCCACAGGGACAGTACTTTCTCCACACCAAACCGTTCCGATACTTCAACGGCCTTCTTACCCATTGCAAGCCGCATCGGCTCGTCATTCATGAGGTTCTCCATGGCACGTGCCAGGGCAGGAACATCCACTGGAGGGATCAGCAGACCATCGATCCCATCGCGAACAATCTCTGCCGGACCGGATTTGCAATTGAAGCTTATTACTGGAACTCCATGAGCCATCGCCTCGGCCAGCGTGTTAGGAAAACCCTCGAATTCAGAAGTCAGTACAAAAATGTCAGCGTCCTTCAGTAAGTCCCGCGGATTGCGCAGAACGCCGGGAAGGCTCACCCGGTCGCCCAGCTCAAGATCGGCGATCTGTTTCTTAAGTTGGGGGAGCATTGGTCCATCCCCTGCGATGGTCAGCGACCACTGCGGATGCTTCAGGCAAATCAAATGGAATGCCGCGATGAGGCGATCCAGTCTTTTTTCGGGACTGAACCGCGCATAGCTGACCAACCGCGTCCCCTTGCGCTCTCCTCCGTTCGAATCAGCCGCTGGCACGGGATTTGATATGGCTACGGCGCGCACACCGAGCATTTTCCCAGCCAGGGCTTTCGCGGCGCTCTCGGTTTGCGCGACCACTGCCGCTGCCAGTGGATAGGCGCACGCTCGCAGGAATCGCCACGGCAGAGTGTCCTTCCACACGAACGGATCGGTGGCCTCCATTGCAATCACCGGAACTCCCAATCCCAGCGAGGCGAAGATTGTGGTCGTGTTCACCCGGTTGATGAAGCTCACAATTATTTCCGGCCGCGAATCAATGAGCGCGCGCCGCAGAGAGAATGGCCTCTTGACGATAGCAAGCGCCTTTCGAGCGCCCATGGCATCACTGGCTACGATGCCAAGACAGCGAAAGTCGACTGCCGGATGTAGCTCAAAAAACGACGGGTGTTCGGCCTCCAAAGCAAACAGCGTAACCTCAGCGCCTCTGGCCGCCCATGCATTCGCCAAAAGAGAAAACTGCCTTTCGGCGCCTCCCATGGTCATTTGCGAGATTACCAGCGTTACACGCATGCGTGGCCGGGCTCCAACGGTAATGGCGATTCCGCGCTCGCATTTCGCAGGACACGCCTGCAGACCACCACCGCATAGATGAGTGATCCCGCATAGAACAGCGAAGTTGATAGCGCGATGCCGGGAAGGCCAAAAAACCGGATGCAAATAATGTTGAGGATTACATCGAGCGTAAGGTTGATCAAGGCGCTGATCATGACAAGGTCGTTGCGATTGAGGGCAGTCAGCAGGCGAATGTAAAGCAGGCTCACGGCATAGACGGGAATCTGAAAGGCATACATCGCCTGCACGCGAGCTACGAGTGCAGTATCTGCCGCGGTGAAGGCGCCCCGCTGAAACAACAGGCGCACGATCGGTTGGGACAACAATGCGATGCCCAGGCCAACCGGGATGGTGACGGAAGCAATGAGCCAGGTGTACGTCTTTAGCGTATGGCGGCACTGGGCCCATTGGCGCCGGGCCACCATCTCAGAGAAGTAAGGGATGACCGCTGAGGAGAGCGAGACAGCCGTCAGTGCCACGACGACGTTGACGATGCGATTGCCGTAGCCCAGGGCCGCAACGCTACCCGGCTGCAGTCGAGCCGCCATGGTCTGGTCGACGATGACAACGCCGCTCGACAATACGCTTCCAAAGAGAAGCGGAATGTATTGCGCGCGAACCCGGCGCAGGGCTGGAGTTGCGGGGTACCATCGCGGCAGGAAGAGGATTCCGCGTCTCCATAACGCTCCCATGAGCAGCACACTCTCAAGGAAGGTCCCCAATACGAGGCCAATCGGCAATGCCCAAACGCCAAAGGTGCGCGTGCCCATGAGCAGCACGATCATCAAAGCTGGGCTCAACATCGGGGTGATTGCGGGTAGCCAAAAACTCCTCCTGGCATTGAGAACTGCACCGCAGTTCACGGTAATTCCGCTGAGAAGAACCATGGGAAGGAGGACATAAAAAAAACGGGTGGTCAAAGCGAGCTTGGCTGGCGGAAAACCGGGCGCGATGGCGCGGAAGAGCGCCGGCGCACCGGCTGCCAGAACCAATGCCACCGTAAGCAGCATGATGAGGCTCCAAAAAAGACTGCCGGACAATAGCTTCTGCGCCGCTTCCTCGCCTTCATGCTCGCGGACTTGTACGTAGCTCGGAATCAAGGCGGCATTCAGCGATCCGGCCACCAGAGCTACTACAAACGAAGGGATCATCAAGGCCAGCAAGAACGCATCGACCGCATCGCCGCGGCCAAAGGAGTTGGCAATGGCAAGTTCCTTCAGCGTTGCTACCAGCTTGACCAGAACGCTGAACACGCCAACGGTTGCAGCGGCATGAAAGATTCGCAGGTTTACCGTTGACGGGACGCTGAAGCGACGAAATGAGGTTGCCAGATTCATGCGCTTCTCGCAGCGGCTCCCGCGGTCGCCGGCAGCAGCTCTCGAATCTCACCCGCTTCAGCCCAGTCAGCGGCCGTTCCCTTTGCTTGCCCTTGCGCAACGATCCACCCCAGGACGAACCATGTTCCGGGCAGCTGTGCCCAAGTGATGGCGATGACACAAATCAGGAATGTGGCCAGCATCATCGCGGAGACCCGCCGATCCATCCCCCGGCTGCGGAAAACTGCCATCACGACAAACGCCAACATAGAGAAGAACACAGCAAATCCCAGAACGCCTTCCTCCAGTAAGATCTCGAGAAAGGTGTTATGCGGCGCGAAGAAGTTTCCCGTTCCGGCTGCCCAGGCGCCCGCGCCAACTCCGAGCCACCAATGCTGAGGAAACGCCAGCAGGCCAACTCTCCAAATGGCTTCGCGGTCGTTCCCACCCCCAAAGCTTAATTCACTGAGCGTGGTGCCCAGCCGGGTGAATATCTGTGCCGGAAGCCAGATTGAAGCCGCGTAGACGGTCCCAGCCAGCAGCGGCACCGCAAACAGTTTTGTTCGAGCGGTGGAACGCGGCTGAAGCAGGGGAAGGGTCAAAAGCCCGAGCATCATCCCCAGGAGACCTGTTCTGGATGCGGTCAAGAGAACTCCGATTAACGAAAGGACCAGGCAGGTCAATCCAAGCCATCGTTGCCAAAGCTTTTCCGACCTGACCGCCACGTAGCATGCAAAAGGCACGCCGAGAGCGACCATAACGGCCATATCGTTGAAGTCCCACCCCTTCGCGGTGAACCGCACTTCTTTGGCCCGGCTTACGATATTCGCATTGAGGAATCGCTGGATGGTCAATAAAACCAGCACGCATTCGCCGAGAACAAAGGCCAGCCGCAACTGCGAGAGGCTATGTTTGTCCCGAGCAAATTCCCAGATAAGCCAGAGCACCCACATGGATTGGTAATACACGCGAATTGAATGAGGGGTTTCATTGGGATCCGCGGTCCAGAATATGGTCGCGGTTACCTGAAAGAGGAACACAAGCGCAAGGATGTGGAAACCGCCGAGGCGTCTCATTTGTCCGCGCATGCACACGGCCCAGAGGCCCAGGCCCAGGGCAACAAAGCCCGACGCGCGGCCAATGGAGCCGACGTCTCCCCCGAGCTGAAGGCTCCGTTCCCACGGGATCGTGAAAACATAGAACCACAGAGATGCAAATGCAATTCTATTCATGGCAAACCCGAACAATTTCCGCCGTCATGCCGGCCGCTTGCCCCGGCGATAGGAAACCGAACGCCGAACCGGAGGTTACCAACGATAGACAGAGGCGCCGGTAGCCGCTGAGAGCGCGGCCTGTAAAAACATTTGCGAAGTGAAGATGCGCGCGGTGCTTGGAGGCACATAGAGAATGTCGTCTTTCTGCAGCTGAAGATCGGCCATCTTGGCATCGTAGACCTTTTGCAAATCGAGAAAGATCATCTCCTTCTTTCCGGTTTTGTCAGTCCTTATCACGCGCGCGCGGCTCTTGGCGGCAAGTTGCGTGGTGCCCTGCGCGAGCGCAATCGCCTGGATCACCGTCAGAGCCGTTTCCCGGTCCAGCAGGAACCCGCCGGGATGGGCCACTTCACCGACGACATAAACGACTCCGGCCTGAGGAACGTAGACTGTGTCGCCGGGCCGCATGCTTGGATTGTTGGTTGTGTCTGGATTCTGCTTATTGAGGCGGACTGACTGCGGATGATCGGGATCGTTAGCGTGCGTGATCGATATGTCATAGCCGCCTTGAGACGTAACGCCGCCTGCCGCTGACAGAATATCCAGTAACCGGTACGAGCCCAGCAGCGGGTAGACGCCGGGATGCCCAACCTCTCCTGTAACGTAGACCGCCTGGCTTGCATATTCCTGCACAAAGACGGAGACCTGCGGCTGCTTGACAAAATCCCCGCTCACCAGCGTTTTGCGGATGAGCTCTGCAGCGCCTTCCGGCGTCAAGCCCGCGAGATGAACCTCGCCGACGGGAGGAAACGTCACATTTCCGGCGCTATTGACTCGAACCTGCGCGGCCAGCTCGGGAGTATCAAAAACACTTATATTCAACAAATCGCCTGGGCCGATGGTCACGGGCGCGGAAGTGGAAGTGGTGGCCAGTGGGTTTGTTGGCGCGGCGGCTTGCGCCCCGATGGGGCCTTTCGTTCCCGGCGCTTGAACCACTTGCTGACTGGATGTCGCAGTGTAACCACCCGCTTCAACCGATTTACCGGAGACCGGTTGAACTGGAGTTTGTCCGGCAACGCCTAAAGCCAGCGCAAACGGCAGGAACAGCAGCATCGACCCTATTCGCCACTTCATTTACTTCTTCTCCTCAAGGTCGCCGTAATAGTCGGAGTACTTGGAACCATAGTAGCCGTAATAAGCGTAATGGTCGGCGGAATGCGTTGCCAGATCATTAAAAATGATTCCCACTCTTCGGCAATTTGCGCGGCTCAGTGCGTCGCGCGCCCGAATGAGGGTCTGCCTGCCGGTTTTGGACGACCGCACTACCAGCAGCACTACATCCGTCATGCTCGATATCACGCCCGCATCGGAAAGCCCGAGCAAGGGAGGTGTGTCGATGACGATGTGGTCATATTCATTTCGCCATGCGGCCATCAATGTCCGCATACGTTCTGAATCAAGCAGGTCAGCAGGATCGGGAGGTCTCGTCCCCGCGAGCAAGACATCTACGTTGGGAATGTTTGGAAATGTAACTATCGCGTCTGCGGGATCGGACCCACCCGCGAGACAGGAACTGAAACCGGTCTGCACTTCCATTCCCAACAGATGCGAGATTCCGGAAAGCCGAAGATCGGCATCGAGCAGCAGAACGCGTTTGTGCTTTTGAGCGAGGACTACCGCGAGGTTCAGGCTGGTGAGTGTCTTACCTTCTCCAGGCACCCCGCTAGTTACCATAATTACCTTGGGCGGCGATCCCGGAGAGGACAACATCAGCGAGGTGCGAAGCAGCCTGAACGCTTCAGCAAATACCGACTGCGGTCGCAACGCGACCATGGGCGTTATTGGTTGCTCGTCAGTTAGTGCGCTTTCTTTTCGAGATTTCCGGTCTTTCTCAGTAACATGTGGAATAACTCCCATCAACGAATATCCTGACAGCGACTCGGCATCTTCCGGGGTGGGAATCGACGTGTCAAGATTTTCTCTGAGAAAGGCACTACTAAGGCCGACAAAGGTGCCGATCAGCATGCCGATCGCCACATTCAGCAGCGGTATGGGCGACGAGGGGCTCACCGGGGCGGACGCGGGTTCGATCACTGTTGCGTTGGTCGATTTGAGGCCGGCGAGTATTCCCGCTTCCCGAAGCTTCTGAACAAGATCCTGGTAGAGGCCCTGGTTTGCATCAAAGTCCTGCTTCAGGATCAGGTATCGAATGCTGGACTCATTCAGTCGATAAGCTTCCTGCTTCTGCTTGTCATATTCGGCACTCAACATTTGTTCCGATTTCAATGCCGATTCATATTGCGCCTTTAACTTACTCCGGGTGTTATCGACCTCGGTTGCGATCGATTTATTCGTCTGGTCCAATTGATTTCTTACTTGAATTACCCGAGGGTACTTGTCGCCAAATTTGGCGGTCAACTGCGCGTACTGATTATCGAGATCGACTCGCTGGGCGCGAAGAGCCGCGAGGGCACTGGACGGTTCGACCTGAAGGATCAGCTCCGGATCGCCGGACTTGCCAATCTGATACTTTGCTTCGGCAAGCATTCGCTGGCCTTCGGCATCGGCCCACTGCTTATTGAGCTCATCCAGTCTTGCGATCATTACATTGTGAGTCGAAGCGCCGTTACTCCCTTTTGCCCCCCCCATTCCTTCGTCTGAAATGAGGATTCCCGCCTGCTTCTGATATTCCTCCAACTCGTGTTGCGACGACTGGACCTGTTCTTTCAAGCCCTGTAACTGCTTAGTCAGCCAACTCGATGCTTCTTCCGTTGATTGAAAGCGAGTTTGCAGCGAATTTTGCAGATACATCCTGGTAACGGTGTTCGCCACGTCTGCCGCCAGCTGCGGATCCAGGCTTCGAAAGCGAACTTCGATGATTCGCGTCTTGGGGATGGAGAGCACTTTCAGGCGGCTTGCGTACGCTGCGATCAATGCCGCCTGACGCACTCGATCAATGTTCTCCAGGCTGTCATCGGGCTTGGAGGGCTTGGGGCCCGCAAACTCCTTGCGTGTATCGAGCCGAAGCGATTTAATCACGCCCCATGCGATTGTGTCGGTCTTCAGAACATGAACCTGCGTCTCCTGCCGAGCTTCTTCATCCAGATCGCTGCCGGTTAAAAGATCCAGGCCGCTGACGCCGAGACCATTGCTATTCTGCGGCTCAAGCTCAAGCTGAGCTACTGCATCGTACTGGTGGGGCATGAGGATGGTTATGATGATTGCCAGAAGTACTGCCCCAAGAATCGACCCGAAGACGAGCATTCTGTGCTTCAGTACGACGTGTCTCAACTCGATGAGAGAAAGATCCTTGGCGGAGTTTTTCCAACCTCCTAAACCAAAAGATTGACTTGCGCCAGCATTCGCATTAGTCCCGGATGAATTCGTACGCCCCTGATCCACCTTGACTCCTTGAATAGGTCTATCCCTGATCTTCTGTTCTACAGAGCTCAATTAATTTATTCTACCCTGTTCGTCGCGATGAAGCTCTTCCCTATCGATGCTGCCTCGATGCGCTCCATTGCCAGTCGTTATAGGTTAGAAAGGCCCGGGTATGAGGCCAAGGTCCGCGATAGCAGCCATTGTCAGTCTTCATCCGCACTCTTGCATCTGACGCCAGATGAACTTGTCGTCGATACCGCTGTAAGCGTAGTTTTGGACGATTTTACAGTTTGTCCGGATGTGGCCGCTCCAGCCAGGTTTCAGTCAGGAAACGCCCGGGATCTGCTCTGTCTTCTCCGTCACGACAAAGCGAGGCTCTTGCGCTGAGGCAACCGCAAAATCTTCCGGAACATCTTGTTTCCAGTCTTCAAAGGCAGCCTTTAGGGAATAGCTGTACTTATAACCGAGAGTTTGCAGCTTTCTTGCTTCAATGTTTGTTGAGCAAAACAATTTACGAATCCGTGCAGGGCACACAGGCTGCTCAACGCGAAGTGTCTTGCCGGCCACGTCAATTACGTAAGAAGCTGCTAACAAGAGCGTGCGTGGAAGAGATATGGGCTTTCTCTTCATCTTTTCCACATTTCGGATTGCATCCACGAACTCACCAATCGACGCCGGGGGGCTGGTGGAAAAGTTCAAGAGCGTCAAAGCCTCGCCGGATGTTTTTTGATAATCGATTCCAAAACGAATAACTTCACACAATTCCTTCACATAACCGCCCGCCTTTCGTGTGGAACGGTTTCCCATGTACACGAAGTATCCCCCAATTAAGCTTCGAATCAGGCGAGTTACATTTCCTCCTTCGCCTGGGCCGAAGACGACGCCGGGGCGCAAGGTAAGAAGCTGCCTGCCTGGGGCGGCAGCCTGCCAGGCCTGGTGTATGCTCTCGGCAACAAGCTTTGAGCTTCCATAGGGAGTCTTAGGAACAGGGATCGACTCTTCGGTCTTGGCCTCCTCGGTCGGGCCATAGACGGAAATCGAGCTTGTAAACACCATGCGCCCGGCGCCCACCGCGGACGCATAGGCGCAGACGTTTTCAGCGCCGCCAATATTTGTCTGAAAATACTCCAAAAGCTCGTGACCCGGTTCGCGATGCACAGCCGCCAGGTTGAAAACAACATCGGCGGGTCCAATTTCCAACTCGTCAATTGGATTTCGGACATCGTGTTTTACAAACCTGGCCCTCCCGTTCAGCAGCGCAACGGCCAGGGTTCTTGCGTAGCCGGTGTTACGGGGAGGAAGAAGATCGACCAGAATGACTTCGCATTCCGGGTTACCTTCGAGCAGGAATTGCGATAAATGAGTTCCTATGAACCCCGTGCCCCCGAAGATTACGTAACGTTCCATAGTCACCCTTGAATTCTCCTGCACGTCTCGACAAATTGAATGAAGAACCTAGTTATTAGATCTCCGCAAACCGATTCGGCGGGTGACTTCCTCTTCCCGGCCACACATAAAAAATCATTCCGATGGCTGTAAGAAAAGGACACTGAAAATCACTGGAACAGGCAGAATACCCACGTTTCAATCCTCTGCTCTGAACCTCTGAGGGGTCAAGGGATCAAGGGCCATCTATTGTTATTTTTCGGTCAATTCAACTTTGCAGACAGGCTGCACGCCTGGCCGGGAAGACTGTTCGCGCGGAGAGCTACTTCGAGCCGATTGCGGCTCCCTGAGCACCTGGTTGAGGTACAGGCAAAAGCTGAGTTGCCATCCACCCAGAAAGGCCTGTGACCTTCCACGACTCCCTGTGAGCTGCAACATCTTTAAACTGGGCCAGCCGGTCATGAGGCACGACCGCGGCGATCTTATCCCTGGCTGCCGCGGGCGTATCCGGAAGATTCATGACCTGCTGCACGCGAAGGGCGCGGTCTGAAAGCTGCGGAAGATATGTAACCGGATCGAGCATGGAAACCTTTTGCAGAAATTCGGGGGTGAGATAGCGCGCGCGCTCCTCCTCGGGAACAACGGGAGATGACTTCAGCCAATCAGGCCAATCGCCCCATGGATTCAGCAGGTCCAGCGCCCGAATCCTGGGGTCGGCAGCCGCGGCGAGAATCGCGATGGTTGCGCCTGATCCCTGCCCGAACATGCCAACCTGGCTCGCGGACAAATCCTCCCTCGCCGAAAGATAGTCGATGATGAGTTGAACGTCGTGCACGGATGAACCGAGAGACTCCTGCAGTTCGGGGATGAACCACTCTCTCATAGGGCGATTGCGGAAGCGGTCGCCGGTGAGTGCAGATACGAAGCCGGCCGCAGCCAGCCCCTTGCTTGTAGCCCGTCTGCACCAGCCATCGTTCATGAAGTAATCGACATCGGTTGGATAGCTGTAGAGGTAGAGCACAACCCTCGGCTTGTCCACGCCATGAGGCTTGACGATATACATATCGATCGGATCACCATAGCGCCACTCCAGGCGAACCAATTCGCGCGAGTAGGCCGGGGTTTCCATTTTGCCCAATGAGAGGCCGGGCAAGATCACTTTCAATTTTGCCCTGTCAACGGGCAATTTCGTCCAGTCCTCGGCGTTCGCCGGAGCCAGTGTGCTTGTGGAGGATTTTTCCGCGGCAGCCGCGGAGCCGGCGGTCTGAGTTGTCTGTTGCGCGCTGAAATTGGCTGCCGTGAAACCGGCAAGGACGATAAGAAGAGCGGCACTGCGGAACATGGAACCCCCGGTGGGAGATTGTTGGGCTGAGCTCAACCCCCGTGCTACAGGCCCACCTGCAGGAAGCGGATGGAACGGAGACAGAGGGTGGAATTTCCTGCCCAGTATAAATGAAAATGGGCAGACCGGACTGTAATGCCGGCCTGCCCATGGATAGGCTATCTATAACGCCAGAGATTACTGACGCTGACCGATATTGCCCCAATCGTTGCCGGTGTCGTAGTCGTAGTCGATATCGGCGCCGATGCTGTACACGAGTCCGCCCACGTCGCCGCCGCACTCCTGAAGGGTGCCCGTTCCGGTGGCGGGCTGATCGTTGGCTGCCCCGGTTCCAAAGCAGGGGTAGGAGACGCCCGGAGGACTAAAGTGAGAGCGCACGATTTGCAGCGTCGAGGCATGAACAAAGTCGGGCTGCGCGGGTGACAGAAAGGCCGCCGCTTCGTTGACCAGGACGTTTACAGGCTCGCCTGCGCCTGCAAGGCTGGGGTCGGAAACCAGGCGCAGAACAGACCAGATGGGATAGCTTCCATCCTTAACGTGCGCCAGGGTCACATTGCCCAGTAGCCCATTGCCGCTGGTGGGAACCAGACCGTCAACCCAGTTCTGCTGAATCGGATCGATACCGTCAACGGTAAGGTACTTGGCGTTGGTCGGCGTGGCGCCGGCGAAGTTGGCCGCGCTCCAGAAGCCGTAACCAAGGCTGTCCTCATTGGCCAGAACCGCGGCGATTTCGTCGCCGGTTCCAATGGCCCGGAAGCGTCCGGGGTTTGGATTGCTAGAGCTGACCTTGCGATGGGGGGAAAGGCTCGTAGGCGTCTCATTGAGAGGGTTCTGAGCTGCAAGCCATGAGTTGCCGTTGCAATAAGCGGCAGGAACGGTTGTGCCAGTGGTTCCACCATTGGCGGCAACCGCGGCAAGTCCGAGATCCTGCGACGTCTTGAGCTCAACGCTGTTGGGAATCGCATACTCCATGGTGTTGTAGGTTCCCGACAGGGGCTCGCGGACGAAGACCGTTGATGCGATGCCCGAATTTGTTGTCCCGGTAGTCGAGGGATAAATGTCGGAGGTTCTTCCGTATGTGCCGTCAAGGTATCCCGCGAGAGTGGCGCGGTTGATGTTTGACACCAGAAGGCTGCCAAACCCGGAATCGTCCGACGGATTCACAAGCACAACGATCGGCACGGCGCCCAGAGGAGTGACAGTATAGATGCCGGGGAGCGCGTCGTTGGTGATCGGATCGTTGCCCATCAGGTTGAAGTCGAAAACGTGGAAGGTGCCCGGAGAGGCTTTGGCCACGGTGCTTTCGGCAATGGTTGTTCCCACGCCCGTTGTGCTGGTTGCATAGCCGAGGCCGAGGTACTGCGATCCGGTGACAACCGGCGACCCGCAGTTGGTAAACATGCGAAGAGAGGCAAACTTGGCATCCTCGGGACGGATATCGGTTGCCGCCACATTCACTAAGGCGTTGTTAAGCGCGGCCTGAACGACAGAGGGCAATGGAGTGTCAGTGAAGCCGGTAAGCGTGCCCTGGCCAGCGGTTCCGGCGAGGGATGAGGCAACGTACATCTGGCAGCGGGGAGCCGCAAAGTAGCACCGGTTGCCGATCACCGAATCGGTGTTGAGGAACATGTTGATGGTGGTTGTTGCTCCAGTGGTGATGGCGCAGGTGCCGCCATAAGGCGCCCAGGTGACCCACGATGTTCCGTTCTCAGCGGTTCCGATTCCGCCTTCGCCCGATCCGGGTACGCGGGTGTCGATTGCTTGAATTCCTGTAGCGGTTCCGGAGCCCTTGGGCCCCGTCCACGAGCAACCCTGGACGGTTGCCGACGCCTGGCCGAGCTCAAGCCACTGCGCCGAGGAGCCGATAATCACAAGTTGAACCGTGATGCCCGTTCCGGCCGGCTTGGTGGCATCGGGCCGAGCTTTGACGGTGGCGTCGGTAGAGCGATTGGACAAGGTATCGCGAGTTTCGGCATTGAGGTTGGCCGCGATCAAAACCAGCATCGCAGCGACTGCACATAGGGCCTGCTTCATTTTCATTCTGCTGCTCCTAAAGGTACTGCTTGTTTTGCGCGGTTTTCACGCCGGGAAGGAGATCACCGCTGAAAGTCACAGTTGGGGCGGATTCTGAACCACGTTGGCTCGGCGCCCACAAACGTCCGCAGTCACCCTTATACGTTCGCACCCGGAAAAACAATTGAATTTTCCGTGTAATTCGGTGGAATTCATTATAAATTCACACACGTCGACGAGCGCTCAATTCAGCTGCGCGTCGATAGCTCGCCGATCTCAGAAAGTTATCGCTAACTGTCACCGAAAGATTACAGAAGTAATGGGATGACGCCCGGCTCGGCCACTGCGCGGGCAGTTACAATCGAGTCGAAATCAGCGTGCAACAGACGGAACAAATTGACCGGGGATTTTCACCCTGGAATGACGACGCGAGAGGCTCGTCCGATGATCCGATCCCAAACCGCGCAGGGATGGAGATGGATTGAGATTCAGGCGCGTCAATAGAGCGTTTGAGCCGGTTGCCTGGGGGCCGCAGCGAGCTGTTTTGAAATTCATCCTATTTTCACGAGCATGCGTAAACTGGCCGACGTAGTATTGCCCTAGACCTGACGACAGCGATGTTGCCTTAGACAGGGAGCCGTCTCAGGCGCTGCACGACGCACTTGATAGGGATCTCAATTGATTTAACGCGCTCGGAGTATTGGCTGACGCATCGCGGGAAGCTTTCGAAATCGGACCGCAGCCGGGGAAAGCTTTGCGAACAGATGCAATCGACCATGCGCCGGTCCGGCAGTAAGTTCAGTTTGGGGAGCCTGGAGGCTTATTGTTCGATATGTTCAACCATGTTGAAAGCACCTCCCGTCAGCTCCACTTGAATACGCAACCTTAGCAAGCGGTGGATTGGGTTTACCGCATCTCAGATTTGCACAATGAGCGGCGAACCCATTCCACCCTCGGATGAAATTAGCCAAATCGGCCTACTCAGCGAAGTCGCGACTGAAGTGAGGAGCTACTCTCAGTGATTGAACTCAAGTCGTCCCATGTACCGACATTTGTGAAGAGATTGCAGGGCCAGATTCTGGTTGCAGGTCTGCTGCTACTCAGCTCTTCAAGCGTTCTGCTCCTTTCCGGGTGCAGTTCGGCATTCAACACCGGTTCCTCTCAGCCTTTGGGGTCTGTGGAAATTACTGGGACCAAAGGCATCGTACACGGAGGCCAGGCGCCTGTAACAAGCTCGACGGTGCAGATCTATGAAGTCTCAGCGGCAGGCGCCGGCTATGGCGCAGCTGCCACGCCGGTTCAGCAAAGCGGCTCGACAGTGACCACGTCGACGGATGGGAACGGCAACTGGAGTTACCCCACATACACGTGCCTATCCAGTTCTGACTACCTGTACGTTGTTTCAACCGGCGGCGACGCAGGGGACGGAACCAACGGAGCCTTGGCGGAGACGGCCGCGCTGGGGCAGTGCTCCAACATCGCGAACGTGGGCTTCGTTTACATCAACGAAGTGACGACAGTGGCCACGGCCTACTCGCTGGCGGGCTTCATGACCAATTACTCCAGCGTGGCCACCAGCTCCGGCAACGCGGTTGGATTAGCGAATGCCTTCGCCACATTCAACAACCTGGTTGATCTGAACAACGGCCTTGCGCTCAAGGTGACCCCGGCCTACGCCACGGCGCCGACCAACACCACGCCCGATGTGTTCCGCAGCATCGTTCCTTATGACACGATCAATACGCTGGCGGATGCGCTGGCCGGCTGCGTCAATAGCGATGGTACGGGCAGCGCTTGCACTACCCTCTTCGGCGTCACCGGCAACGCGGGCAACACCAGCGATGCGGTGCTGTACATTGCACACCACCCGAGCCTGGGCGGAGCCGCGAACCTGGCCACCCTGGTTGGCCTGGCGACTCCTTCCTCTCCATTTCAGCCCACGTTGACCAGCACTCCGAATGATTTGACGCTGACGCTGAACTTTACCAGCGGCGGCCTGGGCGGAGTGAATTCGCACTCCGCTTCTGGCGCGGGGTATATTGCCATCGACGGAAGCGGCAATGTGTGGATTCCCAACAGTGGTCAGGTGTCGGTCTCCGAACTGAACAACCTCGGAGCTCCGCTCTCACCGACCACCACCGTAAACGGCGGAACAAGGACCAGCGACAGGCCTATTGCCCTGGGCGGATGGGGCGCTGCCACGAGCCTGTTCGGCGAGCCTGAAGAAGTTGCAATCGACCAGAGCGGCAACGCGTGGATCACCGACGACCTGAACTGCCTGATCGGACTGAGCCCCACGGGCGGCGCGCTTAGCGGAGCACCGTACTCAGTTTGCGGCGGCAAAGCTGCGCAAGGCATCGCGATCGACGGGAGCAACAATGTTTGGGTCTCGGGTGGACAGTTCATCTCCGCCGCCAACAATTCCGGAACCGCATTGAGCGGATTCCCGGTTACCAGCGGCTTCGATTCCCTTATCGGCTACCTTGGGGCGGACTACCTGGGCAACGTCTGGTACATCGATCAGGGCAATAATCACTTTGGCGCCCTCAAGAACACGGGCGCTCTCTACGTCGCATCCGCAGATTCCGATCTGTCCAGCCCGGATGGCTTTGCGGCCTTCGGCGCCGGCGAGACCTTGTTCATTCCAGAGAACGGCGGAACGGACAACGTGCAACCGGTGAATGCACTGAGTGCGTCCATCAACACTATCCCGACGGCGTTTATTCCGAATTCCGAGGGCGGCGGCGGAACGGGCATTGCGGTAGATGGAGGCAACAATGTCTACCTGGCGGTTCAGGGCGGAGGAATCGAATCCGGGTGCACCACGGATATTCCTCCCAACCTGACGGTTACGACTCACAGCGGCACCCTCATATCGCCCTCTTGCAACGGCTATGTGGGCGGCTCAGCTCTCACGGCGCTGTTGGCGCCGCAGGGTGTGGCCGTGGATCAATCAGGCAATGTGTGGGTGGTTAACACCAGCAACGGCAACCCAACTGCCCCGGGCCAGCTCGGCAACGGCAGCGGCGCCGCCAACGTAACCGAATTCGTCGGCCTCGCGGCTCCCTCCAACCCAGTGTATTCAAAAGCTGCGCTGCTCGGAGCCTCCGGAAGCACAACCCCCGGAGCATACGGCGAGAGACCTTAAGCCTGGGCTTAGGCCCCGGTGCAATATCGGCAGGCTTACTGGGAACATTCGCAGCACAGAATGTTCCCGGAAGCCTAAATGCAGGAGGTCAGTTGGGAGCATTTGGCGGGCTGAACCGCCGGACGCGCCAAACTGGCAAATCGAGTTTTCGCGGAGGGTTGAGCGGTTTGGGCGCCTCTCCGCCGCAAGCAGCAAAGATGGACGGCGCGAGTTTGGTCCAAGCGGACAAGCAAGCACGCGGCGCAACGGCAATCAAGGCAAGATTTAACCTGGCTCTTAAGGAGAACCAACGTGAAGAAGTTCGCATACATTCTTCCCGCAGCGCTGTTCGTTCTGGCAGCGGCGATGCCGCTTCAAGCACAATCCGGATGCACGGACTCACCCGAGAATCCTACCGCCGTGCTGGGGGCGATTGTCAGCGTTGCCAGCATCGGCTTTGTACAGATCCGTAATCGAATCCGGGCACGCAAGGGCCCGGACAACAAGTAGCCGCGCACTGACTAAAGAGATGGCCGGCAAAATGAATGCGCATACCCGCCTCTCAGCCCGACTAAATCATCGGATGGGTTGAGCGGCGGTTATGCCTTGCAGTACCTGAATTACATACCAGTGGCCGCGCTGCAGATTGAACCAGGCGTCTGCCCGTTTTTCTGACTCCCGTTCCGGTGTTGAACGTGCTCTCTTCGAGTAGGACTTCCTATAAGAGTCAATTAAACAGCCACTACTTGCGTGTTCAACATCGTCCTGTCAGGAGTTACTTTGATTACCGCATACCGTTCCGGAGCACTGGCACGATTCCGGCCGCTGCGCAGTCTTACGCTGGTCCCCTTCGCTTTCATCCTCACGATGGTTGCTGGATGCGGCGGCATGACGAGGCCGCAAATCGGCCCGATTCAATTCACGACCGCCGCGGGCGCCAATGTGCCGCCCGTAGGAAGCCTGGCTGTGAACGGGCAAGTGTATATGATTGCGGACGTCACAGACGACGACCAGTTCCTGGGCGTGACCTGGTCAGTCAGCTGCGGTAGCCAGGCGCCCGCCGGCGGCGTCTCGATTGATACTTCCTGCGGGACCTTCGATCCTGTGCAGACGCTCAGCGGACCGGTTCCTGCCTACACTTTCACAGGCATCGTGACCACTTACAACGCACCCTCGGCCATTCCCAAGGGAACGTCGGTAACAATTACCGCGCATGCCACCGCTTTGCCCTCGGTAACTTCCAGCGTCACGATCACCATTGTTGCCGCAGAGGCCACTCTCGAACCGGAGGCGACGAAGGCAGGTTCGGCATTGCGGTTGCGCCTGGCCGATTTGACAAGCGCCACGCCGGTAAGCGTTGCGAGGGGAAAGGCGCGGAACTCAGAACTGTAGCAGCCGGCTTTTTTGGGTTCGCGAGCAGCCGGGAGTTCCAGAAGGTTTTCAATGAGGAAGTTGAAAGAAATCGGGGCACACAGGGGTTGGAATATGCCGCAGCCGTCGGGCAGAAATCTGAAGGCGCGTTGCGTGGCCGATTACAGCAATGCGACTTCGCCGATGCGCCTCAGGTCTTGGCCGGGTTCGATTGCCTTGCAGCCTACGTTGCTTTTTTCGCTATTTTTCCTTGCGGTACTTGGGCTCAGCGGTTGCTCGTCAACCAAGCCGCAGCTCGGACCGATCTCTGTGACCAACGCCAACGGAGGGGCGCCGGGGCAGCTTACCTCGGTGATCGTCAGCTCCGCGGTGGACGTAAGCGTACCCGTGCTCAATAACGCAAACAATCTGGGCGTGGATTGGACCCTCACCTGCGGCGGCAGCGCCGTGATTACCTTCACCACAAATGTTTGTGGAACGTTGAATCCCGTCTATGTGGGAAGCAACATCGAAATGCTCTACACCGCCCCGGCCTATGTTCCCATCGGGAATACGGTGACATTGACGGCCTCGGCAGCGGGCGACCCTTCGGTTCAATCGAGCGTCACGCTCACCATCGTGCCGCATCCCATCACGATCGCGTTTACCACGAGCCCTCCGGCCAGCATGGCCGCCAGCGAAACGGGATTTCCTTCCACGTCGACGCTATCCGCTACCGTCACATACGACACGGTTGCAGCGGCCGGTGTGAACTGGACGGTAACCTGCGGCGGAGCTTCATGCGGCTCCTTTAGTCCCACGCTGACTGCCAGCGCCGCTTCGACTAGCTACACCGCGCCGGCTACGATTCCGGCGGGCGGCACGGTTTCTGTCACGGCCACCTCGGTTACGGATCCAACCAAGTCAGTGAGCGCTACGATTACCATCCTGCCGGTCGCGGTGACCGTTTCGCCGACCACCGTCACCGTTCCGGAGGATGCACCCACGCAGTTGATTGCAACCGTCACAGACGATGTATCGAGCGCCGGGGTCGACTGGGGTGCGCCGGTGTGCGCCACGGCGGGCGCTTGCGGATCGATTTCGACCACGCACACTGCGAGCGGGGTTGCCACCACCTACACAGCGCCGAAGTCGATTCCAACGGGAGGCACTGTGACGGTGACGGCAGCTTCAACAGCCAATCCCGCTGCCACCGCGATGGTTACGATCACGATCGTAGTGCCGCCGCCGATCGTCGTGAAGGTTGCGGCCGCGGCCAGCACCATCCAATTGAATGGATCGACCACCCTGACTGCAACCGTGACGAACGATTACTCGAACTCCGGCGTGACCTGGCAATGCGGTCCAGGGTCTTGCAACCCCAACTCCAGCACATCTCAGCCCTACACAACAACATTTACGGCGCCCGTCGCCGCTCCCGCCAACAATGCCGTGACGGTGGAAGCAACTTCGATCGCCGACACGACCAAGACCGGGAGTACCACGATCGGTATTGTTCCCACCATCTCGGTAGCGTTTACCACGAAAACCTCTCCTGTGACAGCAGGCGTAGCCGCAACCTTCAGCGCCACGGTGACCAACGATATTGCGCCAGGCGGATTGGATTGGTCGGCAACCGGCTGTGGCAGCCCGAATTGCGGCAGCTTCAACTCCGGCAATCCCGCAGCGCCAAATCACACGGCGAGCGGCGGAAGCATCACTTACACCGCGCCAGTCCAGTTGCCTGCAACTACAGTGAAGATCACGGCGACCTCGACGGCTTCAGAGACAGTGTCACCGGTGCAATCGGCGTCGACCACAGTCTCCGTGACGCCGGTGACTTATGTGCACTTCGTGCCTTTTGCTCCCAGCGCGCTTCCGGTTGCGAATCCATCCTCGCCGATCCTGGTCAGCCTGATTGCGGTTGCAGCCAACGACACCACGAACGCGGGTGTGGATTGGTCGGTATGCTCTTCTCCATCCACATGCGGCGAATTTCAGGTGGCTCCGGCCATTGCAGCCACGGCTAATTCGATTGCGATTCCGCCGGTTTACTCGGCCACATTGCATGCGGCGAGCGGCCAGGCCGTGAGCTATCTGCCTCCGACACAGGTACCCACCTCGGGCAATGTCACGATCACCGTAACCTCCACGGCCGACGAAATCGCTCATCCGGCCAATCCGGCCAACACAGCTCCGATGATTGCCATCACCGACGACACATCGGGAGTTACCGGAGTCGCTCTGAAGGGCAAGGTTATGGCTGGAAATCTGCCCGTGTCCGGAGCAAACGTTCAACTGTACGCCGCCGGAACCACCGGCTATGGCTCCGCATCGTCTCCACTGGTTATTTCAAACGGAAGCACCACCGTGTCAACCGGTACAGACGGGAGCTTTGCCATTCCAGCGGGCTACGCTTGCCCCGCTCAAACCACCGAGTTGTATCTGGTGGCACTGGGCGGCTCTCCGGGCGGGGCGACTAGCAACCCTGAACTCGGATTGATGACCGCTATTGGCCCGTGCAGCAACCTAAGTTCGTCGGTCTCGATTGTGGTCAACGAGATCACCACAGTGGCTTCCATTTGGGCTCTTGTTCCCTTTACCAGCACTGACTATGCGCACATTGGCTCCAGCAGTTCCAACTACACCAATGGTTTTGCCAACGCCTTCGCGACGGTCAACAATCTGGTGGATATTACGGCCGGGCAGGCATTTTCGCTCACACCCGCAGGCTTCGGCACTGTTCCCCAGTCTGAGATCAACACTCTGGCCGACGCCATCGACACTTGCGCAGCCACCGCCGGCGGAACTCCGGGAGATGGCAGTGCTTGCGGGGCGTTTTTCGTGGCGGCGAATGTGAGCCCCGTGGGGATGGGGATTACGTCCAATGCCCCGACCAATGTTCTTGCGGCGGTGCTCGAGGTGGCCCAATATCCGAGCAATTCCTACGGTTCGCCCAACAGCGGCGCAGCACTTTACAACCTGGCCTCAGCCGCGGCGACTCAGCCCTTCGAACCGGTTTTGAATATTGCGCCGAATGACTGGAGCATCGCAATCAGCTTTACCGGCGGCGGATTAGGGGGCGCCAGGCAAGCGAGTCCACAGTCTTCCTCGATGGCGATTGATGGCTCCGGCAATGTGTGGATCGCCAATGGAAGGATATCGAGCATATCTGAGTTATCGAACCTCGGAGCTCCGTTGTCGCCCTTCACCACGGGAACATCGTTTGCATCCTCAGGCGGATTCAAGGTCGGGGGGGTCAATAATCCCATTCAAATCGCCCTCGATCAGCAAGGAAATGCATGGACGCTGAACGGCGACAATACCTTGAGCGAGCTGAATTTCGAGGGCACAGCGGTCAACGGCAGTCCTTTTGCCTACGCCGGCAAGCAGTCTGACACTGCAGCGGGCATGGCCATCGATGGGAATGGCTTTGTGTGGGTAGCCGACAGCGGTTCCCCTGGCGACGTGGCCGAATACGCGGGATACAACGCTGAGATCAACGGAAATCCGGTGGCCAACGGAACGCCGGTATCTCCCGCCGGAGGATTCGTTAACGGCATCAATGGTCCCAATGGGGCTATCGCCGTGGATGGATCGGGCACCGTTTGGGTCCTGGATCAAGGCAACTACGCCGCGGCAGAGTTGAACAGCAGCAGCGGCGCGCTGGGCCTGACCGACTATGGCTATCTCGTCAACCCCTCAACCGGCAACCTTTACATGCCGCTTGACCCGGTCCTCAATTCGGGACAATTTGGCAATTCCATGGCGATTGACAACGCCGGCGATGTTTACATTCCGAACTCCAACACCAGTCAATTCGCGCAAATTTACGAGCTCGAGGCCGGGGGATCGACCGCGACCGATGGCGGCGTCGGAAAATCGCTCAGCTTGTCGATTCCTCCTGTATACCCATCGATCGCGATCGATGGATCGGGGAGCTTGTGGCTGGAGACCTATCCCAACACGAACAACGGGCAACCATCCGCGCTGGCAAATTTGAGCGCTTCAGGAGCATCGCTCAATCAGAACCTGTCCGCACCGGGGCTAACTGGACCGAACATCGGGAACGGAACTGCGGGGATCGCGGTAGACGCCTCCGGCAATCTATGGGTACTGACCGCCGCCAGCAGCAGCACGGTGACGGAGTTTGTAGGGGTGGCAACACCCGCAGTAACTCCAGTGGCCCTGGGTGTACAGACAAAGAGCCTCGGCAAGAAGCCGTGATTGGGCGGCGAGGAGATTTTAGCATCGTGTTGGTTTTGTTGAGCCGGGTGGAAAGACAGAGCCGGAAACTGAGCTCGGCAAACAGCGCCACAGGTTGAAGGATTTGACTCACAGTGGATAAGAAGGAAGACCAAGGAGACTGTTCAATGATGAAGGCCAGAAGAATATTGGGCGTCCTGCTGCTAGCTGCCAGCGTTATTGGCGCGCAGGCGCAGAGTTCCACCAGCCAGCCCGCTGCCAAGCCCGCCAAGGCAAAGCACAAGACTCAGTTGCAGCTTGAGCAGGATCTGGAGAACCTGAGCGCAAAGTACGATCGGCTGGAGCGCGAGTTGGCCGACGTCAAGGCCCAGTCCGAGCGCCGCGAGGCCGAGTTGAGAGAGGCTAACAAGCTGGCCCAAACGGCGGAGTTGGCCGCGGAAGGCATGGCCAAGCAGGAGAAGCTGCGTGCGGAGAACACGCTGGAGATCGTTACCAAACAGGGCGAGGCAGTGACCACGTTGCAGAGCGCCGTCACCGACCTGAAGACCAGCTCTACTTCTATTGTGGATACGATCCAGGCCGGCCAGAAGCTGGCCCAGTCGCCCAACGCCATTCCGTTCATGGGAATCGGGCTGAAGCCGGGAGGATTTGTGGCCGCGGAAACGGTGTTGCGCCAGCGCGGCATTGGAGGCGATATCAACACGCAGTTCACAGGCATTCCCTTTGCTGCCCAGTCCGCCGGCCGGCTCTCCGAATTCAATGCCAGCGGCCGCCAGTCGCGTGTGTCGCTGCTTGCCGAAGGAAATATGGCGAACAGCACGCTGCGCGGCTATTATGAGGCCGACTTCCTTTCCGCCGGAGTAACTTCAAACGACAACCAGAGCAACAGCTACACGCTGCGGCAGCGCCAGGTTTGGGCGCAGGCAGCCCTTAACAGCGGCTGGACGGTTACCGGCGGACAAATGTGGTCGCTTGCAACTGAGTACAAATCCGGTTTAACCAACCTCAAGGAAAACATCCCGCAGACGATCGACGCACAGTACCAGGTTGGCTTTACCTGGGAACGCCAGTACGGATTCCGCTTCGTCAAGGCCGTGAACAAGAAGTTCTGGGCGGGCGTTTCCGCGGAAGAATCGCAAACCCTCAACATCGGCGGGCACAACCTGCCCGCGCTGCTTTATCAGCAGGCCGGCAACGGCGGCGGCCTGTACAATTCCACGGCCAACTACAGTTTCAACTATGCCCCGGACCTGGTCGCGAAGATTGCCATCGAGCCGGGAATCGGTCATTTTGAAGTGTTCTCGATTGGGCGCTTCTTCCGTGCCCGCGCGTTTCCGAATGGCTCTCCGGAGCTGACAACCAGCTCCTTCGGTCCCACGACGCCCACCACGGCCGGCGCATTTACCTCCAAGACGGCAGGCGGAGGGCTTGGCGTGAATGCGCGGGTCCCGGTCTTTGCCAAGAGGCTGGAGATAGGCGCTCACGCACTTGCCGGCGACGGCCTCGGGCGCTACAGCACGACTACGCTGCCCGATGCCACTGCTCACCCCGACGGCACGCTGGAGCTGCTGACGAGCGGCTCGGCCCTTGGATCGGTTGAGTGGCATGTCAATCCACGCTTCGATATGTATGCCTACTACGGCGGCGAGTACGTCAAACGCGCATACTATCCCACCGGTTCATTCGTAACCACAGCGCCCAAGCTGCCCACCGACCCGCCTCTCGGTCAGCCGATCCTTGACGGTTATGGCGCCCCGACCAACATCGTCTTCGGCTGCTCGACAGAAGTGCTGCCGGTTGCTTCAGGCAACGGTGGCGGCGACGTTCCGGGCAGCGCACTTGGATGCACGGCCGACAACCGCAACATTCAAGAAGGAACCTGGGGCGAGTGGTACCGATTCTACAAGGGCCCCAAAGGATCGCTTCAGTTTGGGCTGCAGTATTCCTACGCCGTCCGGCACACGTGGCAGGGCGTAGGCCTGGCAGCCAATCCCATTACCGGCGCGCCGGCCATCTCCGGCTCTCCCAAGGCTAACGACAATATGTACTTCACTTCCTTCCGTTACTACCTACCCCAAGCGGCACAATAGCGAGTTGCCAAACAGGCGGTGTATCTGTTGAGGAAATGCGCAAGGCGATAGGAGCTCGTGGAATGTTTCGACCGCTCTCTAATTTGGTTCTCTCCCTGATGACGCTGGCTCTTCTGGGCGGTGCGTCGGCTGCTGCCCAGAACGGAGGCATATCGGGAACGGTCACTGACCCTCAGGGAAAGGCCATTTCCGGCGCCGCGGTTGAAGTGGCAAGCCAGGACGGGACGCTCGATCGCACCACCAAATCGGACGCCTCGGGCACATACTCGGTAGCCGATCTGCCTGCGGGCATTTATCTGGTGGTGGTTTCCGTCGATGGGTACAATCCATTCACCAGTCCCCCGCAGACGCTCGCGGCCGGACAGGCGCTGACATTCAACCCTCAGATTGTCTCGATCAAGGGAGAAAGCCAATCCGTCACCGTGGTCGGCGGCGGCCCCGGCAAGATCGAACTGGAAAACGCTACCCTCTCCGGCACCATCTCAAGCCAGCAAGTTGTAAAGCTGGGCCTGAATGGACGCAACTTCTCGCAGTTGATCACCACCACGGCGGGAGTCAGCAACCAGACCGGCCAGGATGAAGCCAAGGTCGGAATTGCGGGCAGCGCGAAGTTCAGTGTGAACGGAGGCCGGGTTGAATACAACACCTTCATGGTGGATGGAAGCGACGTTCTGAATACCGGCATCAATGCCAGCCGCGGCCAGGGCGAGCCGCTGATTGTTTACCCCAGCATCGACGCCATCCAGGATATCCAGGTGCTCACGTCAAACTATGGCGCCATGTACGGGAAAACGGCGTCGGGAACCGTGCTGGTGACAACCAAGTCGGGCACCGCCCAGTTCCACGGCAACACCTATGGGTTTGTTCGCAATGAAGATTTCAACGCGCGCAACTACTTTGACCAGCCGGTTGAAAACGCCGCGGGCATCCTGGTAAAGCGCACACCGCTCTACCGCAGGC
This sequence comes from Occallatibacter sp., assembly GCA_050013735.1. Lineage (GTDB taxonomy): Bacteria > Acidobacteriota > Terriglobia > Terriglobales > Acidobacteriaceae > Telmatobacter. Next base: position 29,502 of record JBEKEQ010000032.1, read on the forward strand.
AGGATTACGGCGGCACCATCGGCGGGCCGCTGTTTATTCCCAACAAATACAACGTCAAGAAGGACAAAACCTTCTTCTTTTTCTCAGAGGAGCTGCGCCTGGAAAAGACTCCCGTGGATTACAACCAGGCGGTGCCCACTGTGGCGGAACGCTCAGGCGACTTCAGCGATGTTTGCCCGCCCAATGCGAACTTGACCGCAACCTTCTACCCCAATGCGGGGCAATATCCCGATTGCCCGGTTCTGGCGACCGACAGCACCGGCAAGAATCCCGGCTTTCCGTACGCGCGCGCCAATGTCAACTATCTGGCCGGCGCCATGCTCAACACCCAGACCATTCCGCTTCCTAATTCCAGCATCGGCTGCAACAGCACCAACCCAACTCTCTTTGCCCACTGCTATGACACGGCGGTGTCGCCCGCGACCTACTGGCGCGAAGAGTTGTTCCGCATCGATCAAAACCTGAGCACCAGCGAACAGCTTTCATTCCGGTTTATTCACGATGCATGGAATACAACCACGCTGACACCGCAATGGGGCATTGTGCAGAATAGTTTTCCCACCGTGGAGAACAAGCTCATTGGTCCCGGCCTGGACATGGTTGTGAACCTGACGCAGACGCTGCCTCATGCATTTCTCAATCGCGTCACCGTTGCGTACTCTGTTTCTCACATCTCGTTGGCTCCGGAGCCCGGTCCCGGAGTAACTTCTCTAGCGCGGCCCGCCATCCTGGACGACGCGGGGCCCTCGGTGACCGGCGGGACGGCCGTCAGCGGCGCGCCTGATTGCAGTGCGGTTACCGGCCCTGCTCCAACGCCTCCCGGCATGGCACAGGTGTTGACCGAGTGCCCGATGGGCCATATCTTCAACAACGGCTTCGGGGGCAAGATGCCGGGGCTCGTTTTTCAGGGCAACAACGGCGCTTATGGCGGCCATGGTTTTGCCGCGGACACAGGCTACGCCCCATGGAACATGTCGAATCCCACCTACGTGCTTCGCGACGACGTGAGCAAAACCATCGGCAAGCATACACTTCAGTTCGGCATTGAAGCGTCACTGGTTCAGCAAAACGAATTGAGCGCTGTCAGCGGCGCCAATTCGGGAGATGTTCAGGGGCTGCTCACCTTCAGCAATCAGCAATCGAGGAACACTTCAAACAACGCCTTTGCCGACTTCCTGGCCGGGCCCGGAATTGCGCCTTTGTTTAACCTCTCCGGCAGCAATTCGCAGGCGGAACCTGGAGGCCTGACTACCGCCATTAAAACTTTTCAACAAGATAGCGGGCAGGGGCGGTACTACGACCGCTTCAAAGTGGCCGAGCTTTATGTGCAGGACGATTGGCGCGCCACCAGCCGCCTTACGGTGAACGTCGGCTTGCGGGCCAGTCTCTTCGGCACCTGGTACAACGCCCAGAACACCGCCTATAACTGGGAGCCGCAGGTTTACAACCAGTCTGTCGGCTCGTCCTTTTCGGTGGATCAAAACAACGGATTCCTGGTGGAAAATATTGCGGGAGGGTCGGGTTCCGGAACCGGGCTCTCTCCGGTTCCGTTGCCTCCCACCGGACCCTACAGCCTCAGCAACCTGAATTCCGCGATTACCAACGGCCTGGTGCAATGCGGCGCGAACAGCGTGCCCAGCAGTTGCATGAAGAGCCACGTTTTCAACCCCGCCCCGCGCGTTGGGTTTGCGTGGGATCCCTTTGGCAATGGCCGCACTTCGATCCGCGCCGGCTATGGGCTCTTTTGGGAGCACGGCACCAGCAGCGAGGCCAACACCGGCTCTCTCATTGGCGGCGCGCCGTTGATTCTGAGCGAAACCCAGTCCTTCCCCAGCCCCAACGGAGGTTCGCTGGCCAGCAACAATGCGAACGTTGGCGCATATAACGTTCTGGGATTCTCCTGCCAGGATGGAACCGCCCAATGCGGCCACGAGTCGTATCCAAACGGAGTTACTTTCCCGTTGAATGTGACTTCGATACCGACCGTGGCGGTTTACCCCTACACGCAGCAGTGGAGCTTGAGCGTTCAGCGCGAGTTAGGCCGGGATGTCGTAGGTACCGTTGCCTACGTGGGCAGTAGAGGGACGCATCTGACCGCGGAGCGCGATATCAACCAATTGCAGCCTCTTCCCTCATCTGAAAATCCGTTCCCCGCGGGACAACCTCTTACCTCCGATATTTGCCAGGCGGGAGCGGTCGATGGAACGTTCCCGGTGGGGGGCACCTTGAACGGAAACGGTTCCACCTCCTCCCCCGGCATCGGTCCCAATCAACCTGGATACGTGAACCTGTCGGTTGCCTGTGCCGGATCTCCGGGATTCGTCTCCCCCAATGGCGCCAAGCTTGGAATCAGCGCCGACACCGTTCGCCCTTACAACGGCTTCAGCGATATTCTTTCCATTTCCAATATCGCCACTTCGAATTACAACGGGCTCCAGGCGACAATTCGCCGCACCAAGGGCTCAATCGCCCTGGGCGCGGCTTACACTTACAGCCACTCGCTCGACGATTCTTCTGACCGCGCCAGCGCCAACTTCGTCAATTCGCTGGATCTCAAATCGAGCTATGCGAGCTCCGACTTCGACCAGCGGCAGCTATTGAGCGTGGATTACATCTATCAACTGCCTCTGATCCATTTGCTCTATCGCTTTACGAACTTCGAAGTTGAGGACGATTCCGCGCAGGCTGCTCCCGCGCAGGCCAGCCAAACGAAGCCGGCGGCCGATTGGCGGGAGTTCTCGCTGGTGAAGACGCTGCTCGATCATTGGGAGTTTTCAGGCATCACCGCCTACCAGACGGGATCGCCCTTCAGCGTGATCAACGCGGGCAGCGCCAACGGCATTGGCGCAGCGGACAACGCGGGCGTGGGAAACAGTCTCGGCCTTGGTTCCTATCCGGACCTTGTTGGGAAACCGCGTGGGGTGAAGCCGAATGGAGCAACCAGTTCGTCGAATTTCGGCCCCTTGCTGCTGAACCCCTCGGCCTTTGCCGCACCGCGCGGCCTGACCTTTGGCAACGCCGGCCGCAACGTCTTGAACAATCCGGCCCGCACCAACTTTAATATGTCGCTGCTCAAGACCTTCCCCCTTTCGGGCGAACGAACCATCGAATTCCGCACCGAAGTCTTCAACATCTTCAACCACACGCAGTTCCGCATTTACGATCCGACCCATCCCGGCAACACCGGCAACAATGTTGTGAACTGCTACGGCGACGTGACCACGGGCTACAACGCCGGCGCCACCACCGGCGCCACCAACTGCGTGGCGGGTAATTCCTTTCTGCATCCGGTCGATGCGCACGATCCTCGCATCATGCAATTCGGCCTGAAGCTGGCCTTCTAGGGCGAAACGGAGCGAGGTATGAGATTGATGAAGGCACTTCATCCATGCAAACGGAGATGGCCGAGCGGGCTTGGTTCCGAGGCGCTTCGATCGGGGCTTCAGCTGCTGCTGGCCGCGTCACTGGGACTATTTGTCACGGGGTGCAGCAGCGGTAGCTCCACCGCCGGCAATCCCGCCCCTCCGGCGAATCCGTCGCAACTTTACTTCGCGCCCACCATGGGAGACGATTACCAGGCAACCTACGCCATTGATCACACCGCAAACACCTTTGTGCGCAGCGTGGATTACACCGAGAACTCTACCGCGGACGGCCTCACAATTACCGACTCGGGTGGCATCTCCCCGCTATCCAATGGAATTGTCAGCCTGGGCGAAACCTACCATAACAGTCTCAACGGTTCGACCAGCGTGTATAACCCTGCGCAAACCGGAAACTGGGCGGTGGAATTGCCCGGCCAGGCCGCTTTGATCGGGATGGCAGACTATACGAACTTCACTCCGGCCGTGCCTACCGGGGCCTGCCCCGGCATCGCCACCGCCGAGACCCTGCAATTCGTCACCATTCCAAACCGCCTCTCCAGCAGCTCGACTGCAATCACTCCCAACAAATGGGATTGGCAATTGGAAACTGCCTATGGCAGCGTAACCATCGCCACCACAGGGACCACGGTGCAGTTCAGCAATATTGTCCAGAACACCTTCCCTGTCAACGGCGCGCCCGGCACGCCCGCCAATCCCGGCCAGGGAAGTGTGACCGCAGCTTGCGCCCCAACCTTCTTCGGCCAGACCATCAGCGTTCCCGGCTCTGTCACAGTTCAGAACCCCGGAACCCAGGAAACAGTTCCTCCCTCGGCAACCATCGGCATTGGGCCCTCAGGATTCCTGGTTGAGGATGCGGGCTCATCGCAGATTCAGGGACAGACGTACGAGAACATCCTTGGCGCCGGGTTTGGGGCCATTGGCTTACCTATGCCGTCCGGCGCACTTACAACTTCGACGGTGGCCGCAACACAATACCAGGGTTTCCTCTATGGATCGGGCGGCGCGGTGA
>JBEKEQ010000033.1:0-33752 GCA_050013735.1 Occallatibacter sp.
CACATGCGCTATCCGTCCTTCGCTACTTTGCAGGCGCTTGAAACCATGTGCCGGGGCCGTATGCTGGCCGATGTGGTTGCGGTTGTAGGCTCAATCGATATTGTGTTGGGAGAAATCGACAGATAAAGGGAAGAGGAGTTCATGGTTGATTACGCAAAACTTGTAGACAAAGCAAAAGCGATTCAGGATGCCGCTGCGGCGGCGACCCCCTTGCAAAAGAGGCCTGACGCCGATCCGAAGCTCTTCTTTCAAAGGGTGGGCAGCCTTATCAACGAGGAAATGGAGAAGGCCAATGTCGAGCTGCGCAAGGTGGGCATTGCCACCATTTCCAGGAATTATTTGCCCAGCTTTGACAAAGTCATTTTTCTAACTGTGGGAGTAGCCGGGCTCTGCAGAGTTGAGCTTGAATCGCCGATACGGGGATCTCGAATCACTGCCTCGATCAGCGGCCCTCCCAACGGAAACGAACTGTCGCGCAGGGAGTATCTTGTGGGCCCGCAGGATCCGAGCTCTATGGCGGAAGAGGCGCAGGGGCCACGGCCGCCCATGGTCGATTTCACTGCTGAGGAAATTGCGCAAGACATTATCTCGGGTATTGTCATTGGGACGTTCCATTGAGTTTGGTCCAGCCGTGTACGCGGAGTTTTGGGTCTCCCTCGCTTCCCTGCTCCGCAGCTATACCGCGGTTCACGGGCTGAGCGGCAACCGGCAGGCGGCGTTTGAGGTAAGCGAGGAACGGATCCTGGTAGCTCATGGCAGTAAGTGGCTGGATTTGCGAAGAAGCGGCGCAGTGGTCAACTGGCTGCGCGAAGATGGACGAGCTGGAAAGCTTGAGTTCTCTGGTCATGGCCGATTGTGCGGCCCGGAGGGCGAGGAAGAGATGGATATGGCAGCCGAAGCCTGGGCGCGGGAACTGATGCAATGAGCTACGAAGTCATGAACCTTTTTTAGGACATCGTTTTAGGCGAGATCGACAGATAACGCAGGAGTTATTCATGGTTGATTACGCAAAACTCGTAGGAGAAGAGAAAGCGCGCCAGGATTCCACCCTCTCGCTGGCGGAGATTCAGAAAAGACGCGAGGTCGATCTCGTCGCTCTGTTTCGGGATGTCCAGATTGCTCTGGGAGAAGAAGTGGCCAAGGCCAATGCAGAGCTCAGCAAGCGAGGCGCTGCAACCATCAGTGGTCCGTTCAGGCCTGTCATTGGCGAGGAAAGAATAGAACTCGCGTTGGGCGCGGTTGACCCAAGCTGTCGAGTAACGATTCAAAGCACCAAGGGAGAAGTCGCTTTATCGAGAATTGTTGTTGAACTCTTTGGCGACACGGGCGCCTCCATTGCGCAATCGGACTATATCACTGAAGATCAGGTATTACCCTTGAAGGTATACAAGTCTCTCGTCGAGGGATTTCCCGACAAAAGCGTGGAGATGACGCCCGCTGCAATTGCTCAGGAGATAGTGCCGGCGATTATTCGTGGTCGATTTGCGTGAACTTGGTAAAGCAGGCGAGGAAGAAATCGACAGGTCAGCCGAAGCCTGGGCGGGAGAGTGAATGAAATGAACAACGAAGTCATGACCCTCTTTTCGCCCCGGCTGGCGGCTCGTTTCGACGCGCTGGTCCTGAAGTACCCGCTGCGCCGCTCGGCGCTGATTCCCATGCTGCTCTACGCGCAGGACGAAGTCGGCTATCTTTCCGACACGGTTGTCGCCGAAGTGGCCCAGCGCATCGGCATCACCGAACTCGAGGTGCGCAACGTGGCCAGCTATTACTCCATGCTGCGCTTCAAGCCGGCAGGCAAATACAACATTCAGGTTTGCACCAACATCTGTTGCATGCTGCGCGGCGCCTATGAAGTTTACGAGCGATTCCAGGAAGAACTCGGCATCGGGCACAAAGGCGTCACCTCCGACGGCGTTTTTTCGCTTGAGGAGGTCGAGTGCATTGGAGCCTGCTGCTGGGCGCCGGCCATCCAGGTGAACTACGAATTCCACGACGAGCTCACGCCCGAGCTGGTGCCCGGACTTGTGGCCGGGTATCGGGGTAAAGCCGCGGCCAACGGGAGAAAGCCCAATGCCTAGGCTGGTCTTCCATCCCGATGAGGTCAGGATCGTCGCGCAGCGCTTCGGCCAGGGCGCGGCAAAGATCGACCGTTATCTCGAACTGGGCGGATATGCCTCCGCGAGAAAGTGCCTGGAGCAAGGCCCCGATTGGATCATCAACGAGTTGAAGACCAGCAACCTGCGCGGACGCGGCGGCGCGGGTTTTCCCACCGGCATGAAATGGTCGTTCGTGCCCAAGGAATCGGCTAAGCCGAAGTATGTTTTGGTGAACGGCGACGAAAGCGAACCCGGAACCTGCAAGGACCACCTGATCTTCCTGCACGACCCTCATGCGGTCATTGAGGGCACCATCATCGCCGGCCTGGCCATCGGCGCGAAGGTCGGCTTCATCTACCTGCGCGGCGAGTATCGTTATCTGCTCGAAATCGTGGAAAAGGCCGTTACCGACGCCTACGATCAAGGCTTTCTGGGCAAGAACATCTTCGGCTCCGAGACCGAATTCCAGATCATTACCCAAACCGGCGCAGGCGCTTATGAAGTGGGCGAGGAGTCGGCGCTGATGGAGTCGCTGGAAGGCAAGCGCGGCATTCCGCGCATCAAGCCGCCCTTCCCTGCCGTCGTCGGCCTGTATGGTGGTCCCACGGTCATCAACAATGCCGAGACCATCGCCACCGTTCCCCACGTTATTGAGATGGGCGCAGCGGCCTACGCCGCGGTGGGCACGCCGCGCAACGGCGGAACGCGCCTCTTCTGCATCAGCGGCCACGTCGAGCGCCCCGGCGTCTACGAACTGCCCATGGGCTACAACCTGAAGAAGATGATCTATGAAGTTGCCGGAGGCATCCGCGGCGGGCGCAAACTCAAGGCGGTAGTTCCCGGCGGATCGTCGACCCCGGTGCTGTTGCCTGAAGAGATTGAGAACCTCGGCATGGACTTCGACCAGGTGGGTAAAGCCGGCTCCATGCTCGGTTCCGGCGGTGTCGTAGTCATCGACGACCAGACCTGCATGGTCGAGTTCGCTCTGCGCACCATGAGTTTTTATCAGCACGAAAGCTGCGGCTGGTGCATTCCCTGCCGCGAAGGGACCGACTGGCTGAAGAAATCGCTGACCCGCTTCCATGCCGGCTTCGGCACGGCCAAGGATATCGACAACATTCAATATCTTGCCGAGAACATGTTGGGCCGCACCTTTTGCCCGCTCGGCGACGCGGCGGCCATGCCCACGCTGGGCTTTGTAAAAAAGTTCCGCAAGGAGTTTGAGGATCATTTGAATGGTAAGCCGTGCCCGTTCGCTCGCGAAGGCGCGCCGCAGTTAACGGTGGTGTAGGACTGGGAGTAGTGCCGAAAGTGAAATTGTGAAACCGCACGAGCTTGTACGCACGCTTGAGGCCGATGGCTGGTATAGCACAGGACAAACCGGAAGCCATCGGCATTTTCGCCATCCTGTAAAGCCAGGTCTGCTGGTAGTTCCAATGCACGCCGGGAAAGAAATCGGAAAGGGGCTCCTTCACAGTATCCTTAAGAAGGCGGGATTGAAATGAAGAGAGAATACCTGGTGGTCTACGAAAAGGGCGCGACAAGCTGGAGCGCGTTTTCTCCGGATTTGCCCGGATGCGGCTCTCTCGGCGACGAGTTGGAAGATACTCGGGCGAATATGCGCGAGGCGATAGAGCTTTACCTCAGTGAAACGGCGAAGGCCGGAGAACCCATTCCGGAGGCAGCCACGACAGTCGTCAATTTCGACGAATTCGATCCTGATCACAAGACCAAACAGTATTTCGTGGAGTGGCTTCCAGTGTCGCTTCCTCAGTCTCATTCATTCTCTGAAGCAACGCAGGCCGCATAAGGACACGAATGCCCGAGGTAAACTTCACCGTCGATGGAAAACAGCTCACGGCTCCGGCCGGGACGCTGCTGATCGACGCCTGCCGCAAGGCGGGCATCGAGATTCCCGCCTTCTGCTACTACCCAGGCCTATCCTTGCAGGCCGCCTGCCGCATGTGCGTGGTGCGCCAGGAAAAAGTGCCCAAGCTGCAGACCGCCTGCACCATCACCGTCGCCGAAGGCCAGGTCTTCATCACCGAGTCGCCGGAAATTGCGCAGGCCCGCAAGGCCACCATCGAGCTCCTGCTGGGCAACCACCCCCTCGACTGCCCGGTCTGCGACGCGGGCGGCGAGTGCGAACTGCAGGACATGACCTTCAAGTACGGCGCCGGCGAGAGCCTCTACGCCGAGGCCAAGCAGCACCGCGATGAGCAGCAGTGGTCGCCCGCCGTTTATTTTGACCGCCCCCGTTGCATCCTCTGTTACCGCTGCATTCGCACCTGCGGCGAGGGCATGGACGTGTGGGCGCTGGGCGTGCAAAATCGCGGCGTCGGCTCGGTAATCGCGCCCAACGGCGGTGACCGTCTCGATTGCGAGCAATGCGGCATGTGCATCGACGTCTGCCCGGTCGGCGCCCTCACCAGCGGCAGCTATCGCTACAAGACCCGCCCCTGGGAGATGAACCACGTCTCCACCGTCTGCACCCACTGCGCCGACGGCTGCAAAGTAACGCTAGGCGTGCGCCAGGTCAATGACGGCTCTGAGATTGTGCGCGCCGACAACCGCGATAAGAGCGGCATGAATGGCGATTTTCTCTGCGCCAAGGGCCGCTTCGGCTTCGACTTTGTCGAGAATCTCGAGCGCCTGAGCAAACCCCTGGTCCGCAGCGCCGAAGGCAAGCTGGAACCGGCCACATGGGAGCACGCTCTGCGTTTTGCCGCTAGCAAGCTCAAGGAGATTCGCGACACTCAAGGCGGCGCATCCATCGGCGTCATCGGCTCCAACGTGACCACCAACGAAGAGAACTACCTGCTGCAAAAGTTCGCGCGCACAATTCTCCAGACCAACAGCATCGATCACGAGCGCAGCGCGGATTACGCGGCCTTTGCCCGCGCCCTTGCGGGACACGATGGCAAGGCAGCCAGCCTGCGCGAAACGGGCACCGCTCCTGCAATTCTTCTGGTTGGCGGCAATCCTACAATCGAGCATCCGCTCCTGGCCTGGAATCTGCGCACCAACGTCCGCCTGAACCGCGCCCGCCTCTACGTCGCCAACTCCACGGCCATCAAGTTGGAACGCCAGGCCAAGGCAACCCTGCGTCTGCCGGCAAATGGCTACTCAAGTCTGGCTGCGTATCTTGGCGGCAGCGATGCAGTGATTTCCAAACCAGAGTTCCGCGCCGCTTTGCAGGGTGAGCAATCTCTGTTGGTGGTCTTAGGACCGGAGTTCGGCGGTAAAGACCTGGAGGCGCTGGTTCAATGGGGCCTCCAGCGCGGTAACGTCCGTTTCGCTTTTCTCGGCGCTCACGCCAACTCTCGCGGCGCGGCCGATATGGGCCTCCTGCCCGACTTGCTGCCCGGCTATGTGCCGGTCACCGACCCCGGCGCATTCGCCGAGTATCCCGGCCTTTCGCGCACGCCCGGCAAATCGCTGCCTGAAATCTTCGCAGCAGCCGGCAAAGGCCAACTGGGCGCATTGCTCGTGGTCGGCGCAAATCCAGTAGCCAGCCTCGGCGTGCAGCCCGCAGCCCTTAAGAACACATTCGTCATTGTGCAGGACATCTTTCTCACCGAGACCGCGGCCCTGGCCGATGTGGTTTTTCCGGCTGCAAGCCTCTATGAGAAGTCCGGCACGGTGACCAACACGTTCGGCGATGTGCAACTGGCAAAGAAAGCGGCGGACCGCGCTGGCGTCAAGCCAGACCTTGAGATTCTGGTCCGCCTGGCCGGCGCCATGGGTACCGACGTAAAGGCTCTGGTTCCATTTGGCAAAGCTGCCGTCACTGCCGACCTGGGCCAATCGCGCGGCGCGCAGTCCGGCGAGGCAGACCGCCATGCGGTGTGGCTTGAAGCCAACAACCTTGAACCCCGGCTCAGCCCATTCGATCCGCTTGCAGTATTGGACGAAATTGCCCGGCTGGTTCCCGGTTATTCTCTGGACCGGATCAACCTATTGGCGGGCGCAGACGTTCGCACCGAACCGGGCTTTGTTCCCGTCGCGGACCTGGTGGCGCCGGCTTCAACGCGGCCTGATTTCGTGGTTCCAGTACACGACACCCTGTTTACCTCTGGAACGCTGGGACGCTACAGCCCCGCGCTCCAGCAACTTGAGCGGCACCAGGCGCACGAATTGGCAGAATCCGCCGCGGACTGACCTGATTACGGAAGGAAAGAGAGCACTCACGGGCTTTTCGTATCGCGCTATAACTCAAGAGAATGTCAACCATTATGGCTCAAAGGACTGACGAGCTCGAATACCTGGTCTTGCAAGCGGTGGCGAACGACTTCGAGGAGTTTGGAATGATTGTCAGCGACATTGCGAAATGGACAAGTGGCAATCAGTCCACTCCGGACCATCGTCATATTGAGCAGGCGCTGATGGCGGCCATCGCACGCGAAGAGATCACGGCATACGAATGTTCTGAGACGACGAATCAATTGATCACAACGCAGGCCGACACTCAGAAACTTCGCGAATTGTGGTTCTACATCACTGAGCAAGGTAAGACGCGAATGCAAAGATTGGAAGCAATGGAAGAAGAGGGCTGAAGGCACGTGACGATTTTGCAGTTTTTCTTGTGGAACCTGCTCAAGGTGGCCGTGATCACGGTGGTGATGCTCATGGGCATTGCCTACACCGTGCTGCTGGAGCGCAAGCTGGTGGGCCGCATTCAGAATCGCTGGGGGCCCAGCCGCGTGGGGCCCTTCGGCCTGCTGCAGCCGCTGGTGGACGGCGCCAAATCGTTTCTCAAAGAAGACCTGATCCCAACCACCGTATATAAGCCGCTTTATCTGCTGGCCCCCATCCTCGCCCTGGGTTGCGCACTCATCACCATCAGCGTTGTGCCCTTCGGCGAACCCGGCGTCGGGCCGGGCGGCGTAGACCTGTTTGAAATCTCCAACGTTAACATCGGCCTGCTGGTCATTCTCGGCGTCACCTCCATCGGCGTTTATGGCATCGCGCTGGCCGGCTGGTCTTCAAACAACAAGTATTCGCTGCTCGGCTCGCTCCGCTCCTCGGCGCAGTTGATCAGCTACGAGCTTGCGCTGGGGCTTTCGCTGGTCGGCGTGGTGATGCGCGCCGGATCGCTCAATCTGCGAGTCATTGTTGAGCAGCAGGCAGTGAACGGAATTGCATCCTGGAACATCTTCGGCGGAATGCAATTTTTCGCGTTCTTTATCTACCTCATCGCCGCCTACGCTGAAACCAACCGCTCGCCCTTCGATCTTCCCGAGGCAGAGAGCGAGCTCACCGGCGGCTACCACACCGAGTACAGCTCCATGAAATTCGCCATGTTTTTCATGGCTGAGTACGGCAACATGATCAACGTGGGCTGCGTGGCCACGCTGCTCTTTCTGGGCGGCTGGACGAGCCCCCTGGGCAACCTGATGCGCCCGCCGGAAAGTGTCTTCGCCCACGCAATTTTTCCCATTTTCTGGTTTGTGCTCAAAGTTTTCTGTTTCCTTTTTCTCTATGTCTGGGTGCGGGGAACTTTGCCGCGCTTCCGCTATGACCAACTGATGAACTTCGGCTGGCGAATCCTCATGCCGCTGGCCATTTTGAACATTGTGGGAACCAGCCTGTGGCTTGCCTACCACTGATTTACAATCGGGGAAGATTTCCAGATTGAAGGAGGGTTTCAGAGAGCGGTTCCCTCCGCAACCTTCCCCTTAACCGGCCGGCCTTTTTGTTTCCGGCAATTGCCCGTACGCCAGGGATGCGATGCACCTGATTCTCTTTATCCTGTTCGCCGGAATCTGCCTGGCCGGAGCCATCAACCTCCTGCTCCAGACCCATCCCATCAACAGCGCTCTCTCGCTGATTGTGGTCATGACTTCGCTGGCCGTGCTCTACCTTTTGCTGGGCGCTGAGTTCCTGGCTGCCGCGCAGGTCATCGTCTATGCCGGCGCCATCATGGTTTTGTTCACCTTCGTCGTCATGCTGCTCAACGCCGGCCGCGAAGAGCGCACCATGGGTAGCCGCACCTGGCGCGCGGTGGGCTTTCCCGCCGTGGTCGCCATCCTGGCTGTCGTTGCCACCGTGATTCTCCGCGCACAGGGCCTGGGCGTGGCGGGCCTCCGCGACGGCATCACCTCAACGGAAGACCTGAGCCGCGTTCTCTTCCGTGAGCTTTTGCTGCCCTTTGAAGTCACTTCGGTGCTCATCCTCATCGCCATTTTGGGCGCCGTCGCGCTGGCTCGTCACGACGGAGAAAGGACCCCCGGCCAATGAATCCCCTACTGGCGCAGGAAGTTCCAATCTCCTGGTACCTGCTGTTGAGCGCGGCGCTCTTTGCGCTCGGCATCGTCGGATTCCTCATCAAGCGCAATCTCATCACCGTCTTCATGTCCATTGAGCTCATGCTCAACGGCGTCAACCTCTCTTTTGTGACCTTCGCCCACCAGTGGCACCAGGTGAGGGGCCAGATCTTTGTCTTCTTTGTGATGATGGTGGCCGCGGCGGAAGCGGCCGTGGGCCTGGCCATCATCATTGCCGTCTTCCGCGCCCGCGCTACCCTGGCCGTCGACCGCATCGACCTGATGAAACTATGAACGGATCGCTCCATCTCTGGCTGATTCCACTGTTGCCGTTTGCGGGATTTCTCGTCAACGGACTCTTCGGCAGACGCCTGCCCAAGTGGGTGGTCACGACGGTTGCGCTGCTCGCGCCGCTGGCCGCATTCGCAGTGGTGTTCAACGCCGCTTCAGGCCTGCTCGGAATCGGCAGTTCCACAACGTTGCTGCCTTACGTCGAAACCTGCGGCCGCCCGTGGATCAGCATCGGCGCCCTCCACATCGATTTCAGCTTTGTCCTCGATCAACTTTCGCTGGTCATGCTGCTCGTGGTCACCGGCGTGGGCTTTCTGATTCACATTTACTCCGTCGGCTACATGAAGGAAGACGAAGGCTACGCGCGCTATTTCAGCTACCTGAACCTCTTTCTCTTCTTCATGACCGTGCTGGTGCTGGCCGGAAATGCCCTGCTGATGTTCGTCGGCTGGGAAGGCGTTGGCCTCGCGTCTTACCTGCTCATCGGCTTCTGGTTCCAGAAGACCACGGCCGCAGACGCCGGCAAAAAAGCCTTCATTGTCAACCGTGTGGGCGACTTCGGCTTCCTCATCGGCATGTTTCTGCTGCTGGCCAACTTCGGCACGCTTACGTTTGCCGATATTGCCGCGCACCTCGCAGCAAATCCCGGCTGGACCGGCGGCGTGCTTACCGTGACTGCGCTATGCCTGCTGCTCGGTGCAACCGGAAAGTCTGCTCAACTGCCTCTTTATATCTGGCTGCCCGACGCCATGGAGGGTCCCACGCCGGTCTCCGCGCTCATCCACGCGGCCACCATGGTCACCGCCGGCGTTTACATGATCGCCCGCACGCATGTTCTTTTTGATCACTCGCCCTTCGCGCTGGGGACGGTTGCGGTGGTCGGCGCGGCCACGGCTTTATTCGCCGCGACCATCGCGCTGGTGCAGACTGACATTAAGCGGGTCCTTGCCTACTCCACCATCTCCCAGCTCGGCTACATGTTCCTGGGCTGCGGCGTAGCCGCTTACTCAGCCGCCATCTTCCACCTGATGACCCATGCCTTCTTCAAAGCACTGCTCTTTTTGGCCGCCGGCTCGGTGATTCATGCCATGGGCGGCGAGCAGGACCTGCGCAAGATGGGCGGCCTGCGCAAGAAGCTGCCCGTCACCTTTGCCGTCACCACCGTGGGCGTTCTGGCCATCGCCGGCATTTTCCCCTTCGCGGGCTTCTTTTCAAAAGACGCCATCCTCTACGCGGCCTTCCAGCAGGGCGCAGGCGGCAAGGCTCTATGGTTTGTCGGCTTGCTTACCGCCCTGCTCACCTCGTTCTACATGTTCCGCCTATGGTATTTAGCCTTTCTGGGCAAGCCCCGCGGCGAAGAATCACACCACCACTCCACGCCCTGGTCAATGCTCGTCCCGCTAATAATTCTGGCGCTGCTTTCCATCTGTGGCGGCTGGATCGGCATCGAGCGCTTTGCCGCATTCCTTGCGCCTTCTGTGGGCGCGAGGCCGGCAGAAACAGGCAGCGGTCATCTTGAGCTGATTTTGAGCATCGTCGCCGTCGCCGTAGCGCTTGAGGGCTGGTTGATCGCCGACCGATTCTACCGGCGCAAGCCGGAACGCCCAGCGCAATGGGCCGCGGCGCTTCCCGGCGGATACAAGCTCCTCGCCAACAAATACTACGTTGACGAGTTCTACAACAAAACCGTAGTCAAGCCGTTGTTTGTCTTCTCCACGTACTTCCTCGGCTGGGTCGTGGATAAGGCGTTGCTCGGCGGCACAGCGTGGCTGCTCGGCGGCACAGCTACCTTTGCCGGAACGCTCTTGCAGCGCTGGCAGTCAGGCAATCTGCGCTCTTACGCGGCATGGCTGGCGGCAGGTGCAGCGGCCGTTCTGCTGTTTATCGTGGTTCCCTGGTCGGCGGTCTTGGCCAGTCTTTCGGCATTTCACTTTGGCGCGGCGGGGCACTAGAGAATGACAGCGATAAACCAATCGATTCTCACGTTGATCCTGCTGGTTCCGCTGGCCGGGGCGGTGCTGGTTGCGCTCGTGCCTGACCGCTTTAAACTGCCCAACTGGATCGCCCTGCTCGCGTCTCTCGTCACCTTCGGCCTCACTCTCCACTTGCCCGCTCACTTCGACCTGGGCCAGGGCGGGTTTCAGTTTGAGATCAACCGCGCGTGGATCGAACGGCCAGCCATCTTCTATCACGTCGGTATCGACGGCCTCAGCCTCTGGCTGGTTGTCCTTACCGGGCTGCTCGCGCCCGTTGGCGTCCTGGCCAGTTGGAACGCCATCGCCGAGCGGCGCAAAGTCTTCTACTCGCTCTTTCTCGTGCAGCAGACGGCCATGTTCGGCGTCTTCATCTCCCTGGACCTGATGCTCTACTACGGCTTCTGGGAGCTGTCGCTCGTCCCCATGGCCATATTGATCTCCATGTACGGCCGCAAGAACGGCCCCAAGGCCGCGCTCAAATTTTTCCTGTTCACCTTCATTCCTTCCGCGCCGCTGCTAGTGGCCATCCTCTGGCTTTACGCTCGCACCGGCAGCTTCGACTTCATCACGCTTCAAATCCTTCTCGCTCATGGATCGTTTCCCGCGGCCTCGCTGTACTGGGTCGCCCTCGCGTTTCTCTTCGCCTTTGCCGTCAAGGTTCCGGTCTTCCCGCTGCACGGCTGGCTTGGAGATACATTCAGCGAAGCCCCGGTCGCCCTCGCCATGGTCGTGGCCGGCAAACTGGGCCTGTATTCCATGCTCCGCTTCCACATCGGCCTCTTCCCCGCGCAGGCGCATGCGATAGCTCCGCTGCTCATGGCCCTTGCAGTCATCGGCATTCTTTACGGCGCGTGCCTGGCGCTGGCGCAGCGCGACTTCTGGCGTCTGCTTGCCTTCGCCGCTCTCAGCCATCTGAGTCTCATCGTCCTCGGCATCTACGGCTTCACGTTCATTGGCTCAAGCGGCGCTGTCTTCCAGATTCTGAGCCATGGCGTGGTTGACGGCGCGCTGTTTGTGCTTCTTGGCGTTCTTTACAATCGCTACGCCACCAGCCAGATCAACGCTTACGGAGGCCTGGCCGCCAAACTGCCGCGCACTGCCACGCTCTTCGTCATCACTTCCCTGGCCATGATCGGGCTGCCCATGCTGAGCGGCTTTGTGGGCGAATTCCTCATCCTGTCGAGTACTTTCTCCGGCGTCAGCCGTGGGTGGACCGTTGCTGCCGCGCTAGGCGTAATCCTGGGCGCAGCCTACATGCTCTGGCTTGTGCAGCGGCTCTTTTACGGGCCCGAGAGCGAACTTGCCGCGTCCAGGCCGGCCGTTGACCTGGGCGGCCGCGAACTGGCCGTACTTTGGCCGCTTGCGGTTCTCATGCTGGTTATGGGCCTGGCACCGTCGTTCTGGCTACCGGCAATCGAGACCGGTGTACATCCGCATGCTCAGATTTCAACGGTCTTACCTGCATCCGCCGTACCTCAATCCACGTTTGCAATGCAATCTCAAGGGGAGGGCCAGCGGTGACTCCAGTTCTCGACATCTTCCGCATCCTTCCCGAGGTGGTCCTTACCCTGACCGGCGTGGCGGTCATGCTGATCGACTCTTCGCTGCCTCCCGCTGTCCCGCGCCGTAACCTGGGCTGGGTAGCCGCCATCGGCGCAACGCTGGCTCTCTGGGCCAGCGTTTGGCAGCTTTCCCTGCCTATGGGAACCGGCTTCTACTCCACGGTTGAAACCAGCCCATTCACCGTCTTCTTCCACGTGCTCATCTGCGGCATCGTTCTCGTAGCCGTGTTGCTCTCGCTTGACACGCTGCCTGAGGACAGCCATCACCAGGGCGAGTACTACGCGCTCATCGTCTTCGGCGCTGTCGGCATGTGCCTGCTCACCGGCGCGGTCGAGCTGCTGCTGGTCTTTATTGCTCTGGAAATCTCCTCAATCTCTACCTACGTTCTTGCCGGCTACCGCAAGAACACCGCTCGCGGTCCTGAAGCGGCCATCAAATACTTCCTTCTCGGCTCATTTGCCACTGCGTTTCTTCTCTACGGCATCGCGCTCATCTTTGGCGCTACCGGAACCACGCAAATTTACGAGATCGCCCAGCTCGCGCCTTCCGCGCCCAATCACTCGTTCATCCTGGCCGGCCTGGCGCTGATGCTGGTGGGCATTCTGTTTAAAGTCTCGGCCGCGCCCTTCCACGTGTGGACGCCTGACGTTTACGAAGGCGCGCCTTCGCCGGTGGTTGCCCTGCTTTCCACCGCACCCAAGGCCGCCGCCTTCGCGCTGCTGCTGCGCGTGGTCTACGAAATGCTGCCTTCGCTACGCACTCTCTGGACCCCGCTCTTGTGGGCCGTAGCCGTGCTTTCCATGACTGTGGGCAACCTGGCCGCGCTGCGACAGCAAAACGTCAAGCGCATGCTTGCCTACTCCTCCATCGCCCACGCCGGCTATCTGCTGGCGGCCTTCGCCGGGCTGGGAGACACAGGCATCGCGGCCGCCGGCTTTTACATCGCGGCCTACGCGGCCATGAACGTCGGCATCTTTGCCGTGATCACCCTAGTCAGCGGATACAACGACAAGCTTCCCCTCATCGAAGATTTTCGCGGCCTCATCTACCGCTCCCCTTTGCTCGGCGGCCTGCTGATTTTCTTCCTGATCTCCCTGGTCGGCATCCCCTTCACCGGCGGATTCTTCGGCAAGTTCTATTCCTTCTCCGCGGCAGTGGATGGCGGCGCAGTCTGGCTGGCCATTATCGGCCTGCTGAATTCGGGATTGGCCGCGGCCTACTATCTCCGCCTGGCGCTGGCGGCTGCGCAGCGCGGAGCCAGGAACGCCGAACCGGCTCCGCCCTTGCCGCAAGTCGGCGCAGCGGTGAGCGCGGCCCTCTTTTTCGCCGTCGCCGCTACTCTGCTGCTGGGCATTGCGCCCAACGAGGTTCTTCACGCGGCCGAGGAGGCAGCGCACACGCTTCAGGCGCCTCCCGTAGCCCCCGTCACTCCCGGAATCAGTGTTGCGCAGACACCAAAGCCGTAACGCTCCCGGCCAGGTTCTCTCGCACACTCGGCTGCAGCAGGCTTTTATACAGTGCCACAGCCATCCCCAGCACCCGCTTGTCCACAAAATGCTCCAGAACCCTGGCCCGGGCCGCCTCGCCCATGCGCCTGCGCCGCTCCGGACTCCCAAGCAGCTTCAGCACGGCTTCGCTGATGGCCTCGGGGTAACCCGGCGGGATAAGCAACCCTGAAACCTCCGGCACCACCGAATCGCGCGAGCCAGTACACTCCGTGGTAACCACCGCGAGTCCCGTCGCGGCCGCCTCCAGCACGGCGTTAGGAAAACCCTCCCGCCAGGTAGGCAGCACCATCAGATCCATGGCCCGGTAATAGGGCGCCGTGTCGTTCACAAACCCGGTGCAATGAATCCGCGGATGGCTCTCGATCCGGGCTCGAATTCCCGCTCCCAACGCATCCTCCGCGGCGTCGAACCAACCCACCAGCAGCAGGTGAGCTTCCGGCTGCGCTTCAAGAATTGCGTCAAACGCCTCCACCAGCTCAGGCAGCCCTTTATCGCGGGTCAAGCGCCCCACAAAGCCAATTACCGGCGCTTCCGCCGGAAGGCCAAGACGCCGCCGCACATCGCTCTGCCCCGGCGCAAAGCGATTTACATCCACTCCGTTCGAGCTTCCCTTCCCCAGCAACCGCAGTTTGGTTGCCGAAGCAATTCCCAGTGCCAGTGCCTCTGCGCGCATGCTCTCGCTGTTGCACAGCACTACTTGAGCGCAGGCCGCGGCCACTCGCTCACTCGCCAGTAAAATCCGGCGCTTGAGCCCACTCGCCGTCTCCAGCTTCAATCCGCGCAGCATGTAAACCCGCCGTGGCACCCGGCAAAGCATGGCTCCCAGGGTCCCAAGTAATCCTGCCTTCGGCGTGCTGAATTCAGTTACGTCAGGCCTCAGCCTGAGCAGCAGCCGGCAAAGCCGCGCCAACGCCACCAAATCGGCAAATGGAGCGATCTCCCGCTTCATGGGAATAGCAATCGACTCCACCCCCTCGCGCGCGGCGGTGCGCTCCAACAACTCGCCGGGACTGGATACAAGCGTCACGCGAAAGCCTGCTTCGCGCAATGCGCGCAGGTGGCCTGTAAGAGTAAGGCAAGTTTGCGGATGCGTGATTCCTACAACAATGTGAGGTTGGTGGGGGCGTAAATGACTTTGCCCCTCTATATTTCGTGAAGACGCTTCGTACGATTGCATGGCCCGCCTGCGTTTCCGCGGATCTGCCGGCAAGGTTCTTGAGCCTGCCGGAAAATCTGCCTTCAACGCAGAACTGTGGGCGCACATGGCCGTGGCCATGATTACGGTCAACTAAAGCAATCGTGTACAGCGAGGCATTCGCCCCACAACATGGAGTCGAGGCTTGTTTAAAGTCTTCTCTGAGTTGTTTTTGAAATGCAAAACTACTGTACCAGTTTTGAACAGAATGCAAGGTGACGGCGTTAACAAAAATCGTTTTACTTGTGCTTTATACTCACAAAGTTGTGGAAAAGTCGCTCTAAGTGTTCATAACTCGTCGTCCCAAGTTACTTTTGTTGATCCCGCACCTCGGCGGTGGCGGCGCGGAGAGGGTGACTGGGCTATTGGCAACAAGCCTCTCCGCCCAGAAGTATGAACTCCATCTGGGTTTGGTTACGCAAGCCGAGGCCGGCAGCCACCTGCCTTGCTCGGTCAAGGTTCACGCATTGGGCGCCCCCAGAGTGCGCGCCGGAGCCTTCCGGCTGGTAAAGCTGGTTCGGCGGCTCAAGCCCGATTTGATACTTTCCGGAATGGCGCACCTCAACTTCCTGGTGCTGCTGTCACGGCCGCTCTTCCCGCCCGCGACGCGAGTGCTGGTGCGGCAGAACGGAACTGTTTCTGCAATGTTGGCCTCCGGAGACCTGCCCGGCTATACCCGTTTGCTTTTCCGAATGCTTTATCGATATGCCGACCGCATTATCTGCCAGACCGCTGCCATGGCCAACGACCTTTCCGCGGAGCTCGGAATTCCAAAGGCGCGGCTGGCTGTGCTGCCCAATCCCGTGGACCTGGACGGAATTCGCAGCGCAATCGCTCTCGATCCGGTGCTGTGGGCCGGCTCGGGCCCCCATCTGCTCGCTGTGGGCAGGCTTTCAAGAGAGAAGGGCTTCGATCTGCTGCTGCAGGCGTTGGCCGCGGTGCGCGGCCGGTTCCCCAGCACCGATCTGGTCATCGCCGGCGCCGGCCCCGAGGAAAAGGCATTGCGAACCCAATGCCGTGAATTGGGCCTGGAAGCGAATGTCCGGTTTACCGGCCACATCCCTCATCCCGGTTCTTACTTTCCCGGCGCATCGGCATTTGTGCTTTCGTCCCGCCACGAAGGCCTGCCCAACTCCCTGCTTGAAGCAGCGGCTGCGGGCCTTCCCCTGGTCGCCGTGCCCGCCTCGCCAGGCGTGGCCGATTTGCTTCGCCATCAGCCCGGTGTCTGGCTGGCCCCTGAAATTTCCTCCGGCGCGCTCGCCGATGCGCTGCTCGAAGTGCTTCAATCTCTCCGGCCCAGCCAGCGGTTTCCACACGCTTTCATTCACCAGTTCTCACTCGCCCGGGCAATTCGGGCCTATGAAGCCCTGTTCGATTCGGCTCTTGGGAATGGAGATTTCCACAGCTGTGAATAAAGAGCAAGATCAGATCGACTTTAAACCCAATCTAACTCTTGAAGAAAAGCGACATATATCAATGAAAAATAAAGGCCTACTTCTTTCGCGATTTCTGCAACCGGCGCGCACGGCTCTTCGCCCGCTTACGCATTCCTGCGCGCCATTGTGCAAATTTTTCATAGAGCCGCTCTACAGGATCGAGTCTCGATGGCCGCAACTCGGCGAGGACCCGGTCCACTGAAGTGAACTGTGCCGCGTGTTGGCCCAGGAAGCCGCGCAATTGGGCCACCAGCGAGCTATGTGCGGTATTGCTATGCACGCAGATCGTCCACAGGCCATTCGACTTTTCCTGCGGCTCCCAAAGCTGCTGCGGAATCCAGATGAGGCCGTGTCGGGAAAAAGGCCTCCGCGCAAAACCGTCGCTCAGCACTTTGATTCTTTCGTGGCGCAAAACCCGAAGCGTAGTGAGATCGAATCCGTGTCGCGGCGCCACCCATACCCGTGGGTGAAGTCCTTGATCGCGAAGAATCTTCATCCCGGCCCGAATCCACTCGCCCTGGGTCTCCTCAGGCACCCCGGCAAATTCGCTATGACGGTGCAAAGGGATCAGGCTCCTCCCCTTGCTGTTGCACACATGGCGAAAGCCGTGTATTGCGATGGTTGCCCCGGCGGCTTCCAATCTGCGCATACTATCCCAAAAATCCGGGTCCGGTTCCGAGCGATTTAATTCGCGGTCCCGGTTGTCGGGAACGATAGCGAGAATGGGTTTGATTCCGAACTCATCGATCAGCGCCGCTAGTTGCTGCCAGCGTGCCTTGGAAATAGTGGGACAGAGATCGTCGAAACGAAGCAGATATTGAGCCGGTCGTGGAACCATTGAACTTCCTTTATTGTAGCTTTCCTGCGTCGATTCCGGCTTTGCAGCTCCAGGCGCCAAATCGCTCGCCGCAAATCAAACGGCCCGTGTTTCAAACCTGCTCTTGAATCTTTCGGTTCAGGAGCTTCCAACTCCAATACCACAGGAAGAAAAACGTGCTCACCGTCCAAAGCGAAGTGGCAAGAGCAATTCCCGCAACGGCGAACCAGCGCATCAAGACCAGGTTAAGTATAACGTCCAGAATGAGATTCAACGAACCGCAATAGAAAATTAGATCGGTGCGGCGCATGGCGACAAGAAAACGGTAAAAGACCCGGCTGGATACGAAAAAGAGAATCTGGATGGCATACATGGCCAGAACCTTTGAAACCACTGCCGTATCGCCCGGTCCAAATGTGCCGTGCTGGAAAGCAATGCGGACAAGCAGGCGCGAACCGGCAATCAGCGCCAAAGCAATTGGCGCCGAAATCAGCGCCGTCACGCGCATCCAGGTGCGCAGCGTGTGCCGGCATCCGGCCCAGTCCCGATGCGCAATCATCCGGGAGAAGTAAGGCACCACCGCGGTTGAAACTGCCCCCGCAAGCAGCGTGAGCACGACTGCGACAAATCGATTGGCATAAACCAATGCCGACACGCTTCCCGAGGGCAGCATGGCGGCCATCGACTGATCCACCAGCAGTCCGCCTGAAGCAACAACGCTGCTCAGCAGCACCGGCCCATACTGGCGAGCCACCTCGCGAGTAGCCTCGGTCGTCCCATGCCAGCGCAGCCGGAACCGGTATCCGTATCGGTCCATCATCCCGGCTGTCAGCGCCGCATGCATCAGCGCTCCGGCCAGCATGGCGTAGACCATCGCCCACACCCCCAGCCGGCTGCCCAGCAGTAGTGCTCCAATCAGGATGGCCGCCGGATTCACCACCACCGCCAACGCGGGCACCGCAAAGCGGTCGAAGGTGTTCAAAACCGTAGTGCAGTTGACGGCAATCCCGGTAATCAGCACCACCGGCAGCAACGCATAGAAAATCCGCACCGAGAGATCCAGCTTGGCGGGCGGAAAGTTCGAGGCAATCAGGGGGAAAAAGCCGCGAGCGGCCACAGCCATCACCGCCGAAGCAGCCCCCAGCAGCACGCAAGTCCACAGCATCGCGCTTGAGAGCAGTTCCTGCGCGCGCTCCTGACCCTCCTGTTCCCTCACCCGCACCAGCGTCGGCGCAAGTGCCTGGTTCATTGACTCGGAGATCAGGTTGATCATCAGTCCGGGGATCAGCGCCGCCGCCAGAAAAGCATCCATTGCGTCCGAGCGTCCATAGACGCCGGCAACCGCAACCTCCTTGAAGGTAGCCACAACTTTTACCAGAATCCCCGCGCCGGTTACCGACGCCGCGGCGCGAAAGATGCGGCGATTCACGCTGCCGCCCTTGAACAGTCCTGCGATTTGGGGGATAAAAAACATGCTGTAGGTTCTCAAAAAAAACTCGCCAATCTAAAGTACAGACTCCGCCGCTTCAAGCTCGCCCTTTTGAGCAAGATCTGGAAAGCAGGCTGCAAGTTTGCAAGGTTCGTCCACCGCAAGCCGCCCTGCCAGCGCAATCATCGCCAGCAACAGCCAGGTCGTTCGGCTCTCCTCCACCGTGGCCACCAGCGACGTAACCATCCAAACCGTAAGCACAGTGGCCAGGGTCATTTGTAAAGTCCCGCGGGTCTTCAAAGCTGCCCGCACGGCGACGGCCAAAATCGCCACGGCCAATGAAAGCGCGCACAATCCGCCCCCGATCAGAATGGAGAGAGCGGTATTGTGGGCGGTATCCTGGGGGTTCAACCCGGCCGCGCTTACAAACGAACCGGCTCCACTTCCCAAAAACGGCGCTCGTGCAAAGGCATGCCAGCCCGCGGCCCATATGTTCCAGCGCTGGTTCAAATCGCCCCGGCGGAGTTCCTCTGGAATGGTGGCCAGCCGTTCCAGCGTCTTCTCAGGGACGCCGATCCATAGCGCCGCTACGATCGCCGGCAATCCCATAGCTCCGGCCCAAACCACTCGCCCACGGCCTCTTGCCAAGAGACACGCGCATCCGGCCAGCGCCAGAATGGCCGCCAGAAACCCCTCGCGAGAGGCCGTCAGCAGCACGGCCGCCAATCCCAGCGGCAAATAGCCCAGCGCCAGCAGCTGTGTTGTCCGGCCAGGCTTGCTCGCCAGCAGAAGTGCCGCAAACGGAAACCCCATGTCAAGAAAACGCGCCACGTCGTTCGGATCCTGCCCCTCAGACACATACCGGATCTGGTTGGCGGCGATGGCTTGCGCCGATGCGAAGTCTGAGAGCGTCAGGATGGCCAGCACCCATGACCCAGCCACATACGCGCACATCAACGCGCGCAAGTCCCGCGGGCTCTCGGCAAACTCCCAAACCAGCCAAACGACGATCATCTCCTGGAAACTGCCGCGCATCTTGCCCAGCGTCGCATCGGGCGCGATGGTCCAGAAATACGTGCAGCATATCCAAAGGTAAAAGACGAGCGTCAGCCATTGCATCGCTCCAGGGGTGCGCAGGCGCCCCGCCTGAAGAACCGCCGGAATGGCGGCCAGAATCGTCAGCACTCCTAGAATGCGTCCGATATGCCCCAGCGTTTCGCCCAGGTTCAGCGAGAACTCCCATGGAATTGTGAACGCGAACAGCAGCAGCAGAAGCCACGCAAATCTTCTCATGGAATCACAAATTACGGGTAGTCCGGCGAGAGCTTCTTGACCGTACCGGTCGATGAGCTGGTCGCGGGCCGATTGAACCACTGCGAATAAACCATCACACCGTAAATCGGAAGCCCAACCGCCGACTGCACCGCCGCTTCCAGGCCTTTGTTCCACAGATCCTTGGCCGTCGAATCCGGCACAAACAGAATGTCGCGGTCGTGGACCGGCTGGTCGGGTTCCTGGCCGTGCATCATGCGCTTCAGGTCCAGGCTGGTAAGGGTTCTGCCTCCCTTTTGCTCACGGATCAGCAGTGCCTTGCGGGTAGCGGCGGTTTGCGTGGTGCCCCAGGCCAGCGAGAGAGCCTGCACCACTGTGAGCCCTTGCGCCGGATCCACCGGGAATCCTCCGGGTCGGACGACATCGCCAATCACGTAAACCAGCCCCGCGCGGCTTACCTGGACCGTATCGCCGGGGGCCAGTTCGGGATTGTGCTCCGCGGCGGTGTCGGTTCCGCTGGGGTCCAATACCACCGGATGCGGCGTCTTCGGGTCGTCGCGATGAAAGATGTTCACCAGCAGGCCCGCGCTCGGCGACAGGCCGTACGCCACTGAAATCAGGTCCAGCAATCGATGGTGCAGCGTGTAGGGATAGACTCCCGGCCGCGCCACCTCGCCCAGCACGCTCACATCCTGCCCCACGTAGGCCGTCACCATCACTGAGACTTGCGGATGCAACAGCATTCCCCGGCCGATCAGCGCCTCTTCAATCACATGAGCAGCGCCCTGCTCGTCAAGCCCGTCAAGATGCACCTCGCCCACCATCGGCAGTGCAACTGTCCCACGAGCCGAAACGCGCACCTGCGAATGAAACTCCGGCGTATGAAATTCGGTCACGTCGAGCGAGTCGCCAGGACCGATGGGTGCTGCCATAAGCGAGACCGGCTGTGTGTTGCCCACCGGCAGCCCTGCCTGGCCGACGCTCTGCGGACTATCCCAGACCGCGGAAGAATCCTGAGGATTGGGCGGCTTTTGCGGATTAGGGGTCGCCGGGATGCGGACCACCCCCGTGGGCAGGCCAGACGTGGAGGGCGTCGGCGCCTGGCCCTGCGCCCATGCGCCGATCAACAGTACGGCAAGCAGCGCCGCGCCCGCGCGTACCACCGAGGGATGCAGAGATTCAACCAGCAATGCGCCTCCCACAGCCAGCCATAGGCCGGCAAAAAGCGTGATGGCCATGTAGATCGGCAGGTCTGGCGCAACCGGCTTCGACGGCTCCCGCGCATAGTCCACCACTGAAATATTCGAGCTCTGTATGCCCGCCGCCAGCCCGCCCTCTTCCACCTTCTCCAGCACCCGCAGGTAAAGCGCATGGCTCGACTTCGCCTCCTGCGCCATCACCAGGAACTGCGCGGACGCCGCATTCATCTTCATCGCAGCCGCGGTGCGCGCGTCGAGATTCTTGCGCATCAGCTCTTCGCGATCGGCGGCCATCTGCCAAGCCGCATGGAATCGCTCTACAAGTTTCGCGTTCGCAGCCTGTTTCTGCCCGTCCAGATCCTGTAATTGCCTGCGAATCTCCACCACCCGCGGAAAGTTCGGCCCGTGCTCGGCGCCAAGCAACGCCTGTTCCTGTTCCAGGGCGCTGCGCTGGGCGCGAATCTGTTCCAGCAGAGTCGTCTCCATGTTGCCGCCGCCCGGACGTCCCCGATCCGAAACCGCCGCCAGCTCCGGATCGCCCTGCGCCGCCGCGCGAAACTCGGCTTCCCGCACAATCCGGTCCGACGTGGCCTCCGCCAGCTCCTGTCCCGCCGCTTCCATCTCCATCAGTTGCGCGCTGTGCGAGCCCTGGCCCGACAACTGCTCATCCTGCACCTCCGGCATGCCCAGAATCCCGTGCTCATTCTGAAAATCGGACAAGCGCTGCTCATCCTCGTCCACGCGTGCCTTGATGTCTTTCAGCTGGCCTTGCAGCCAGGCCGAGCTCTCCGCCGTGGCCTGCAGACGCGATTCGCTCTCCTGCTCGTTGTAGGCGCGAATCATCTCATTCACCACCGCCGCCGACAGCGCCGCATCCCGCGAGCGAAAGCGAATCTCCAGCACCAGCGTGCGCGGAAGCGACTCCGCAATCAGCCGCCTGTGGAACCGCTCCAGCAACCACTCCTTCGCGTCCGCCCCCGGCGCCTCAGGCCTGAAGCCCGGAAATTTGTGATCGAACCGCCCTTTGAAACCCGGCGCTTCATACAGCTTCAGCTTGGTAATCACCCGCCAGGCCAGGCGCTCGCTGCGAAACACGTTAGCCAGCGTCTCCAGCTGCAATGGAGCGGAAAGAATCGAGGCCGCGACCATCGGCTCCGCCGCCTCCATCCCCAGCGCCGAGGCAGGAGCCTGGCGCAGCGCGACTTTGGCGCTGGCCTCATACTGGTTGGGAGCTATCAGGCAATAGAGAAGGCACCCCAGCAACAACCCTCCCACCACCAGCGCAACCATCCGCCGGCGCCGCGCCAGAACCTCCCAAAGCGAACGCAATGAGTTTGAGGAGCTATGCCTGCTGAGGCTTGAGCCAGATTGCAGATCGGGTCCATGCGGTAAATCGTGCTGAAAAGCGGAAGCATCCGGCAAGGTTGGCAACCTCGGGCCCAAGGCAACACTCAGGCCTTCTCGCGCACGGCTCTGCTGCCGTTTCAGACAAGAAAACCACTGCGGAGGAATTCCTCGACAGTTTCGCCCATCCGCGGACATTTGTTCGTGAGTTACATCACAGATCAATTTGCATGAAAAGGCGGCGGCATTGTTCCGGCTCGTGCCCCTATATGCCGCTCCGCCGGTACCACTCCACGGTGCGCCGCAGCCCCTCGCGAAAATCCACAATCGGCGTGTAGCCAAGCAGCTCACCGGCCAGGCAAATGTCGGCCAGCGAGTCGCGAATGTCGCCCGCCCGCCCTGCCGCGTAGGCCGGTTCGCCTTTATATCCAGTCAGTTCCCGCAATATCGCAAAGGTCTCGTTCAGCGTGATGCGCGACCCGGTGGCCGCATTCATCATCTGCCCCGCAACCTTCTCCGCCGCAGCCTCCGCCGCCAACAGGTTGGCGTGAACCACGTTATCAATGTAGGTAAAATCGCGGCTCTGCTCGCCATCGCCGTAAATCGTGGGCTGCTCTCCGGCCAGCATCTTGCGGCAAAAAATGGCCAGCACGCCCGAGTAGTGCGAGGTGGGGTCCTGGTAAGGCCCAAAAACATTGAAGTAACGAAGCGTCACAGTCTCCAGCCCGTAGACGCGGCTAAAGCAGCGCATGTAATGCTCTGCCGCCAGCTTGGCAACCGCATACGGCGAAATGGGGCTGGGCAGCATCTGCTCCTGTTTGGGCAACGTGGGCGATTCGCCGTACACAGAAGAAGAACCGGCATAGATCACCCGGCGCACTCCTGCGGCACGCGCAGCCACCAACAGGTTCAGCGTCGCGTCAAGGCAATTCACGTTGGTGGCCACAGGATCGGCCACCGATCGCGGAACCGAAGCCAGTGCCGCCTCGTGGAAGACGATCTCAACGCCCGCGCAAGCCTTTTCGCAGGCGGCCGGATCGGCCAGATCTCCCTGAACAAACTCCATCGCCTCCAAGCCAATCAGATTTGCCCGCTTGCCTGTGATCAGGCTGTCAATGCCGCGCACTCTCTCCCCGCGCGCCAACAACGCCGCTGCAATCGACCGGCCGATGAACCCTGCTGCTCCCGTTACCAGATAACGTGCCAAGAAGAACTCCTTTATGAATGAATCCCGACGATTCGTCGACCGCAACTCTCAAGCCAAGGATACTATCGCGGCCTTAACGGCCTAACGAGCGCCTTCAAAGCCTTTGCCGCTACAATCGAGCCGAACTGCCGGTTTCAATTTGCGCGTGATTAAATTTACTGCATCCTTTGCGAGTCAGGAGGGGTTGAGATGCTGGTCCTACGCTTTAACATTTTGATGCTTTTCCTCTGCGCTGCGGTCGCTCCGGCGCAGATACCCACTCCCCGCCAGGAGGTGCTGGAGGCTCAGCGGGCCAGGCCGGCCGATCCCTGGCCACGAGGCCGAGGCCACGTTGTGCTGGCCGTTCCAGGGAGCCTTGAGGCGCAGAAGGCCTATCACGAGCCAGGCGGCAGTTTCAGTCCTGAGTTTCGCAGCTTTGGGGTTTCCTTCTGGATTACAGACCCAGAGGGCGCAATTCTGGAAACCAGCGACGGCATCCCCATCTCGCAGATCCGTCAACGCATGGTCTGGCGCGCCGGCGTCATGGTCCCGTCGATTCGCACTGAAACCAACGAATACCTGGCAGTCTGGTTTATTGGACCCTCCGCGGGCGCTTCCCAACTTTGGCTGAGCCCCCGACTCGCATCCGGTCATAAGCTCATGCTGGCCATCCGCAGCGTTGGCCCGGCCGGCGCAGCGATCAACTCGCTCAAATGGGCCGACGGCGAACTACTCGTCAACGGCCGCTACAAGCTACGGCTTAGGCCTGCGCCTGCCTCGGTTTATGTAGGCGCCGAAGACGCTCCCGGATGGACAACAGCTCCGGCGGGCTCTTCCACTGAATGCCACGCCCAGAACGGATGGTGCTTTGCCCGCTTGGAACTCCCATCCAAGGGTTCCACCACTCTCCACATCGTGGATGAATTCCCTCGACCCATACCTCAACTCGCCGCCCACACCACCCGCTCAACCTTGGAAATCGATCTGCCAGACAGCCGCTTCCGCGACTCGCTCGATGCCCAGGTGGCGCATCTCATGATGGGGACAGTCGAAAACCAAACCCGCCCCGGCGAACCAAATCAGTATCCCCTTGCCTGGCTGCGCGACGGCGCATACGAGGTGGTGGCGCTGGCGCGTGCCGGCCAGCTCGACACCGCGCGTGAACTGGCGCGCTACTTCGCAGAGAAGGACTTCTTCGGCGGCTTCGGTGCCGAGGGCGATGCACCCGGCCTCTCTTTGTGGGCCCTCGAAGAGGTGGCCGCGCGCGTGAACAGCCGCGATTACGACCGCTTCCTCTGGCCGCACGTCTGCCGCAAGGCCAATTTCATCCTCGGCATGCAAACCACAAAGCAGCCCATCCAGCGCACTTTCGCCGGCATGCTGGTGCCCGTGCACCGTGCTGACCCGGACGCCTATCAGGTTGCAGCGCCCCCGCGCGACGGACTCGTTATGGGCCGCATGGACCTCCATTTTCCGGCTATGAATATCACCGCCGTGAGCTACAACGGCCTGCTCCAGGCCGCCGAGCTTGCCGACCGGCTCAACGCTCAGGAGGAAGCTCGCCGCTGGCGTGCTGCCGCAGCCGAGCTGAAGCAAGCCTGGAACGCCGCCTATCGGCCCGGCGAACCTGAGGAGCGCACCTGGGTAAGCGGCTTGTGGCCCTCATGGATCGCCTCCGATAGTGCCGCGTATCTCGCGGGGCTTGACGCTCAATGGAACTCCAACTGGGGATGCGGCGAGCAACGGCTTCCGCAAGGTTCCCCTATGGACCTATTTCACTTTCTCATTCGCCCATCAATACCTGTTACTCGATCACCCCGACCGAAGTCTGCAAACGCTTGAGTGGTTCTGGGATCATCAGCCCTCACCCGGTCTCTATGGCTGGTGGGAGGGCAATGGCGAAGAAAACAACTTTCACGAGTGGGAATATGTCCGCGGATGGGTCAACCCGCCCCACGTAACCCCGCACTACTGGGCGGCCGCTGAATGCTTGTTACTGCAGTTGGACATGCTGACCTACGTCGACGAGTCGCGGCAAGGGCCGGCGATTGTGATCGGCGCGGGAATTCCCGCCTCCTGGACCTCTCACCCGATGAAGACAAGTGGAATGCTCACCAAACTAGGCCGTGTCGATTGGAACTGGGACGGCAAAGCCATGCAAGTCAGGATTCAAGGCAAGCGCGTTCCCGTCCGCCTTGGTTCCGGATTTCCCTCCGGAGCGAAGGTGAGCGTTACATCTCTCTCTGCCGACCAGACCCGGCGCGAGAAAGAGTGAATCTTCAGCAACCGGGCACCGAAAGTTCCAGCGCCGGCTGACTTTGGATGATGCACCCGCGCCGCCCGCGACAGATTACCAACCCATCTAGTATCTTTGCTTTGGTTCGACTATGACTCTGCTTCTCCCAACCCTGGCTGAGCCGCAGCACTTTTCTGTCAGCGAAAAGCTGCTCTTTCTCGCCCTGGCACTCACCTCAGCCGCCGCGTTCTGGCGTCGCTTCGGCGTCGTCCTCGACAAAATCCTGCAATCGAAGAAAGATCCCGGTTTTCATCTCTTCCCTCTCGGCAAGCGCATCCGGGATTTCTTCTGGGAGGTGCTCTGCCAGGCCAAGGTCGTCCGCGAGCGCCCGCTTCCCGGCCTGGCGCACGCCTTTGTCTTCTGGGCCTTTTGCGCCTTCGCCCTGGTCACGCTCAACCACTGCGCCGTTGCCTTCGGAATGGGCTTTCTAAACCCGTCCGGCCCCGTCGGCCGCCTTTATTTCTACCTCGCAGCCGTCTTCGCACTAGCCTGCGCGGTTGGCATTCTAGGCCTCTTCATCCGCCGCTTCTTTATCCGTCCCCCGTGGCTCGGCGCAAAGCTCTCTTACCAGTCGGGCGTCATCGCCCTGCTCATCTTCCTCCTCATGGCCACTTACCTGGCCTCGTTCTTCGTCGCGGACTCGAGCCCCGCCGCCCGCGTCCTGTGGTGGATTCATACCCTCACTCTTCTCGCCTTCCTGCCGCTCATCCCCCACACCAAGCACCTTCACCTCGTTCTGAGCCCGATTACCGTCTTCCTTTCGCGCGGCAGCTTCGCGCAAATTCCTCCTCTCGCCGGCGATGAAGATTTCGGCCTCGTCGCCGGAACCGACCTCACCCAACTGGTCAGTCTCCAGGTCTACTCCTGCGTCGAGTGCGGCCGCTGCACCGAGCACTGTCCCGCCGCGAACACCGGCAAGCTGCTCAACCCCAAGGAAATCGTCCTCGGCCTGCGCGCCTATCTCAACGACCTCGGCCCCGAGTCCGATCAGCCCCTGCTGGGCGAGTACAACGCTCAAGAGGCCGTCTTCCAGTGCACCACCTGCGGCGCCTGCGAGTTCCAGTGCCCCGTCGGCATCGAGCACGTCCCCATCCTCGTCGGCCTGCGCCGCGGCGCGGTCAACACCGGGTCATGGGACGACCAGCACGGCTCCAAGCTTTTTCTGGCTCTCGAGCGCGGCAGCAATGCCCTGGGTATGAGCGCCACCGAGCGTGACAAGTTCATCGAAAAGCAAGCGCTGCCCATCTTCGACGGAACTCAAGAGTATTGTCTTTGGCTGGGCTGCATGGGCGGCTACGACCCCAAGGGCCGCGAGATCATTGCCGACTTCGCCCGTGTGATGAACTACCTGGGCGCGAGCTACGGCGTCCTGCGCAAGGAAAAATGTACCGGCGACCCGGTCCGCCGACTTGGCAACGATCTCCTCTTCCAGCAACTGGCCGAGGCTAACCTCGAAGCCCTGGTGCAGAACAAGGTAAAGAAAATCGTCTCCATCTGTCCCCACTGCGTCCGCACCATCCAGGAAGATTGGAAAGAGTACGGAACGCCCCCTGAAATCGAGCACCACAGCGAGTTCCTCGCCCGATTCGCCAACAATCTCCCGCGAGCCCAGGGACTGTTGCGGGCGGTAGGTCAGGGCTTTACAACTCGCGGAACAACGCATCGGCAGGGCCAGGAAGTGTCAGGGCACGAGTTCAGTCGTGCCGAAACTGCTCCAACTTCAGCCGGGGCTTTAGCCCCTGAACCGATAGAAGGGTACGGGCTTCAGCCCGTACATCCTGCTCAACCCACTTCGTCCGGGGCATTAGCCCCCGAGGGACCGGAAAAGATAGTCTTCCACGACCCCTGCTACCTGGGCCGATACCGCAACGTCTACAACCAGCCGCGCGCGGTCGCAGCCCTCGCCGGCCAACTGGTTGAAGCCCCGCGCAACCACGAACGCAGCTTCTGCTGCGGAGCCGGCGGCGGACTGGCTTTTCTCGGCGAAGAAACCGGCCAGCGCGTCAGCCACAACCGCGCCCAGGAACTGGTCGCCACCGGCGCAACCACCATCGCCGCCGCCTGCCCTTTCTGCAATACCATGTTCAGAGATGCGCTGGCAGCCACCGGCGAAGCGCCGCCGCAGCTTCTCGATATCGCCCAGATCGCCGCGCGCGGATTGCCGCATCAAACGGAATAACGGGTCAAGTAAGTTCAGCCGGAGCACTTCATGAAGATCGTTGTCGCCATCAAGCAAGTTCCCGAACGCGATGCCCAGGTTCGCATCGATCCGTCCGGCAAATGGATTCAGGAATCCGATCTCCAGTTCGCGCTCAACGAGCCTGACGCTTACGCTCTCGAAGAGGCGCTTCAGCTCAAGGAAAAACACGGCGGCGAAGTCATCGTCGTAAGCGCCGGCCCGGAACGCGTGGGCCAAACCATCCGCGAAGCCCTCGCCAAGGGCGCGGACCGCGCCATCCACATCGTCTGTGACGACCTCGGCTCACGCGACGCTCTCGGCGTGGCCCGTCTGCTCGCCGATGCAATCAAGCCGGAGAGTCCCGACCTCATCCTCACCGGCTTGCAGTCTGAAGACCTGGGCCTCGGCCAGACCGGCGTGATTGTGGCCGAACTCCTCGGCCTGCCCCACGCCACGCTCATTCTTCACGTTGAAAAAGCCGGCGCCGGACTTACCGTCAAGCGCGAACTGGAAGAGGGCTGGTTCCAAACCATCGATCTGCCCACCCCCGCCGTGCTCACCATTCAATCCGGCGGCAACAAGCTGCGCTACGCCACGCTGATGGGCATCAAGCGCGCCAAAACCAAAGACGTCCGCGTGGTTGCCGCGACCGATCTTGGCGTCGACTCCGCTCCCGTCGTGGTCCTTGAGCAGGTCACGCTGCCCAAAAAACAAAAATCCACGCAGATTCTGCCCGGCACGCCCAAAGAAGCCGCCGCCGCGCTGGTGGAAAAGCTGAAATTCGAGGTGCGCGTGCTATGAGCAGCGTTTTGGTGGTAATGGAACAACGCGCAGGCCGCGTGGCCCGCATTAGTTTCGAGGCCCTGGCGGCCGGCCGGCTCCTGGCGGCGCAGCAAAACCTGCCCGTCATCGCGGCCGTCATCGGCGCGCAAACCGAATCTCTCGCCGCCGAAGCCGCCGCCCAACCCATTGCCAAAGTCATTCGCGTCGAGCACCCGCTCCTCGCCCACTACACCGCCGACGGCTTCACGCTCGCCTTGCAGCAGCTCATCGAAAAAGAGAGCCCCACGCAAGTGGTCTTCCCGCACACCTACCAGGTTCGTGACTACGCCCCCGCGCTCGCGGCGCGACTCGGCCAGGTGCTCATCGGAGACGTCGTGGCCATCGCCGAAGGCCCCGTCTTCACCCGCCAGTTGATGCAGGGCCGTCTCAACGGCGCTTATCGGCCCACCGGGGCCGGCCCCTGCTTTGTCTCCGTGCAAGCCGGGGCCTTTCGTGCTGACGCGCCCGAATCAGCCGCGCCTTCAGCCCAAATCACAACCTTCACGCCGGCCATCGATCCCGGCCAGATCCACACCACCCCCGGCGAGCCCTTCCGCGGTTCGTCACAAACGGTAGACCTCAGTTCCGCGCAAATGATCGTCAGCGTAGGCCGCGGCATCAAGGACGCCGACAACCTTCCCCTCGTTCAGGATCTCGCCGCCGCCCTCGGCGCGGAGCTGGCCGCGTCGCGCCCCATCTGCGACAACGGCTGGCTGCCCATGGAGCGCCAGGTGGGCAGCTCCGGCCAAACGGTCGCGCCCAAGCTTTACCTGGCCGTCGGCATCTCCGGGGCCATCCAGCACCTGGTCGGCATGAAGGGCTCGCAGTGCATTGTGGCCATCAACAAAGACCCTGACGCTCCCATCTTCGAAGTAGCCGACTACGGCATCGTCGGCGATCTCTTCGAAGTCGTCCCCGCGCTCACTGAAGCTGTGAAGGCAGCGAAGCAGTAGCCCGCATCCCTGCACGGCAATCCACGACCCCTCCGATAACCGGAACGCCATACTCCATTTGCGCCCACCTAGGCCCACGCGTTATGTTTCGTGTTTACCGCGGAACAATCTGCAAACGGAGCCTACCGGCATGTTCCTTCCTCAAACCTACCTAATCGCGCTCGCTCTTATGCTCCTCAGCATGCTGTGCTGGGGGTCGTGGGCCAACACCCTCAAGCTCTGTCCCGGCTTTCGCTTTCAGCTCTTTTATTGGGACTACGCCATCGGCCTGGCCGCCGGCGCCGTCTTCTGGGGAGCCACCGCCGGCAGCCATGGTCCCATTGACCCTCCATTCCTCACCGATGCGGCCCAAACCCCCATCGCCTGCGTTGTCTCCGCCTTCGTTGGCGGCATCATCTTCAACATCGCCAATTTGCTCATCGTTGCCGCCATCGAGGTGGCCGGCCTGGCGGTGGCCTTCCCCGTCGGCATCGGCCTGGCCCTCATTGTTGGCGCGGTATCGAACTACTTCATCAGCCCGGCCGGCAATCCCCTGCTCCTCTTTGGCGGAGTCGCCTTAGTCGCCGTGGCCATCGTTTTCGACGCCGCGGCCTATCGCAAGCGCGAGGCCCAAACCAAGTCGGCCAGCGTACGCGGCATCGTTCTCAGCCTCGTAGGCGGCGTGCTCATGGGCTGCTTCTATCCCTTCGTCGCCCGCGCCATGAAAGGCGTGCACTTTTCCGCGGACCCCGGCCCCTACGCCATCGCATTCTTCTTTGCCCTCGGCGTACTCATCTCTACACTGCCCGCCAACCTGCTGCTCATGTATAGGCCGCTCGACGGCAAGCCTCCGGTCGGCATTGCTGACTACATGGGCGCGCCGCTCGGCTGGCACCTGGCGGGCACTCTGGGGGGATTCATCTGGTGCACCGGCGCGGTGGCCAACTTCGTCGCATCCCGGGCTCACCTGGTGGGCCCGGCCGTCTCCTACACCATCGGCCAGGGCGCGACCATGATCTCCGCCTGCTGGGGCGTCTTTGTGTGGCATGAGTTCGCCCAGGCGCCCCACTCGGCAAAAAAACTTCTACTCTGGATGTTCATCTTCTTCGCGCTCGGCCTGTGCGCCGTAGCCCTTGCTCCGCTTTTCTGAGGCTTGAATCATGAACACCGCCCCCAAGCCGATCGTTGTCGTGGGCAGCATCAACATCGACCTGGTTGCGCATACCCGCCAGATTCCTGTCGCCGGCCAAACCGTCACCGGCACCGGTTTTGACACCACCCCCGGCGGCAAGGGCGCCAACCAGGCCGTCGCCGCGGCGCGTCTGGGTTATCCGGTGCAAATGGTGGGCATGGTGGGCGAAGATGTTTTTGGCCAGGCCCTGCTCGACAATCTCGCTGCCGCGGGCGTTGCAACCGCCGCCGTCGAGCGCGTAGCCGGCCCCTCCGGTGTAGCTCCAATCCTTGTAGCCGAAAACGGCGAAAACATCATCGTCGTTGTTCCCGGCGCAAACGGCAAGGTCGATGCCGCCGCGGTCGATCGTCACGCCGCCCTGATCCGCTCCGCAGGCATGGTTCTCTGCCAGTTGGAGCTGCCTATCGAGACTGTCAGCCACGTCCTTGCCCTCTGCGCGGAGGCCCGCGTCCCCGTCATGCTCGATCCCGCTCCCGCCGCGCCGTTGCCCGAGGCAATCTGGAGTCAGGCCGCCTGGTTCACGCCCAACGAGACGGAGGCAGCCTTCTATCTAGGAGACACGCTCAAGCCTGAGGAGGGCGCCGAGCGCCTGCTGGCCAAAGGCCTGCTCGGCGTGGTGCTTAAGCGTGGCGCGGAGGGTGCGTATGTCGCCATCGCGAGCGGCAAAGCGAGCTGGGTGCGTCCCTTTAAGGTCGATGCCATCGACACCGTCGGCGCAGGCGATTGTTTCAACGGCGCATTCGCCGTTGCGCTGCTCGAAGGCCGCGACCCGTGGACCGCGGCCCGCTTTGCCTCCGCCGCCGCTGCCATCTCCGTAACTAGGCGTGGCGCGCAAGCCTCCATGCCGTCCAGGGCTGAGGTAGATGCCTTTCTGGCAAAGCACGCGTAACCTTTTGCACATTAAGCAGCATGATTTTGAAGGGAAACACACCAAATGCTTCGCACCATCAGTCTCGGAATTCTGGCAGGCGCAATGACCCTCGCCGCCGCAGCGCAGGACACGCAATACCCACCCAAGAGCGAGCAGATTCCCGCGCCCGATTGCACCGGCCTGTATAACGTCTGGGACAATCCGCTTCACGGGGCGTGCCCGCCCCTCACGCATGAACGCTGGCTTCGCGATTTGCAACATTGGCGCTCCGAGCGCCGCATCCGTACCGGCTACGATCCTTCGCGCTACCTGCTGCCCGAGCTGCGCTGGACTCAGTCCAGCTTAATCCAGCCGCAAATGATGGTTCAGGACCGTTACTTCTATGATCCCGTGGCCGGCCGCTACACCGTCGACCGCTATCTTGACGACCTCGAAAAGCGCTACGGCGGCATTGACTCTGTGCTCGTCTGGTCCACCTATCCGAACATGGGCATCGACGACCGCAACCAGCTCGACATGGTCGCCTCAATGCCCGGCGGCCTCGATGGCGTCAAGCAGATGGTCGCCGATTTCCATCGCCGTGGCGTGCGCGTGCTGTTTCCCATGATGATGTGGGACCAGGGAACCCGCGAGCCGGCCCAGCCCTGGCCGCAGGCCATCGCCGAACGCATGAAGCTGCTCAACGCCGACGGCATCAATGGAGACACCCAGGACGGCGTTCCGCTTAGCTTTCCGTTGGCTGCGGAACAGGCCGGCCATCCACTGGCCTTCGAGCCGGAAGGCGGTCCCACCGACGAAGACGTGAGCTGGAACCTGATGAACTGGGGCTATTACAACTATCCCTTTGTTCCCATGGTCGATCAGTTCAAGTGGCTTGAAACCCGCCACATGGTCAACGTCTGCGACCGCTGGAACCTGGACCACACCAGCAACCTGCAATATGCCTTTTTTAACGGCGAAGGCTGGGAGAGCTGGGAGAACGTCTGGGGCATCTGGATCGGCATCAACCCTCGCGATGCCGAGGCCGCGCGCCGCATATCCGCCATCGAGCACGGCGTCGCATCTTTCCTCATCAGCCCCGATTGGGAGCCGCACTATCCCATGCACAACTACGGCGTCTACGCCAGCCGCTGGCCGCTCGGCCAGGAAACAGTTTGGACCATCGTCAACCGCACCGGCTACAACATCACCGGCCGGCAGATGGACGTGACACCCACGCCCGGAATGCGTTACTTCGATCTCTACCACGGCACAGAATTGAAGCCTGAGACAGACAGCCAGGGCTCCGTGCTCAATTTCGATCTGGAAGCCAATGGCTTTGGCGCAATCCTGGCCGCTCCCGGCGAGCCCAGCGCGGAAATCAAAGCTCTGCTAAGCCATATGGCTGAGCTGACCGCCAAACCACTCGCCTCCTACGCCCACGAGTCGAAGGTGCTGCAACAGACCATGGTTCCGATTCCCCCCACCAAGCCCGCCTCCGATGCGCCCGCCGGCATGGTGCGCATACCCGGCGGCCCATTCGTGTTCAAGGTGCAGGGCACGGAAATCGAGGGCGGCGGAAATCCCGGCGTCGATGTTCAGTTCGCCTGGGAAGACACGCCGCGCCGCTTCCACGAGAAAACCATCGGCGTGGCCCCGTTTTTCATCGACAAGTTTCCCGTCACCAACGCCCAGTTCAAGCAATTCCTTGACGCCACAAAGTACGCTCCGCGCGACACGATGAACTT
Organism: Occallatibacter sp.; assembly: GCA_050013735.1. Taxonomy (GTDB): domain Bacteria; phylum Acidobacteriota; class Terriglobia; order Terriglobales; family Acidobacteriaceae; genus Telmatobacter. Next base: position 33,598 of record JBEKEQ010000033.1, read on the forward strand.
TCTCCGCAACTGGAAGAACGGCGCGTATCCGCCGGGCTGGGAAAACCGCCCCGTTACCTGGGTTTCACTCGAGGATGCGCGGGCCTACGCGAAATGGGCCGGCAAGCGTCTGCCCCACGAGTGGGAGTGGCAACTGGCAGCGCAGGGCACAGACG
>JBEKEQ010000034.1:0-32810 GCA_050013735.1 Occallatibacter sp.
GTCCAGATAGTTTTCCTGGTTATCGAGGGCGCCGCAATCGGGGACCGTCATGGGGTTGTTATTGACGTCGTAAATTGTGTCGGACCCGGTCATGTTGTTGAGCTGAGTTTGCAGGGCGAGGTTGATGTTGGCGGGATTGGCGCTGGGAGGGACGTAACTTGGGGCGCCCAGCGGATTTTCGAGCGTGTAGCCGTTGCCGTTTACGTTGGTCACCAAGGGTTGGGACTGGGTGACGCCAAAAACGCCGCCACCACCGGCTGAGCCGTAAGGCTGCGACAGGTAGGTGAATAGCTCGCCGCGGTCGTAGTAGAGGCCGGCGCCGCCGCGGATGACCACCCGGCCTTCATTTTGCCTGGGCGACCAGGCAAAGCCGATGCGCGGCGAAATGCCCCACTGGCGGCCATTGAGGGTAGAGTCGCCGCTGGCCAGGTTGGTGGATGGAATGCTGCCAGCGTAGTGGTTGTTGGGCGCCACCACGAATCCGGCGTTGTTCACGGTAAACCCGGTGGTGCTGGTGCCGGTAACGCTATACAGCGCGGGATCGAAGTTGAAGATATTCCCATACTTTTCAGTCAGTCCACCGTGGTAGTCATAGCGCACACCGGCAGTGATGCTCAGATTGGGAAGCATCTGCCACTTATCTTGCAGATAGGCCTCGACTTCGTTGGAGCGGTAGTAGCGATCGGAGTTGTTCCTGTGAGTGGTGGGATCGATGCTGTCGAGCACATTCGATTTGTAGACATCGCCTTCGAGAAAGTCCTTGAAGCTGTAGGTCTCGACATTCAAGAGACCCTGGCGGTTGTTCTCGATGTTCAACTGGGTGTAGCTGAACCCGCCGCCGGCGACCAGCGTATGCCTTCCAAACGTGAAGATTGCGTTGGTGGAAGGATTAAGGCGGTTTTGATAATAGCCGGTGTTGATGGTTGTACTTTCGGTGCTGTACGGGCCGGCGTAAAGAGACGGGGAATCGACGGAGTAATTTGAGGCAAAAGACTCCATGAAGAGACCAGGCATAACTCCAGGCGTAAGTGCGGGGGCAACGGAGGTGTCGTTGCCTGCCCCAATGCCGAAAGTTGGGCCAAGAGTCGCGTCGGGCAAAACCGTTTGCCGATCGTAGCTGTAGGAATACATGCGCACGTAGCCCAGGCGCTGTTCCCAGTTGAAGCGTGGACTGACGGCGATGGTGTTGTCGAGCGCGCCCACCTGCGATCCGTTTTCCTGGGTCAATGGAAACCCGCCGGTTTGGGAAAGACCGTAAGGCCTGTTGAGAGGATCGTACTGGTAGTAGTACTTGAACGAAAGCCGGTCTTTCTTGCTCAAGTCGTAATCGAGCGACGCAGTTGCCTGATCGGTGGTGAAGACAGAGGTGCCGATCAGGTTGACGTTGGGCACGCCGTAGGCATAGGGCGCGGAGTTTTGCGACGACGGGATCATATAGCTGCCGTCGGGCAGCTTGGCATTCATCACCGCCATGGCAACGGGGTCGATGGTCACCGACAGCGGTGTTCCCCCATTCCAACTGGTGAGTGCATCCTCCAGGTTTCCGGCGCCGGTAGTGGTGCGGTTATCGGTGAGGCCTGAAGGCACGTTGAACTGCGAAAGGCCGGTGCCCTGGTCAGAGTTGTATCCATGCTGATAGGCGAGGAAGAAGAAGAGCTTGTCTTTGACGACCGGTCCGCCTACCGTTGCGCCGGTGGTCCAGCGGTGAATGGCGGGATTGGCCATGGACTCTGGAAATGAGCCTACGCCCTGCTCCGAGGTAAGCAGGTACTGTTGCTTGAAGAAAAATGGCGCGGCGTTCAAGGAATTGTTGCCGAAAGTGCCGTAGTACTGGCCATGCCACTTGTTGCTTCCGGTGGAGGTGTTCACGTCGATCTGGGCGCCGCTGGTTGCCCCCTGCTGGGCGTCGTACATTGAGGTGTTGACGCGCATCTCCTGGATAAACTCGGGCGGCGGCGACGGCAGGCTGTTGCCATTGGACTCATACACCGAGGTTCCAGTCCCGTTTTCACCCGCGACAGAAGGAGTTTCGCCCACCCCGAAGTTGTAGCGCTGGGAATTGGCGTTGCTGGAGCTTTTGCCGTTGAAGATATTGGTGACGTCGACACCGTCCATCTGAAAAGTGTTGGAGGTGTCGCGCTGGCCGTTGGCCCAGATGGGCTGGTTGCCCAGGCCGGCGTTGGTGTCGAGATTGGCCAGCAACTCGGCGCTGACGCCCGGCGAAAGCACGGCCAACTGGGTGAAGCTGCCGGTGGCCAGGGGCGTGAGCTCAATCTGCGTTTTGTCGAGAGTATAGCCATTGGTTATGTCAGTGGCGTTGAGCAGGGGATTGGCAGTGACCTCGACGGATTCAGACGCCTGGCCGACCTTCAGCGTTACGTTGATGGTGGTTGCGCGAGCTTCCTGGACAGCAATTGCCGCAATCTGCGTGGTATCGAAGCCAGCCTGGCCGACCTTTACGGAATAGGTCCCAACGGGAAGATTGAAGATCTGAAAGTAACCGGTTCTCTGCGTGGTGGTGGTCTCTGTGACGTTGATTGCAGCGTTAGTCACAGTGACCGAAGCGCCGGAGATCGCGGCTCCCGATGGATCGAGCACGGTGCCGTTCAGCGAACCCAGCGTTTGCTGTGCCAGGGTAGGCAGCGCGCACACAAGCACGGCCAGAGACACCAAGCCGTACCACGAGAAACTCCTCCAGGAAGGTCGATTCATGTTTTCCTCGCAACTTGCTGGTTATCTTGCAGGAATTATTTTGTGTTTGAGATTGCGGGTGGAATGTGCCTAGGGAACCAGCGCTCCGGATGATTTGAGCGCCTTAACTGAAGAGTTTAGTTGAGATTTGTGTCGGAGATAAAAATATTTTTTCGAAATTCGAAAGGCGGGCCTTTTGCGGCCCGCCGTGGTTTTCTGCACAAATCTCTGAACTTGCTGGGTTAAGAGGCTATTTAGGGTCGAGCGCATACTCCATGGCCCAGATAGAGCAGGGGCGCATGTACATGCTGGCGCGGTAGAGGCCGTTGGCGTCGTAGGCCTCAGGGGTGCGGAAAAAATAGCCGCGATCGCGCCAAACTACGTTGTAGATTCCCTTGGCAGTGGCGAAACCCTCATTGGTGAGCCCCTCGGAGAGCATGTGGCTGGCCACGGCAAAAGTGGCGCCGGTCCAGACTTCGTCGATCTGAGGGTTGGTGTGCAGCGCGGTGCCGTCAGGGGCGATGCCGTTGATGGCGCCCATCTGGCCGTGGGCAAATTGGAGGACGTTGGTCGAGTAAACCTTGCGCAGCGCGGAGACGCGCATGGGCTTCGGAACCAGGTCGCCCAGGCCGGTGATGCCGGCGTACCACTGACCGGCTAACTGCTCGGCCATCACCGCATCAATGTCCTGACCCTTCACGTCGTAGCGGAAGTATTCGCCGGTCCATAGCTTGTTTACGTAAGCTGCCGCGGCTCGTTTTTCGAGCGCGCCGTACGCAGCGGCTGTGGCCGGCTCACCCATCTTCTGCGCGATGCGGGCCGTGGCCTTGAGGGCGGCCAGGTAGAGGCTGCCGGTGTAAGCGCTCTCGCCGGTGGCGATCCAGTCATCGTAAGTCTGGTCGGGGAAACCCCCGTTTTCAATGAGCCCGTCTCCGTCGGTGTCGTACTGCTTGAGGTGCTCCATGGCCTGCTTGATCGCGGGCCAACTGTAGCGGAGAAAGGCGTCGTCTTTTGAGCCGGTGAGGAAATAGTCGCGCCAGATCATGAGCACGTATTTCGAATTCATGTCGCGCCAGTTGGTTACGTCCTGATAGTTGTACTGGCTGGGATTGACCACCGGATCTTCACCGGGCGACCCCAGATCGTGAGGCACGGCGCCTGCCACTTTGCGCGGCATCTCCACCAGACGATGCTCGCGGGTGCTCTTCCAACCCCAGACGTAGAGTTGGGGATTGGATTCGGGAATCGTATCGGTGTACTCGCGGAGCTCCTGCTTATCCAGCTCCGGCCAAAAGCGCAACAGCGCAAAGGAGCCGTAGAAACGCACATCCTCGCTGCCGTAGTCGGGATAGTCGAAGCATTCAAGGTAGGTAAAGCTATCGTGGTCCCTGGTGGAAGGGTGCGCGGGATTTCCGAGGCCGTCGCGCTCGTGAGCCCAGAGCGTGCCGCCGTCGGCCAGATCGTAGAGCTCATTGAATAGCTCTCCCCGGTACCAGAGTGGCTTGCTTTCGTCGGTCACGATGGGTTTCTGCCAGCCGTCGATGGCCTGGCTCCAAGCCTGGTTGTGCTCGAGCGCGGTGCGGGCGATTGCGAAGGCATGTGTACCTTGCGCACCAAAGAAATGGGTGTAATGGCGAATCCATTTCCGGCCGCCGCCGAATTGAACCACAGGCAGATCCCAGCCGAGGGCCATGGGAACCAGACGCTTTTCATGAGGACCGAGCATGAATCGCACCGCAATTGCGCCGGCAAACGGCTGGCCGCTGGAGGCCACGGGCTGGGCCAGATTGGGCAGGCGGCCATCCTTCGAGAAAGGCGTCCACACCTCGGAGCCATCGCCCGCGGCGGGATAGGTGGTGAGGTAAGTAACTTCGGCGCCATCGCCGGGAAGCGTTGCGATGGCAAACTGCCCATCCCACTCTTCGCTGACCGGCCCCTGGCGCAGCCGGTCGAAGACGATGCCGCTGACCTGGCCGCCATCGATTTTTTCGGTAACGAGGCGGTTGATATTTCCGTCGTTGAGGGCGCCGTCAAAGGTTCGCAAGGTGTCGCGGAACCAGCCCACCATGTTGGTCCACGAGAAGAGAATCGAAACGGTGACTGGCTTGTCAGAGGGATTTTCCGCCGTCCAGCGGTAAACGGCCACGGGATAGCTGCTTTCCTTGTAGTTATTGGGCAAAAGAGGCGAGAACTGCTCCACGGTGAGCTTCACCGGCAGCGCTTTGGTCCCGTACGCGAACCAGCTCTTGGGATATAAAGCGGCATAATCGCCATCGCCGGCCGGGTAACTCCAGTTCCAACTGCTCAACGCCCCGCCCTGCGGCGCTCCGACAGACAAGGCCATGGAGACCGGCGCTTCACCCTGGCGCTGCGCGAAAACAGCGAACTGATTGGCCGAAACGTCCTGGTACTTGTGTATGCCCGCCTTCACGTGCCAGCGCTCGAAGCGGCCGCGATAACTGCGCGAAAATGTTCCCGCGCCAAAGCCGCCCACCGGCGCGCCCTGCCAAAATCCGTCGTCGATGTTGGTGGCGCCGTGGGCTGGATTATGGCCGCCAGGGTTTGCCACGGGAGTTCCAATGGGAATGCGCCACACGGCAGCAGGGATTGTGCTCTGACCCGGAGCGCAGGCCGCGCTCGCGGCCAGCAATGCCAATGCACAGAAAACACTCTTGATTTGCAACGCCTGTGTCTCCTTTTTGAGGAAGGGCAATCATACACAGGCCTCGGCCCGGCTTGCAAAGCGGCTGCCTATTCCCAGCTTTCGCCGCGGGGATTGAATCGAGGAACTACTCGTAGGCCAGCGCGTCGATGGGGTCCTTGCGGGCAGCAAGCCAGGCCGGATAGAGCGCGCCCAAGATCGCTCCCAGAAAGGCAATGCCGGCAGCCTTGGCAATCCAAAGGCCGGTAATCTCAAAGTGCTGGGTAGGAAACACGTGGATCATCAGCATCCTGACAGCGTATGTGCCCGCAATGCCCAGCAGGACTCCGGCCAGCGCCATGGCCGCGGTTTCGCGCACCACCACGTCCACGATGGTCAGCTTGGATGCGCCCATCGACTTGAGAATGCCGATCTCGCGCGTACGCTCCAGCACTGCCGTATACATCGACTGGAAGATGGCCAGGAAGCCAACAACCACCGCAATGAACGTGACCACATCGAGCGCGACGTTAAAGCCCGGCAGCTTGTCTGGCGTCATCTCTTCCAACCATTCGTCGACGGTCTCAACCGGGTAGTCCGCCATGCCGGGCACCGCATGAATTTCCTGGATGACAGCGTTGTCGTTGGCCGGATCGTCACACTTGATATAGAACATCGAGGCCTTGCCCTCGGCGTCGTTGATTTTGTTCATGGTTTCGAGGGGTAACAGTTTGCGCGCGCCCTTGCCATGCTCCACGATGCCCGAAATGCGGAAGTCGTGATCCTGAACCTTGATCGTATCTCCCACGTGATAGCCCTTGTCAGAGCTGGCAAAGACATCGTCCACAATCACATCGTCGGGTCCGGTAAACGGGCCGCCGGCGATAAAGACAAAGGGCTTGAGGGCGTTGAAGCTGGGATAGTCGATACCGAAGATGACTTCAATTTTGCCCGCGGTGAGAAACTTTTGATTGACGGGTGAGGCCACGGCCACATGAGGCAGTTTGCGAATGACGTCAGCAATCTTTGCGGACATGGGGGCGCCGCTGACCCCCAGCATGATGCTTGCATTCGGAGGGCGCACCATCAGGTCGGCGCCAATGCCGTTTTCGCGTTGCTTGGTGTCGTTCAGCATGCCCATAAAAATGCCGGCAATGGACAAAATCATGATGACTTCAATGGCCACAGCAAGAATGCTGATGATGGAGCGCACCGGCCGTTGCACCAGATTTGCAAAGATGAGCTTATTCATTGCTGAGCATGGCTCCAATCACGCGGAGAAAAGAAATCCGGATGAAAACCTTCGCCTTCAAGGGTAACAGCCGGGACCGGCGGAAGCCTGCGCGCGATGCAGGTCAAAAGCGGATCGCGCGAGGGGGAGGGAGACAGTGAGGCAGGCGTCACACTTCCAAGCCCCGAGTTGGATACTTAGCAAATGTTCCCGGACTGGGCGCGATGGCCTCAGGCTGATGAAAATAAAAGCAAAAAGCCGCTAAATCGCTTTGACTGGGGCCGAGACCCGGTTTATTGTTGAGGGGTAATTCGTTAGGGGTTTAACCCTGTTTTCCGGTCAACGATGGGAAGCTTTGGAGAAGACCTGCGCATGGAGCGGTTAGCCCGCGGCATCGCGCTGGAAGAGATTACCGAGGTTACCAAGATCAGCCAGCGACACCTCGTCGCGCTGGAAGAGGAACGGTTTCGCCAACTCCCCGGTGGCATTTTGAGCAAGGGAATTGTGCGCGGTTACGTGGGTGCAATCGGCCTTGACCAGCAGGATTGGACCGAGCGCTTTCTTAAAGCGTATATCGCCTCAGGACAGGTGATCGAGGACGACCGCAGCTGGATGGACTTTGCTTCCAATGTGGGCAAGGCCCGTATTTTGCGCCATGATGCTGTTGAGAACCGGCTGCGCTGGGCCGGCGCCATCCTGCTGCTGGCGGTGATTGCGGCCGCGGCTTACCTCACGTTCCGCTACTTCGGCTTCCGCGCCGGTTGGTGGCCCACCGTGCTGCCCACGGTTGAGCTCCGGGCTGCAGAGCACGCAGTGTACTCCTGGTTCCACTCTGCCTATGACCGGGTGCTGTCCTGGTTCAATCGCTGATTCCAAAGTAACTGAGGAGCGGTTTGCGGGACCTGCGGGGCCCTTCAAGCTGAATTACTCCCCATTCGCTGCGAGTCTTTGCCCGCGACCATCCCGCGCGATTACCATAGATGGATGCGCCCTCAGGCTCAGGCCAGCCGGCGCAGGTGAGTCTTACCGATGCGGGCGAACGTGCGAGGAGACCTGGCCCCGGTTCTTCTCGACGGCTCAACCGGCGCGAAGCAGTCATCGCGACAGGCCACAACTCAAAAGTCCCTTTATTGGGGAGGAGTCCGAAGTTGAGCGATCGTTTCTTGTTTACCTCTGAGTCAGTCACCGAAGGCCATCCGGACAAAATTGCCGACCAGATCTCCGACGCTATTCTGGATGCATGCCTGGAGCAGGACCCTTACAGCCGAGTGGCCGCGGAAACCCTTACGGCCACCGGGCTGGTGGTCATAGCCGGCGAAATCACCACCAAGGCCTATGTCGATTTCCAGAGCCTGGTGCGCGGCGTAGTGGCCTCGATCGGCTACGACAACGCGCTGTATGGCTTCGATTCCAATACCTGCGCCGTGATCTCCTCCATCAACAAGCAGTCCGGCGACATTGCCCAGGGCGTGGACACGGGCGGCGCCGGCGACCAGGGCATGATGTTCGGCTACGCGTCGAACGAAACCCCGGAGCTGATGCCCGCTGCCATTTCGCTGGCCCACAAGCTTTGCCGCCAGTTGACCGCGGTGCGCAAGAGCGGCAAGCTGCCCTACCTGCGCCCCGACGGCAAAAGCCAGGTGACGGTGGAGTACGACGAGAACGGCAAGCCCGCGCGCATTGACGCCGTGGTGATCAGCAGCCAGCACTCAGAGAGCGTGAGCAATGAGGAACTGCACGCCGACATTCTGAAATACGTAATTCAGGCCGTGCTGCCGGCCGAGTGGCTCGACGAGCACACCAAGTACCACATCAATCCGACGGGTCGATTTGTGATCGGCGGGCCCATGGGCGACACCGGGCTGACCGGCCGCAAGATCATTGTGGACACCTACGGCGGCGCGGGCCGTCACGGCGGCGGCGCATTCAGCGGCAAGGACCCGACCAAGGTGGATCGCTCGGCGGCTTATATGGCGCGTTACATCGCGAAGAACATTGTGGCCGCCGGCCTGGCCGAGCGAGCCGAGGTGCAGCTTGCCTACGCCATCGGCGTGGCCGAGCCGGTGAGCGTGCGCATTGAGACCTTCGGCACCGGGAAGGTAGGCGAGGCCAAGCTCACCGAGCTGGTGCGGAAGAACTTTTCTTTGACCCCCAAGGGCATTATCGAGAGCCTGAACCTGCGCCGGCCCATTTACCGGAAGACCGCCGCTTACGGGCACTTTGGCCGCACCGAGCCGGAGTTTACGTGGGAAGCCACGGACAAGGCCGCCGCGCTGGCCGAACAGGCGGGATTGAAGGCCGCTGCAAAGTAGCTAAACCCCAGCGACGCGAACAAAGATGGGACCCTGGAAGCGATGGGTCCCATTCTTTTTCCCCTCCCGCGCGTCCATGGCTTAGAATTCTCAGGGACGCGCAAGCGTCTCTTTCTTAAGGAGCTACCATCCATGCGCTTTCCCGGGCGTTTCGCCGCACTTGCCGCTCTTGCGCTGACCGCAACCGCTTTGGTCTCCGCGCAGTCCACCACCCCCTGGGATTACGAGGGCAAACGCGGGGCATTGGCCTGGAGCAAGCTGGACCCGGCGTGGAAAGTCTGCTCGCAAGGCCATGAGCAGGCGCCCATCGATATTCGCCACGCGCATTTGAACACCAGGCTTGCGCCCCTTGAGTTCCACTACATGGCCGGGCCGGTGACCCTGGAAAACAACGGGCACGCCATTGTTGGCCATGTGGACCCCGGCAGCTACATGCTGGCAGGCGGCGTGCGCTACGACCTCGTCGAATTCGTCTTTCATCACCCCAGCGAGGAAACCGTGAAGGGCAAGCTCTCTGACATGGACGTCCAGCTGGTGCACAAAAGCGCCGACGGCAAGATCGCGATTGTGGCCGTCCGGCTGCTGGAGGATATCGCCAAGCCGAACGCGGAGTTGGCAACTCTGTGGCCGCACCTTCCGCAAAAGGCCGGATCAAGCGAGAAGGTCGCGGATATGGTGAACCCCGGCGGCCTGCTGCCCGCCGATCGCGGCTACTGGACGTACATGGGCTCGCTGACCACTCCTCCCTGCACTGAGGGGGTGCGCTGGTTCGTCTTTGAGCAGGAGGTGACGCTGAGCCGCAGCCAGCTGCGTACTTTCGCACCGCTCTTCAAGGTCAACACCCGGCCCTTCCAGGACCCGCACGGGCGGCGCATTGAGGCCAACGAGTAGCGGCCTTTTTCTTAACGATCTGAGCGATGACAGAGACGGACTTAGCGCCTTCTTGGCTGCGCTGCCCTGGGCGCGGCAGTTGCGGCTTTCGGCGGGGCGGCAAAGGTGACTGCGCCCTGGAGGGCTCGCTTGCGAGCGCCTTGCCGAAGCTGATTTTGTTTGAGCGTGACGGCGCCGTTGGCGATTTCGGCGTCGGCGGTCCAGCGATCGAAACGGCCAATTGGCAGTATAAGAGACGCTGGACCGGGGCTTGCGGCAACCACTCCGCGCCGCCACTCGAAGTGCAGCGTCCCCTTGGCTGAAGCCGCCAGATCTGCGCCAGTGAACCCGGAAAGATCAACCTGGCCGTCGGCGTCGAAGTCCCCGCCGGACCATCGTAGATTTAGCAATTGGCCCACGGCTGTGGGGTTCAGCTTTTCAAAGGTTCCTTTGAGCGAGTAGGCGGGCTTGTCTCCCGTCTGCAACGTGCCCTCACCGTGCATGCGGCCACCGAGCAAACCTGCATCCAATCCGGTGATTTCTGCCCCGGCAGGAAGGATGCGCAGAGTTGCCGAAGGCTCGGAAAGGGTGACCGGCCCGAGAATCAGAGACTCGGCCTCGATCGTGCCCTCGAGTTGGGGCCAGACCGGCGCGGACGAGGGACGCAGCCGATCGAGCAGCGTGGAAAGCAGCGTGCCGCGCTCGCGGGCACCCAGAATCGCCGCCTGCAGGGTGCCGGCGTCCAGATCTCCGAACTCCACATCGAAATGCGGCGGGCAGGGTTGTGCGGCTTCGCAGCCCGCAGGCAGGCTGAGGCGCGCAGTCCCGGTTACCGGCCCGTAGGTAAAGACAATCGGGTCCCAGCGATTGTCCGCGCCGCCAAGGTGCAGCGCAGCAGTGGAAATTTCTACAGGACTGGCCAGAAAGCCGGTCTTCCAGCTGGCGTGACGCAATGTAACAACCCCGCTCAATCGATCGGTGAGCGGCTCTGCGCGCTGATCCAAAGCTTGATCCGCCGCTTGCGGAACGGCAGGCGGCTGGTTGGCGCCTGCGGGACTTGAAGTGCTGCGGAACGGAGTTGTTTGGGAGGATAGCCACGGGCCGTCGGCGCTGAGGTCCACGGAGATGGGGTCGCCGGCGAGCGAATCGAGCAGCGCGGCATTGGGCAAACCGGCAACATGCGCCATCTCCCTTGCCCGCGCAAGGCTGGCCTGACCGTGGATGGTCAGCTTATAGCCCGAAGGCGCCACTCGGGCATTGACCGTGAGAGGCATTGCACCGCCAGCGGGTATGGCCACGGTGGCCGCAAGTGCCGCGGGCTGGCCGGCGCCGGCGGCGACCGGCTGCAAAACCACCTTGGGAAGACGGAGAGGCGCACTGAGCGCGTCCCCGCTCAGTTGAAGGTTATCCACAGTGAGGCTTCCGGTGAACGGACCTCCAGAAGCGGGAACCGGCTTGGTGGAGTGGCTTTTTGTCCGCACCGCGCGTTGGGGCGGTTCGGGCAGCGAATTGTTCTCGGCAGAGCCTTCGGCATAGGCGATCTTGCCGCTGATGGCGCCCCCAGCCTCCAGGCCGGGACCAAAGCCGCTGCGGACGGTTCGTAGTGCGTCCAGTCCGGCGGCGACCGCAACCCCGTCGAGCTCCACTGAAAATTGCGGATGCCCTCCTTTGCCCGGCAGGTCCCCGGCAAGATGGATGCGGCCATCGCCAAGGGGAGAATCGCAGATCAGATTGTCGAGAGTGCGGGTGGAATAGTGGTAATTAAAGCCGCATTGGGCGTCGAAGTCCATGGGCGCGGCGGGGGCAAATTCGGCGCGGTGAACGCCGGTGGCGCGCAGCCGGGTTTTAACCGTGGACGCATCGGGAGTGCCGTCGAGGTGGAGTTCTCCGGTCAGGTCGCCGCGCCAGCCTGGGTCGGAGCCAATGACCAGGCGGGCGAGCTGACCCAACTGCGCTTCACGCCACTCGAGGTCGACGTGCATCGGCATCAGCCGCAACTCCGGCGCCCGGCTGACTCTGGCCTCCAGGCGCACCAGCCCTGTGTCAGCCAGGTCCAGGCTGAGGTCGGTGCGCGCCGGCTGGCCGCGCACTCGAATGCGCCAGATTCCAGGCTCTTGCTGCCAGAAGGATATATCGGTTGAAACCAGCGAAAAGGGCAGCTTCTCCGCACCTTTTTTCACGTTGATGCGAGAATTGGTGGCTTCAAGGTAGGGTAGGGGAACGGCACCGCGGCCTCCGTTCTCCGCAGGTCCGGCATGCGCCGCAGCCGTAAGGAAGAGCGAATCGAGGTTCCAGCGGCCTTCCCCGCTGCGCACCAGGTTAAGGCTGGCCTCATCCAGGCTGACGCTGCCGATCTCGATTTTTCCCCGCCACAGGGAAAGCAGCCGGAAGGATGCGGTAACCGAGTTGGCATGGAGTATAGGTTCCGCGCCGTAGGCCGGGTCCTCTTCCACGGTCAGATCGGTGAGCACAAAAGCCGGCCACGGCAGCAAGCGCAAATTTACCGACGAGAGGCGGACGGGCCTGCCGAGAGAGGCGGCCATCAGATGAGTGATCCGGCTTTTGTATCGGTTGATGCTGACCAGCGGGGGCACGATGAGCACTGCCAGGATGGCCACAACCATCGCCGCGACAAGCCAAAGCCGCCTGCGATTTCGATGCCGTCCTTCAGCGTCGTCCGTCATGGTCTTATCAGTGAACAGTGAGCAGTGGACAGTGAGCAGTGAGCGGTGAGCAGTGGCCCGGTTTTTTGACTGATCGCTGTGCGCTGACCACTGACCACTGTTTTATCTCACCCGGTGCAGGGTCCGCTTCCAGCGCGTATCGCTGAAGAAGTGCAATGCAACATGGCCGATCCAGGCCACGGTGTTGCCCAGGCCGGTCTGGTCGTACTGATCTTCCGAAGTCTGGAACGACCAGTAGTTGAACAGCGGCCGGCCCACAATATTCTCTCTGGGCACAAAGCCCCAGAAGCGCGAATCGGCGCTGTTGTGCCGGTTATCGCCCATCATGAAGTACTTGCCGGGAGGAACGACGAGATCCCCGTCCACAATGTGACTGGGAAAATCGATTTCCCACCCTTCGGGGATCATGTTTCCGGGCTCGGAAACCGGCGGCACGGAAGGAAATTCATCGAGAAAATCCTGATGATTTTCCAGCGTGGTCGGCTGGGCGTGCGGCTGGTCCTGGGCCACGCCGTTAATGCTGACAATGCCGTTGTGGAGGTGAATGTGATCGCCGGGCATGCCAATCAGCCGCTTCACCAGGTACAGGTATTGCGGTTTTCCGTCCGCGTCCGGGTCGGGCACCGGCTTGATAAACACCACAATATCGCCGTGCTGCGGCTCGCGATAGTGAACTAACGGCATCCATTTCGCCGGCGGAGAAAGCGTGATGCGGTCCACCACCAGGTGGTCGCCAATCAGCAGCGTCTTCTCCATCGATCCCGAAGGAATGACGAAATTCTGGCCGAGAAACGTGAGAATGAAAAGGCCTATTACAAGCACGGTACAGATGCTTGCCAGCGCCTCATAAGGCGTCTCTTCCACCGTCTCTTCAGCCGGAGTGGAAGCGGGAGCGGGTTGGGCATCTGGCGGAGTTTTTTTCTTCGTCATTCTGTCTCTTTTCAGTGGACAGTGTGCAGTGTGCAGTGAACAGTTTAGCCAACAGGATCGGCGGTGGATTTCAGCCAGTTCCTTTGATATCCAAGGCGGCCCGATTTATCGCCGCCGCTTAGCCAACCCAGCTATTCACTAACCACTGCTCACTGCGCACTGCGCACTGTTCACTGCGCACTGTTCACTGCGCACTGTTCACTGCGCACTGTTCACTGCGCACTGTTCACTGCACACTGTTCACTGCTCACTGTTCACTGTTCACTGTTCTTAGTGAATCACGTGGAAAATACGTTTCCAGCGCGCAAACCCCCTGAATCGTGCCGAAAGTTGCGTGTCGTGTCCGAGTCTATCATCCGCGGCCTGTTCGACATCGGTGGTGGAAGGGCGGGTAAGAGAGAAGTAAATCACCACCGGCCGGGCTACGATTTCCGAGCTGGGCACGAAGCCCCAGAAACGGGAGTCGAGGCTGTGATTGCGGTTGTCGCCGAGAACGAAATACTCTCCTGGCGGGACCACCAGCTCCCCGTCGCGGGTGAGGCTCTGCATCTGATGCCACCACAACGGGTCGACTTCAGGGTCGGTATAAACGGCGGCGGGAAAGTCGTCACGAAAGGGATTGGCCGCGGCCGGTTCGAAGGCCACGTAGGGTTCGGCGAGGGGCAGGCCGTTCACCGTAACCCTTCCATCTTCAATGCGCAGCCGGTCACCGGGAACGCCGACCACCCGCTTGACCAGAAATGGGGGATGGGGATGATGAAAGACGACAATATCTCCACGGGCGACGCTGCGATAGGGGAGGAGCCAGCGGCCGAGACTGCCCGGTTGTTCATACACCTGCTTGTTCACCAGCAGGAAATCTCCCACCAGCAAGGTGTGCTCCATGCTTTCAGAGGGGATGAGGTAGGGTTCGAGCAAGAAGGTGAGCAGAAACAGCGCAACCACGATCGTTTGCAGCAGAGAGGCAAGGGCCTCCGGCACTGTGGGCAGGTGCAGGCGCACCCGTGAATCCCTCCGCTCCGGGAGGTGCGGACCAGGCGGATTGGGCTCTTCGGCAGCGCTGCTCATTGCGATGCTTCTCCCTCCTCTTCAGCGCCATCCGCTTGAGCGCCGGCTGGGGCCGCTGCGCTGCGCAGCCGCTCCAGCGCCCGCCGCGCCGCATCCTGTTCCGCGTGCTTTTTGGTGCTGCCCATGCCGCGGGCCAACGGCTTTCCCGGCTCGCCCTGTTCAGTTTTGAGCCTGACCTCGACCAGAAACCGCTTGCGATGATCCGGGCCGCTTTCGCTCTTGATTCTGTACACCGGCGAACCGGCCCGCTCCGCTTGCAGGCGCTCCTGTAGCGCCGATTTATAGTTGCCCAGCGCCGCCCCGGAATGCAACTCAGCGGCTAACAGCTCGGCTGCCTCGCCCATCACTGAACGGCGGGCGAAGGCCCTAACCGGCTCCAGGCCGCCGTCAAGAAACAGCGCGGCGATCACTGCCTCCATGGTATTCGACAGCACGGTGCTTTTATGCCGCAGGCCGCCTCGGTCTTCGCCCCGGCTGAGGCGCAGGTGGCTGCCCAGCCCAATAGCCAGGGCCACCTCTGCCATGTGCTGGCGGCTCACCAACTGGGCACGGACGCGGGTTAGTTCGCCCTCATGCCACTCTGGATGCAACTCGAAGAGCGCTTCGGCCACCACCAGCCCCAGCACCGCGTCGCCCAGAAACTCCAGGCGCTCATTGTCCCCCGTGCCGGCGTCTTCTTCCGGCCCGGTTACAGGCTCCTGTTTGCTCGCCGCCCGTTCGTTGACCAGGGACCGATGGGTGAGTGCGCGAACCAGGAGCGCGGGCCTGGCAAAGCCATGCCCGAGGGCGCTTTCCAGTTCAGAGAGAGCTGCTTCCACGGGTTCGATTCCTATCCACGCAATCCCACGGCTGAAAGACGCATATGGCGAATTACTGCGGTTTTGCCGGCCCGGTTTGACCGGAAGTTCCGCCCGCTGGTTTAGATGCGTCCGGCTTTCCGGCTCCGGGGCCGGGTTCGTCGTCCGCATCTTCCTCGCAACTGTGGCCCTTGACCGCATAGGCCGTCTTGACGCCCCGCTCGGCGGCCAAGCGGGTATCCTGCCGGCCGTCGCGATTTTCGAGCGCCAGCTTGTACTCGGAGACCGCCTCGTCGCGCTTGCAATCCAAATCGAGCATTCGGGCAAGATAGATGTGCGACCAGGCCAGCAACCGCTGATCCTTGGTGGTGGCCAGCGTCTTTTGGAAGCCGCTGATGGCGTCCTCCGCATGTCCAGACATGATGGCCACCCTGGCCAGGATGAAGTTGGCGCGGGCTCCGTCGGCTGCGGATTGCAGGGTATCGGCGCGCTCGGCAAGCGCCTGGCGCGCCATCGCCGCTGCGGTGGCCAAATCGCCTGCCGCCAGCTTTGCCTCGGCCAGATCCAATCCTGTTAATTTGCGCGGCTGGCTGCGCTCCAGCACCTCGCCATCCGCTTCCTTGTCGAACTCAATCTGCTTGGCGCGATGGACCTGCTGGTCAACGTCCATGCCGTAGACCATTTCGCCGATGGTGTCGCGCAGACTCGCAGGATCCCGTTCAAAACCGATTAATTCATCGTAGAAGTACTGCGTAAGCACAAAGCCCTGGGTCATATCGTGGCGCACGGTGGCCACGCGAATGGCGTCCACCTTTTGCTGATATATCTGGCGCTCGTGCTCATAGCGCGGCAAAGCCGAACGGTCCACGCCGGGCGGGATTTTATACTCCGGCACACCGGTATCCATGGTCCTCGCCTCGATGGCCTTGATGAGGCACTCGATGGTCAAAGGCAGGGTTTCAGAGCGGTAGCGGAATTCCAGCGGAGCATCGCGTACGGTCTTCAAAATCGGCTGCGTCCGGTCAACGGCGTTGGCGCGCGAGTAAAGCATCGGTTCGATCACGTAGTGCAAATAGGTATGGCGCACGTCGCTCATTCGGATCTGGCCATTCACCGGCGACACCACCACCACGTAATCCGCCCCGTAAATGCGGGCGTTGACCAGGGCGGGCGAGAGCATGGGCTCGATGACCACCACAAACCGCCGCCCCTCGTAGGCGGAGGCCGGCATCTTCAGATAGAAATCGGTATCGACGATCATCTTGGAGAGCGGATCGTGCAGGCGCTCCTCTTCCTTGTCGTAGATAGGATGCGTCGTTAGCCAGATTCCATGCAGGTCAACAGCGGCCACAAAGTCTCTGAGCAGGGGCAGGATCTCCACCACCTGCGTGGAGTCGGGCGGCATCTCGGTGAGATCTGCCGAGGTCTCCAGTTCCGGCGGCGGGGTGAGGTAAAGGGCGAGCGAAATGTACTGGGAAATGTCTCGCGCTCCCCCCGTCATGCGGTGCTGGGCAATGTAAAGGCAGATTTTATCTCGTTTGTCGCGGGCGTCTTCGCTTTTGGCCAGCGCCTGGTTCATCTCGTCGCGGACGCGCTTGCGCACCGGCGCGCTCTCTTCCAAGCCCTCGTCATAGCCGCAGGCATTCAGCGATGCGGCCATAAGGAACACCGGCTCCGAACTGACCAGCGAAATTGTGGGGCCGGCCGGATCAATAAGCGACGGCGACTTTTCCCGCGGAACTTCAGGGGAGGACGAACTCTGAGCCCTGGATGGATCGCTCGATGATGATTGGGCGCGAGAAATGGCGGGGGCGAGGCCCGCGAGGAGGAACAAAACAGCGGCGAAAAGAGCTGCCGGCAATCGAAATCGATAAAACTTCATGATGAGACCCTGCATGCAAGTCTATAGCAGGCTCTGATTAGACGCACCGAACAAACAGAAGGAATGCCACGCTGACTTTGCGTGTCACGGACAGACCGGGCGAGAACAACTCGCTTGAAAGCCCACACAACTGCGGGCAGAGTGATTTTAAGCCGTTGCATACAGAGAACGCCCGGTGCGGGCCGCAAAAGCCCTATCGCAGTGCTTCATGGCATGCATGAAAGCTTCCTTTGAAAGTATTTTCATTTTTTCCTTGCATAAAGATATATCTTTCGATATAGTTTAGTTCATTACAACGATATATCGTCAGATGTATCGAAGAAGGAGAATCGAAGAATGAATACACAATTTTTTGGAATGAACGAAGGCTGGACCAGACGCTTTGCACGTAAGGATTGGTTTGCTGCCGGGCAGCACGATGAATTTGACCGCGGCGGCAGAGAGGAACGCGGCGGTTTCGAGAACGAATTCGGTGGACGCAGGCATTGCGGGCACGAGCGTGGTTTTGGCGGCCGCGGGCCGGAGCGCGGATTTGGCGGTCGCGGACCCGGGGGTTTTGGGCGCGGTTTTGGTGAGGGCCGAGGCAGGATGTTCGATGCCGGCGACATCAGGCTCGTGATCCTGAGACTGCTCTCTGAGCAGCCCAGTTATGGGTACCAGCTCATTAAGACGATGGAAGAGCAGCTTGCGGGCGGCTACACCCCGAGCGCCGGCGTCATCTATCCGACCTTGACAATGCTTGAGGAGGAGGGTCTCGCCGTCTCAGCCACCGAAAACAACAAGAAGGTCTATTCCCTCACCCCACAGGGGATCGAATTTCTTGAAGCCAACAAAGAGCGCATAGGCGAACTGTTTCAGCGCCTGGAAGAAACAGGCCGCGGTTTCGAGCGGGGCCGCTCGCCGGAGATCATGAAAGCCTTCATGAACCTGAGGGGCGCGGTCATGGCGCGAGCCTCGCGGAGCGTGAAGCCGGAACAAATCCGCAAGATCACCGACGCAATCAACGCCGCGGCGAAGGCGATTGACGAACTCTAGATTTCACCGCAATAAAAAGCCCCGCATGAACGAAGGTTCAAGCGGGGCCCTGCTTTTCTATTCCTTGTTTCCTATTCCCTTTTCCCCAAGTCTTGCTTCTCTATCCCCGCACTGACACCCCGGAGAACGACAGCACTGCCAAACCGCGCACCGGCTGGCCAAAGAAGCTCGCCGGCGTAAAGCGGCTGGTCAGCAGCAGGTTCTCAATCTGCGAACGGGTTGCCTCGTCGGAGGGGCCGGAGACGATGCGATAGTCGTACATTTGGCCCTCGCCATTGATATAGACCTCGACCACCACCGGGCCGGAAAGAGCGCCGACTTCGTTGTTGCCGGCGCCTGTGGAGAGGCTGACCAGGCGGGGCGCGGTGGGGTTGCCCAGCGGCTCGTCCTTGCTGGCCTGCGCCACCTCCGGCTGAGCAAACATGGTGACCAGCACGATGACGGTTCCCAACAGCAAAACCGCGCTGGCAAAGCCGGCCGTGGCCTGCAGCAGAAAGGGACCCACCGTATTCTTCCAGGCCAGATTCCAGCTTGCAAAGGGGCTGCGGCGGCTGAGCGCCCGCTCCTGGCTCACTGCCACACGAATCCGCAGCGGCAGGTTTTCTGGCTCCGACACCGGGCCCAGCCCGGCCAGGGACGCCTGCACCTGGCGCAACGAAGCCCATTCCCGTGCGCACTTGCCGCATTCCTCCAGGTGGGCGGCAATGTGTTGCATCACTCGTCCGTTCAGCCGGCCATCCAAATACTCGCTAAAACCTGCCTGCACTTCTTTGCAACCGTTCATCGCGCCTCCTCTCCCAGAGGTACTTCAAACCCCGCGCCCAGCGGTGAACCTGCGGCGGGCTCCGTCAGGATGGCCTTCAAACAGGCTCGTCCACGCACCAGCCGTGATTTAACCGTCCCCAGATTCACTCCCTGAATCTCCGCCACTTCTTCGTACACAAACCCTTCGATGTCGCGCAGGATCAGGGTGGTGCGAAATGGCTCTGGCACCCGGTTCAGCGCCGCCTCAACCCGGACCCGGTTTTCCGCATGGACCACTGAATCGAATGGCGACTCAGCCGGGTCAACCAACATATCTTTCAGGCACACCGGCGATCCGCCGTCCCGCCCGCACATCTCCTGGTCGATGGGCGTCTCCTGCTGCTTGTGGCGCATCCACCAGCGCCGCTGGTTCGAGGCTTCTCGCAGCGCGATGCGGTAGATCCACGTCCGCAACGAAGACTCGCCGTGAAAATTACCCACTCCCCGGAAGACTTTCACAAACACTTCCTGGGTCAGGTCGGCGGCATCGGCGCGGTCTTGCACGGTACGCGCCAGCAGCGAATAGATGGGTTGGTGAAAGCGCGCAATGAGCCAGGCAAACGCCTCTTCCGAACCGGCTCGAAGCTCCGCTATCAGAGCCGCCTCTTCGGATTGGAGCGTTAGCGCACTGGCCAGATTGCCCATGGTGAGGTCCACCTGCACTTCAGTATCCTCCCACCTTACCGCAACAGAAGCACATCTGGCACCTGCCAAATTTGCTTCCAACCAATCGCCCAGATGCCAAAAAAATCAAATGCCGATTGAGGTCGAACTGCCAGCCGCCCGAAAACTGCCGCTGAAAATACCAACCTGCCACGAAATGCGCGGGAACCGGACACTGACTGCAAACCCAATGTCCAGCGCTCCCTATTGTCTTAGACACCGGACCCCACCCAAAGTGTTCCCGGTCACGGTCCTTGGCCAACCCAGTGACCAAAGATTTTTCCCGCCCCTCAGCTCCACAGAGGATCTATACCGTAAAAACGATCCTGCGTCCCTTGTCGACCCGACCCCATGCCTCTTCCACCTCCGCCAACGGAACAGGCTCGACCGCGATCTTCAACCTTCCTTCAGCGGCTTTCGAAAACAGCCCTGGAATCGCCGCAAGAATCATGTCCAGCTTCGCAGCGCCAAACCCGCTGCCCAGCAGCGTCAGGTCCACGCTGCGCAAAACCGCTCCCGGCAGGCTGATGGTCCTGCCAGCGCTTTCACCCACCTCTACCAGCCGCGTTGGATGGGTCGCACTGGTCTTGAAGCCCTTGGCAAGCGCCTCCAGCAGCAGTTCTGTCGGACGGCCCCACAGGTAATCGATCACCACATCGATTCCCTGCGCGGCTTCCGCGGCAAAAGCCTCCACCACCACTTCCTCCGGTTCGTTCAAAGCAATCACCGCGTCTACGTCTGAAGCCGCGATCGCCTCCACATTCCGTCCCGCCCCGATTACACGCTTAGCCCCCAGAATTCGCGCCACCTGGAGGGCCAATTGCCCGGCCACGCCCGTGGCCCCCAGCACCAGCACAGTTTCGCCGGGAACCACGTGCGCGCGTTCCTTCATTGAGACCCACGCCGACATTCCCGGGTTGGCGATGGCCGCGGCATGCACATCGTCAATCCCGTCGGGCAGTGGGATGCACATCGACCGGCGGACGACCGTCCGCTCGGCCATCGACCCAAACGGCGCTCGGGAAAATCCGAAGAAGACGCGGCTCCCATCCAATATCCCCACTCCATCCACGCCTGGAATCAAGGGTAAGACTCCGTCGCTGGAGTAGTGCGATCCACTGGCACGTCCCTTTACAACCGGGTGCAGGCCGGCAGCCCGCACCTGGACCAGCGCCTCGCCCTCTCCGGCAATGGGGTCGGGAAACGATTGATACCTGGGCGGCTGGCCCAGCACATTCACAACGGCGGCTTGCATGGCTCGACCTCCTCGGCAACATTTCCAATGTAAAGCCTGCTCCGGTTTTTCTGCTCACCAGGGCAAATGCGCCGGGCTGCTTTCCGGCTTGACCGATCCGGTTTGACGAATCCCGGCTCAGCGGAGACAATAAGAGGGTTGCATCCCCTGCATGTGGGCCTGTGGCGCAGCTGGGAGCGCGCTTCCATGGCATGGAAGAGGTCATCGGTTCGATCCCGATCAGGTCCACCAAAAACCATTCAAGCGTTGATCCACTCGAAACGCTGAGAAGGAAGCGCGCCCCGGCTTGCCGGGGAGGTCATCGGTTCGATCCCGATCAGGTCTACCAATTCAACACTAAAATTTAAATGGGCTTTCATCTTCTCCCTGGGGACAGTTGAAGCAAATTCCCGGGAGTCCCACGTGAGAGTGCTCCCTGTGCCCGATCACCACCCCTGCCCGCCCGCTACGGGTCGCGGAAGAGATAAAATTGGAACCGTGAACACAGCCGATCAACACAGAAGGCCGGCCCTCCACAACGCAATGTGGCCCGGACTGGTAGGAAAAGGACCCGACTCGGAGCCGCCCATCGGCCTTGAGACCATGTTGAACCTGACGGCCGCGGCCGTGGTGGACGGCGTCGGGTTCGACGGCGTTGACTTGTTTCTTGCCCTGCCTCATGTGGACATCGACTCCACCAGGGATAACCTCGAGCGTCTCGCCGAAGGCATTGCCCGGCGCAACCTGGTCGTCGGCTCGCTTGTGGCTCCCGTTTGGGCTGCTACGGGAGGCGGCTCGGCCATGGGATCGGCTGAGGAGCGCAGGAGCTTCCTCAAGCAGGTCAAAAAGGCCTGCGCCATCGGGAAGACACTGCGCGAGATCGGCATTCGCCGCTACGGCATTGTGCGCATCGACTCCGCTGCAAGCCCAACCGATTGGGCCAGCTATCCGGCGGGCAACACAAAGCGCATCGCCGAGACCTTCCGCGAGGCGTGCGATATTGCCGAGGGCTACGGCGAACGCCTGGCAGCCGAGGGCGAAATCTGCTGGGGCGGGATGCATAGCTGGCGGCGGATGGTGGAACTGCTGGAGATGGTCGGCCGACCGGTAACCATGGGCTTTCAGGCGGACATGGCCCACACGCTGCTCTACACCCTGGGATACAACGCTCCTGACGACCGGCTGCTGCCGGAGAGCTTCGATTGGAAAGATCAGAAAGTGTTGATGGGAGCGCTGGGAAGATTGACAGCCATTCTGCGGCCTTGGACGATCGATTTTCACGTGGCTCAGAATGATGGGACGGTATTTGGATCGGGCTCGCACGACAAGACCGGACGTCACTGCCTGGTGAACGACCCGAATGGCAGAATGGACGTCGTTGCAGTTGCCGGGCTGTGGATGCGCGACGAGACGGGCGCCCAGACCAGAGCCTTTGAGCATATCTGCTGGGATGGCTGCATGTTTCCCAACGCCACGATGACGGCCCCGGAGACATGGCGGGACGTGCTGGCGACGATGATCGCGGTAAGAGACGCCCACGGCTGGGACTAATTTCGAAGATCAAGGACACCTATGGCGAAGAAGACACTGAACATTGGGCTGGTTGGCTACGGATTTATGGGGCGGACGCACTCGAATGCGTTTCTTCAGGCGCCGCGTTTTTTCGACCTTCCCTATCGACCGGTGCTGAAAGCAGTTTGCGCGCGCAATGCTGACCGAGTGAGGGACTTTGCCGATAACTGGGGTTACGAGTCTGTGGAGACGGACTGGCGGGCGATGATAGAGCGCGCGGACATCGACCTCATCGATATCGCAAGCCCCAACAATACCCACTCAGAAATCGCAATTGCCGCGGCCAGGGCGGGCAAGATGGTTCTATGCGAAAAACCGCTGGGGCGCACGCTGGCGGAAAGCAAATCGATGGTGGATGCCGTCGACGCAGCCGCAGTTCGCAACATGGTTTGGTATAACTACCGCCGCGTTCCGGCCGTTGTGCTGCTGAAAGAGCTGATTGACGAAGGCCGCTTCGGACGCATCTTCCACTACCGTTCGCAGTTCTTGCAGGACTGGACAATCTCAAGAGATTTGCCCCAGGGCGGCGAAGGACTCTGGCGCCTGGACGCCGCTGTGGCCGGCAGCGGAGTTACCGGCGATTTACTCGCGCATAACATCGACATGGCGCTGTGGCTGAATGGACCTATCACAGAAGTTACTGGCATGACCGAGACATTTATCAAGGAACGCAAACATAACTTGACCGGCAAGGTTGAGGCGGTGAACATTGACGACGCCAGCTCGTTCCTGGCCCGCTTCGCCAATGGCTCGACGGCTTTATTTGAGGCCACACGTTACGCGCGCGGACACAAGGCGCAGTTTACGCTCGAAATCAACGGCGAGTTTGCCTCGGCAAAATGGAACCTTCACGACCTGCATCGCCTGGAGTTTTTCGATCACCGCGATGAGGGCCGGCTGCGTGGATGGAGAAGCATTCATGTGACCGATGGCGACCATCCCTACATGAAGAACTGGTGGGTGCCCGGATTACAGATCGGTTACGAGCATACCTTTATTCATCAGGCTGCCGATTTTCTTCAGGCGGCGGGCAGAGACCGCCAGGTTGCGCCGGACTTCCGCGATGGCCTGGCCGTGGATTATGTAACCAATGCGGTTTTGAGCTCCGCAAAAACAAAACATTGGGAGAACGTGCCCAGTTCCTGACGGGAGCACACGCAGCTGGTCACACTGTGCCGCAGGGCGCGCGCGATATCATGGACAGTGCGCGTTTTGGCGCGCGTTCACTGGTAGCAAACGCCTCAGAGAGTCATTGGAGATTGTATGCCGGAATCATCGTGTGATATCGGCCTTATCGGCCTCGCAGTCATGGGACAAAATCTTGTTCTCAACATGAACGACCACGGATTCAAAGTTGCCGTTTTCAACCGCACCACATCCAAGGTCGACGACTTTCTGGCCGATGAGGCAAAGGGCACGCAGGTGGTTGGAACTCACTCCGTGGAGGAGCTGGCCGGACTGCTCAAGCGGCCGCGCCGCGTGATGCTCATGGTGAAAGCCGGCGACACAGTGGACCAAATGATCGATCATCTGCTGCCATACCTCGAAGCCGGGGACATCATCATCGACGGCGGTAACTCGCTGTTCACCGATTCCAACCGGCGCACAAAGGACCTGGCCACGAAGGGGATCCTGTTCATTGGCACCGGCGTCTCAGGCGGCGAAGAAGGCGCGCGCTTTGGGCCGTCGATCATGCCGGGCGGCAATCCGGAAGCGTGGCCGCATGTGAAGACCATTTTTCAGGCCATCGCCGCCAAGGTCGAGGATGGCACGCCCTGCTGCGACTGGGTGGGCGAAAACGGCGCAGGGCATTACGTGAAGATGGTCCACAACGGCATTGAGTACGGCGACATGCAATTGATCTGCGAGGCCTACGACCTGCTGAAACATGGACTTGGATTGACCGCCGACGAGTTACACGAAGTGTTTGTTGAGTGGAACAAGGGCGAGTTAGACAGTTACCTTATCGAGATATCCAGCCACATCTTCGCCAAGAAGGATGACGATGGGCAGCCCCTGGTGGATAAGATTCTGGACACGGCCGGCCAGAAGGGTACTGGCAAATGGACGGTATTCAGCGCGCTCGATCTGGGACAGCCTGTAACTCTTATTGGCGAGTCAGTGTTCGCGCGCTGCTTGTCGGCGTTGAAGGAAGAGCGGGTGGCTGCTTCGAAGATTCTTGATGGCCCCGCGGGGAAGTCCGTCGAGGGCGACCGCGCCGCGTTTATTGAAGCAGTTCGCTGCGCGCTCTACTGCTCGAAGATCATCTCCTACGCGCAGGGCTACATGCTGCTCAAAGCTGCTGCCAAAGAGAATGGCTGGAATTTGAACATGGGCGGAATTGCACTGATGTGGCGCGGCGGATGCATTATTCGCAGCCGCTTTCTGGGCAAGATTAAAGACGCATTCGACAAGAATCCGGAGATTGAAAATCTGCTGCTTGATAACTTCTTCTCGTCGGCGCTGAACACCTACCAAGCCTCCTGGCGCAAGGCGCTAGTTCACGCGGTAGAACTGGGCGTACCCACGCCGGCATTCTCTACCGCGCTGGCCTTCTTTGACGGTTACAGAACCGGACGCCTGCCCGCCAATTTGCTGCAAGCGCAGCGCGATTACTTTGGCGCACATACCTACGAGCGCACCGACAGGCCGCGCGGCGAGTTCTTCCACACCAACTGGACCGGCCGCGGAGGCCGGGTTTCATCGTCGACCTATAACGTGTAGCGGGTAACGTGCGCCAGAGTTTATTTTCACCGCGGTTTTAGCTGACCCCGACTTACAGGCTGACGAGCCCAATTACCGGCAAGCGAGAGAGTAAGATTTCAGTCATGTTGATTCACGAAGATCGCCTGTTTCCAGCCGACCCCGGGACGAGAAAGTTAGCCAAGGCTCTGTATGAACACATTCGAGCTTTGCCAATCCTCAGCCCGCATGGACACACGCAGGCGGCGTGGTTTGCGAAGAATGAGCCATTTCCCAACCCGGCAACACTCTTTGTGCAGCCCGATCACTATGTCTTCCGGATGCTCCACAGCCAGGGTGTCCCTCTGGAAGATCTCGAAATCGGGCAAGCAGAGCTGAAGGACGCGCGCAAAGTCTGGCGCATCTTCGCCAGCCATTACTTCCTGTTTCGTGGAACGCCCACGCGCCTGTGGCTGGACTTTGCCTTTCAGGAGTTATTCGGATTGCAGGAACGGCTTTCAGCCGAGACCGCCGACATTTACTTCGACACCATCGCAGAAAAGCTGCGTACGCCGGAGTTTTTGCCCCGCGCGCTCTATGAACGCTTCCATCTTGAAGTGCTTGCGACCACGGATTCTCCGCTCGATTCGCTCGACGATCACAGGGCAATCCGCGCATCGGGCTGGGAGGCACGGATTCTGCCCACATTCCGGCCTGACGCGGTGGTCGACCCGGAGTTTCACGGATTCACGAAGAACGTTGAGCTGCTTGGCCGGCAAACCGGAGAAGACACTGCGACGTGGGCCGGCTACCTGAGCGCTTTGCGCATTGCCCGCGCGCGTTTCCGTTCACTCGGATGCACTGCAACCGATCATGGGCATCCCACCGCACAGACCGCTGACCTGCCGGAGAACGAGGCGGCGCAACTTTTTCAGCGCGTGCTCGCCGGCAACACGGATGCGCGAGAGAATGAATTGTTTCGCGCACAAATGCTTACCGAGATGGCACAGATGAGCGTGGAAGACGGCCTCGTCATGCAGATCCACCCCGGCAGCGTGCGCAACCACAATCGCAAACTGTTTGAGAGCTACGGCCGCGATGTGGGCGCTGACATTCCCAGGCCTACGAATTACGTGGACGCATTGCGCCCGCTGCTCGACCGCTTCGGCAACGAGCGCAATCTCACCATTATTCTGTTCACGCTGGATGAATCGACTTACAGCCGCGAACTTGCTCCGCTGGCCGGGCACTATCCATGCCTCAAGCTGGGACCGCCGTGGTGGTTCAACGACAGCCCCGAGGGGATGATGCGCTTCCACGAGCAGGTAACAGAGACGGCGGGCTTCTACAACACGGTGGGCTTCAACGACGACACGCGCGCCTTCCTGTCGATCCCCGCACGGCACGACGTGGCGCGGCGCATCGATTGCGCTTTCCTGGCCACGCTGGTGGCCGAGCATCGTCTGGCGGAAGACGAAGCTTTCGAAGTGGCGTACGATTTGGCATACGGGCTGGCAAAAAAAGCGTACCGGCTTTAGGAGAATTCAGATTGGCTGATGGATTTGCCAGCGGCGTTCAGATTGAAGAAGAGCCCACGTTGAACGCCCGCATTGGACGCGTGCGCTGGACGATTTGCGCCATGCTGTTTGTCGCCACTTCAATCAATTACATGGATCGCCAGGTGATTGCGATTCTCGCGCCCACCCTGCAGCACAGCATCGGCATGACGGAAGTGGGCTACGGGCACATCGTGGCCGCTTTTCAAATTGCTTACGCGCTGGGCCTCGTGGCTGCGGGCCGGTTCGTCGATAAGGTGGGAACGCGCGTTGGCTACATGGTCATTATGGCTGTCTGGAGCCTCTCTGCTATGGGACATGCGCTGGCCAACACGGTGCTGGAGTTCACCATTGCGCGGTTCTCCCTGGGGCTGGGCGAATCCGGCAATTTTCCCGCAGCCATCAAGACCGTCGCCGAATGGTTTCCGCCGAGCGAGCGCTCGCTGGCCACCGGGATCTTCAACTCCGGCACGAATCTTGGCGCCATCCTGGCGCCGCTCATCGTGCCCTGGGTGACCATTCATTTTGGATGGCACGCGGCCTTTCTGGTTACCGGCAGCTTCAGCGCGCTTTGGATTCTGTGGTGGTTTCGCAATTACCGCAAGCCCAGCGAGCACCCTACGCTTGCCAGCGCTGAACTGCGCCACATCTACAAAGAGGCGGCCGAGCAGATGGGGCGCTCCACGCCGTGGGCACAATTGCTGCGCCACCGCCAGACCTGGGCGTTTTCAATCGCCAAGTTTCTCACCGATCCCATCTGGTGGTTTTATCTTTTCTGGATGCCGAAATACTTCAGCGCAAACTTTCATCTGGATCTGAGTCATCTGGGCCTGCCGCTCATCATCGTCTATAACGCCTCGGCCGTCGGCAGCATTGGCGGGGGCTGGCTGCCCGCGCCCTTCCACCGTATGGGACTTTCGACCACTCACGCGCGGCTGGCTGCCATGCTGCTTTGCGCCTGTCTCGTGGTCCCCATCTTCACGCTCAATTATCTCCACTCGGAGTGGACCGCCATCGCGCTGCTCAGCCTGGCAACGGCCGCTCACCAGGGGTGGTCGGCAAATCTCTTCACCACCTCTTCGGACATGTTTCCGCGCAGCGCCGTGGGTTCGGTTACCGGCATCGGCGGCATGGCCGGAGCATTCGGAGGCTTTTTGATTGCCTTCTACGCCGGCCACGTTCTGGAACACACGAAGAGTTATGCCAGTCTCTTTGTTATTGCCGCCAGCGCGTACCTGACCGCCCTGTTTATCATGGTCCTGCTAGCCCCAGGATTGAAGAAAGTTGAGCTTGCGCTATGAGCCTCTATTGCGCCCATGGAAGTGTTGAAACCGACCTGTCTCCGCTGGAGTTGAAAGACCTGCTTACGCAGAGCCTGGCGAAACTTGGAAAACGGGATCGCGTGCTTGCCGTGCCGCCGGACTCGAGCCGCGGCCAATCGCGCGCCGGCGAACTGACCGGCTATGTCTACGACTATTACGGCGGCCGCCTCGAAACCGTTCTTCCCGCCATCGGCACGCACACGCCTATGCGCCCGGATCAGCTGTCGCTGATGTTTCCCGCAGTGCCACAGGAGTTGTTTCGCGTTCACAACTGGCGCACCGATGTGGAAACGCTGGGCGAGGTTCCGGCGGAGTTTATCCGCGAGCAGTCTGAAGGCAAGCTGGACTATGCGATCCCCGCGCAGGTCAACCGTCTCATCACGCAGGGCGGCTTCGACCTGATTCTTTCCATCGGCCAGGTGGTGCCTCATGAAGTCATCGGCATGGCCAATTACGCCAAGAACATTCTCATCGGCACGGGAGGGCGCGAGTTTATCAACCGCAGCCACTACCTGAGCGCCGTCTACGGGCTGGAGCGGCTGATTGGCCGCGCAGACAATCCGGTGCGCAATGTGCTCAATTACGCATGCGATCGCTTTCTGCGCCATTTGCCCATTGTCTATGTGCTGACCGTGGTGGGACGCAGGGCAAGCGGCGGGCTGGCGGTGCGCGGGTTGTTCATCGGGGACGATATCGAGTGCTTTCACCTGGCTGCCGAGCTGAGCCTGAAGGTGAACTTCGAAATTGTCGAGAAGCCTCTGCATAAAGCTGTCGTCTATCTCGATCCCCGCGAGTTTCACTCCACCTGGATCGGCAACAAGGCCGTTTATCGCACCCGCATGGCTCTTGCCGACGGCGCCGGGTTGATTATTCTTGCGCCGGGAGCACGGGAGTTCGGAGAAGACCCGACGATCGACACACTGCTCCGCAAGTATGGCTATCGCGGAACGGAAGCAACGCTAGCCGCGGTGAAAGCCAATGCCGACCTGGCTGCCGAGTTGAGCGCTGCCGCGCACATGATCCACGCCTCGTCGGATGGGCGCTTCACCATTACCTGGTGCCCCGGACACTTGAGCAAGGCGGAAATTGAAAGCGTCGGCTTCGAGTATGGCGACGTGAGCGAGATGCTTGCGCGCTACGACCCGCAGAAGCTGAGCCACGGCTACAACCAAGTGGATGGCGAAGAGGTTTTCTTCGTTGCAAATCCGGGGTTGGGGTTGTGGGCGTACCGCGGCAAGCTGGGAATTGGGAGAGACGATGGGTAGAGGTACGTTGCAGCTCGGCAAATATTCCGTAGGGACCGGCGACCGCTTCGCTCACCAGGCCAAGGCGCAGCTGCAAGCCTGCGTGCGGGCCATCGAGAACGGCATAGAAGTCATTCCTGTTTGGAATAAGTCAAACCGCGAACACACCATCATCGGCTCAGAACCAGCCTCGGCGCGGCGCGCCGCGGATGAGGCCGTCAAATCGCTGGCCTGGAAGCTGCCCTACTACTGCGACGCCGACCACATCACTTTGCGGACTGTTGGCCGCTTCATTGACTCGTGCGACTTTTTCACCATTGATGTCGCGGACTTCATCGGCCAGGTTGCGCCGCAGGCCAATATTGACAACCTGGTAAAACGGCACCCGGAGCTGCTGGGCCGCATCAACCTTGAAGGCACAGACGAGACCTTTGAGGTTGCGCCGGAAGACCTGAGGCAGGCCGCTCAGAAGTATCTGGCCGCGGTGCAGAAGGCGGGCGAAGTTTACCGCGAAATCGAAAGAGTGAAGGGGGCCGGCAACTTCATCCCTGAGATCTCGATGGACGAGACCGACAGCGCGCAGAGCCCGTTGGAGCTCCTCATCATACTGGCGGCAATCGCCGACGAAGGCATTCCAATCCAAACCATCGCTCCCAAGTTTAGCGGACGTTTCAACAAGGGCGTGGACTATGTTGGCGACATATTGCAGTTCGAGCGGGAATTTGCGCTCGATGTGGCGGCCATCGCCCGCGCGGTGCGGCAATACGGCCTGCCGGAAAATCTCAAGCTCAGCGTGCACTCCGGCAGCGACAAGTTTTCAATTTATCCCGCTATTCATCGGACTATCAAGCGATTCGACGCGGGAGTTCACCTGAAGACCGCAGGAACCACGTGGCTCGAAGAACTGATCGGCCTGGCGGAATCAGGCGGCGATGGATTGGCCCTGGCAAAGGAGATTTACGCCGAGGCATTTGCTCATCGCGAAGAATTATGCGCGCCCTACGCGACGGTCATCGATATCGACCCTGCCAGGCTACCCGCATTGAACGAGGTTGGGGGATGGACCTCAGACGAATACACCTCTGCCTTGCGCCATGTGCGCGGCTCGGCGGCTTATAACAGCAGCCTGCGCCAGTTGATGCATGTCGGATTCAAAGTGGCGGCAAAGATGGGGACCCGCTATCTTGACCTGCTCGATTCCAATGAAACGATCATCGCAAAGGGCGTGGAGCAGAACCTTTACGCCAGGCACATTGGTCCCGTTTTCCTGGGAAGTAATGGAACAGCGTGAACAGGTGCACCGCTATCTCAGGAACGCAGTTCCGCAACGCGAATGGAGAGGCTTGTGACATCTCAGATTTTCAGTCTTGAAGGCAAAGTTGCAGTTGTAACCGGTGGCACCTCTGGAATCGGGCGTGCCCTGAGCCTCGGCCTGGCAGATGCCGGGGCCGATGTGATTGCCACTGCGCGCCGCAAACAACAGGTAGACGAAACTGCAACAGAAATCGAAGCGCGCGGGCGCAAGACGCTGCGTTTGGTTTCAGATGTATGCGATCGCGCTTCGCTGGAGGCGCTGCTTGCTGCTACGCTCGACCGCTTTGGCAAGGTGGACATTCTCATCAATTGCGCCGGAAGAATCAAGCGCGCGCCGACGCTGACCTTTCCTGAAGAGGAGTGGGCCGACATCATCGATACAAACCTGACGGGAACGCTGCGCGCATGCCAGGTCTTCGGCAAGCCCATGCTTGAACGCGGCTACGGCCGCATCGTAAACATCGGCTCCCTGACCAGTTTTGTTGCGTTTCATGAAGTGGCCGCTTATGCCGCCAGCAAGGCAGGTGTAGCCTCGCTTACGCGCTCATTGGCCGTGGAATGGTCGAAGAAGGGCGTAATCGTAAACGCCATCGCTCCGGGCGTCTTCCGTACCGATCTGAACGCCGCACTGCTCGATGGTACAGCGCGGGGCCATGAATTGTTGATGCGGACGCCGATGGGCCGCTTTGGCAAGACCGAGGAATTAATAGGAACTGCAATCTTCCTCGCCTCCGATGCCGCATCCTTTGTGGCCGGCCAGGTGCTGGCCGTCGACGGAGGCTTTCTGGCCAGTGGCGTCAACCAGTAATCCTACCCGGCGAGCACACGGCCCGGAGAGTTTCGTGTGGTACATTGACGCCATGATCCCAAAGGGTTCGGCAGTGATCGCATTTCTGTTGGCCGTGATGCAGCCGCCTGTTCCAGTCTTTGGACAGGGAGCCGGATACCCTGCCGCCAACGCGCAAACTGCACCCTTTTCGCCATCCGGTAAGACGGCCAACAGTTCCAACCCCAATTGGCGGATACCGCCGATATCAACGTCTTTGATCCCTCCGGCGGAGATCCCCGCCCCGCAGACATCCCCCGCGCAGACTTCGATTGCGCAAACTCCCGTTGCTCGGAATCCGGTCCAGCAAACCCCAGTTACTCAATCTCCGGCTCCGCAGACTGCCAGCCCGCAAACTTCCGCGCCACAAACGTCCGCCCCGGACGACGCAAGCAACACCACTCCCAAAGCCGATTGCGATGGCGTTCCCTGCGATTACCCTACGCCACACATCACTGTCGCCGACCCTCCCTCGACGCTTGCGCCCTCGGCCCTGCGCGACCAAATCACCTGGGCGGCCAACCTGGTGCTTGTGATTTTCGGCTATGTGGGAATCATCCTGGCAGTGTCGACTCTGAAAAAAATCGAGCGCCATACCAGGTCCGCACAGGCCATTGCCGAGGCTGCCGCCGATAGCGCCCAGGCAGCGCTTTTGAATGCACAGGCCATCATTGACTCAGGCCGGCCGTGGCTGCTGATTTCGGCAGAGGCGTCGCGAAGCAGCGAAAACAGCTTTACGGTGATGGCCACCAATCGCGGCCGCAGCCCCGCAAAGATTATTTCCTCGGTGGAGCAGATCGTGATTGCAGTCGATGAAACGCACCTGCCCATCCCCCCCGCATATAAGACCGTGGAGCCAGGCGGCCCGTTTGTTCCCATCATTCTGCTTCCGGGCGAGTCCACGGTTATCAAGCCGTTTTCCAGGGACGACCTGAAGGCGATCTGCGAGACCAAGGAAACCCTCAAGCGGGTCGAATACTGGGAAGAAAAGGTCTATATCTACGGAAAGGTTGTCTATAGGGATTTGATTGCAACAACCGACAAGCAAGACCACGAGACTGCGTGGTGCTGCTGGTACATTCACGGCCGCCAGAAGAGCGGCCTGGTGGTTGCCGGACCACCGGAATATAACCTGCACACGTAAAGCGTCGTAGAAACCAGGAATGCTATGCGCTGGACTCCTTAAGATTCCCTGAGGTCCAGTCACGCTCTGCGACGGTTGGGAGCGGATCACCTGTAGAGCAACGGCGCGCGTAGGCCCATAGATAGAAAATGCCCATGACCAGCAGCATAAGCGGCGCTGGAAAGACCTGCGCGGCGATCAGTACCTGCCCGGACAGCCCCGTGGTGGGCAGGTGCAGAAAGTGGAGGAATCCGAGAAAGGCCGCGTTCGGAAGGTCTCCGGTCAAGACGAACCCTGCTGAATTCACGAGGAGCGCAAGCCGCCCGATT
>JBEKEQ010000035.1:0-32224 GCA_050013735.1 Occallatibacter sp.
TCAGCGCCATCAGCGAAAGATTGTCCAGGCTGTAGCCCAGCGCGTACATCACACCGAACGTGCCCACCAGCGACACCGGGACCGCGATGCTTGGAATGATGGTGGCATAGACGTTGCGCACAAAAACGACGATGATCATCACCACCAGCGCAACCGTCAGCATCAACTCAAATTCGACGTCGGCTACCGAGGCGTTGATCGCCGTGGTCAGGTCGGTAAGCGGCGTCACCTGAATCGAAGCGGGCAGGTTCACTTCCAACTGGGGCAGGATGGCCTTGATGGCCTTGACCACCTTGATGGTGTTCGCGCCAGGCTGTCTTTGAATATTCAGGATCACCGCCGGCGTCTCGTTCATCCAGGCCGCCTGCTTGCTGTTCTCGATCCCGTCCACCACCTGCGCCACGTCCTTCAGCATCACCGGCGCGCCATTGCGATAGGCAACCACCACCTTTCGATATTGGTCGCTGGTCACCAATTGATCGTTGGCATTGATCTGGTAATCCTGACGGGCTCCGTCGAAGTTGCCCAGGGCCTGATTGACGCTGGTCGCGGTCAGCGCCGTTCGCAAATCCTCCATATTCAACCCGTAAGACGAGAGCGCTTGCGGGTTGGCCTGAATGCGTACGGCAGGTTTTTGACCTCCGCTGATGCTCACCAGGCCCACTCCACTCAGCTGCGAGATCTTGGGCGCAAGCCGCGTATCTACCATGTCTTCAACCTGCGAAAGCGGCATGGAATTGGATGTGATGGCCAGCGTCAGAACCGGCGCATCCGCGGGATTGGTCTTGCTGTAAACCGGAGGTGTGGGAAGGTTCGACGGCAAATAACTCTGTGCGGCGTTGATGGCCGACTGGACTTCTTCCTCGGCAATGTCGATGTTCAGGGTCAACGCGAATTGCAACACAATGACCGACGACCCGCCGGAGCTGGTCGAGGTCATCTGGCTCAACCCTTGCAACTGTCCGAACTGCCGCTCCAGCGGGGCAGTCACCGTGGTGGCCATCACGTCGGGACTTGCGCCAGGATAAAAAGTCAAAACCTGAATGGTGGGGTAATCCACCTGCGGCAGGGCAGAGACCGGCAGCTGGGTATACGCAACAATACCCACCAGCAGGATGGCGGCCATCAGCAGCGAAGTGGCAACGGGACGCTGGATGAATGGCCCGGAAGGATTCACGGAGTACTGCCCGCTAACGTAGAGGTATGAGACGAGCTGGATGCGGCAGCCTGCTTGGCCACCACCACTTTGCTGCCGGCTTGCAGCTTTTCAAAGCTGCTGGTCGCCACCACCTCGCCGGGATTGATGCCCTGGACCGCCGTCTTTCCGCCATCCGCGACACCCGTCGTGACATTGCGGACGCTCGCCGTTCCGTTCGAAACCACATACAGAAAAGCCACCGACCCATTGTGTTGAATCGCGGCGGTAGGCACCAGTGTGACGCCGTCGAGCGTATTGACCAGCAGCCGGGTATTCACAAACTGGTTAGGAAACAACGCACCGTCTTTGTTATCGAACGTCGCGCGCGCATTCACCGTGCCAGTCGTCGTGTTGATCTGATTGTCGATGGTCAGCAGCTTACCCGCGGCGATTTGCTTGGTCTGGGCGCGGTCCCATGCCTCCACCGGTAACGAGTGAGCCTGACGCATCCGCGTCTGCACCTGGCCCAGTGCGTCCTCCGGTAGCGTGAAGATCACAGTAATGGGTTGCTCCTGCGTAATAACGACCAGGAGCGTAGTCCCGCCCGCCTGCACCACGTTGCCGGGATCAACGAGGCGCAGTCCCGCGCGGCCCGATATCGGCGAGATGATGTGACAAAAATCGAGCTGCACCTGGTCGTAGTTCACGGTGCCCTGATCGTTCTTCACCGTTCCCTTGTCCTGCAGCACAATCTTCTCCTGGTCGTCCAGCAGTTGCTTATTGATGGCGTTGCGCGCCCACGCAGCGCGGTAACGCTCCAGGTCCATCTCCGCCTGAGCCAGCACATTGGTATCGTGCTCCAGCGTACCCTCGGCCTCCATCAACTGTGCCTTGTACGGGCTCGGATCGATTTCGATCAGCGGATCGCCCTTCTTGACGTATTGGCCCTCCCGGTAGTGCACCTGCGTAATCACTCCGCTTGCCTGCGCGGTGATGTTGGCGGTGTACACCGGAGTGACGGTTCCGAGGGCATCCTGGTAGATGCCGATATTACCCTTGACCGCCTTGGCTACAGTCGCGGTAACCGCAGGTTTAATGGCAGCCGCCGCGCGCTTCGCGGCTGCCGCCTTCGCGTCGTTTTCATGAATTACGGCTACAATAATTCCGGCCGTTAGCAGCAGGAGCAACAGGAAAGTCCACACCACCCAAGGCTTGTGATACCAGGGAGGAGGAGGCGGTAACTGGTGCCCGACGCCAATGTGCTGACCACCTGATTCGTCTTCGATTCCAGGCACTTAAAACTCCAAACAAGAACATTTTAAGGGATACACTTCTTAGAATCTCAAGAAGCGCTCAGATTTACGTGGTCCGTATTGCTCACAAATTCGGGCCTAAACTACTAGACGTAGACAACGTATTATTAGATGCAAGGGGCCGCTTTCTCGAAGCGAACCAAGGCGCGGGAATTTCAGGCTACCATCCCCTTCTTCCGCTCACGCCGATTTGCAACCACATTTTTTGAATGTGCATCTATGGGTTTGGCTCGGGTTCCGGGCAAGATTATACTCAACTCATCTGCTGACGACTGCCCGCCGAACGGCCTTAAGCACCACTTTGAATCGGCAAGGAGCAAGAATTATGGCTGCGACCATACCCTTACAGGAAGCGGATCTTGAATTTGACCACGGCAGCTTCGATTCTGCCGCCTTCACCGCCCAGGCGCTGAAAAATCGGCAAAACCTTGCTGCGGTCATCGATCACACTCTCTTGAAGCCTGATGCCACCCGTGAGCAAATCGAAATCCTCTGCGGCGAAACCATCCGCTACCGCTTTGCTTGCGCCATGGTCAACCCGGTCTGGGCCTCGACTGCGGTCGGCATGCTTTCCGGAACCGGGATTCCCGTGGGCGTGGTCGTCGGTTTTCCCCTCGGCGCCTCGCTGGTCTCCACGCAACGCCAGGAGGCAGCCGCGCTCATCCGCCTGGGTGCGCGTGAACTAGACATGGTCATCCCCATCGGCCAACTCAAGAGCGGCAACCACCACGCCGTTCACCACACTGTTCATGCCGTCGCCGCCGTCGCCCATCATCACGGCGTCCTGCTCAAGGTCATTCTTGAAACCGCCCTCCTTACCGTCGCAGAAAAACTCCGCGCCGCGGAGATCGCCATCCAGGCCGGAGCCGACTTCATCAAGACCTCCACCGGTTTCTCCACCAGCGGTGCCAATCCAACCGACGTAGCCCTGCTTCGTGGGGTAGCCGGTGCCCGTTGCGGCGTCAAGGCTGCTGGCGGAATCCGCACCCTGGCCGATGTAAAGTCACTCCTTGAGGCCGGAGCCAACCGCATTGGCGCCTCGGCCTCGGTGGCAATTCTGCAGGAACTGGGAGCGGAGTGAGACGAGGGGCCAGGGTTCAGGAGTCAGCGATGTGCCGAGAGGCCGGACGTCCAACAAACTGAAGGTCGATCCACTGACCTTCGTGAGCTCAATGAGCAATCGCCGCCTCGTTGCCGTTGCTTTTCCCTTACCCCTGCCCCCTGACCCCTGGCTGCGTTATCATTCCTATTCGACCCCATGCCCGGCAAATCCCCAACCCCGCCCAGACACCACGACCTCGAAGGCGACTACCGGCCTGCCGATCCCGCCAACCCCGACGCCCATCTCGACCCCATTAATGCCCGCGTAGAGCCGGCCGATGTGGCTTATCTGGCCCAGCTGGCTGAAGCCCTCAACACCACGCTCGACCTCCAAACCCTCCTTGACCGAACCGCAGAGCTGGTTCGCGCCGTTATCAACTACCGCATCTTCGCAATTCTTCTGCTCAATGACCGCACCCACGAGCTACGCATCCGTTTCCAAATCGGCCATACTCCAGAGGTAGAACGGCTGCGTATCCCCATGGGCCGGGGCGTAGTGGGACAGGTTGCGCTCACCCGCCAACCGCTGCTGCTCAACGACGTTTCCACCTCGGAGGCCTACTACCCCGCCAATCCTGCCGTGCGCTCCGAGTTGGCCGTCCCGCTCATCGTCAAAAACCGCCTCATCGGCGTCATGGACCTGGAAAGCGAACAGGCCGGCTACTTTCGGCCAGAGCATCTCCACCTGCTCACTCTGACCGCCTCTCGCATCGCCCAGGCCATTGAGAACGCGCGCCTTTACGCCCGCGTCTCCCGCCAGGCGCAGACCCTCGAAGTGCTCAACGAAATCGCTGTCGAATTGGCCTCTATTCTCGACCTCGATCAGCTCCTCGAGCGCATCGGCCAGCTTCTGCGCCGTCTCATTGATTACCAGATGTTCAGCATCATGCTGCTCGACGACAAGGGAGAAACGCTCATCACCCGCTATGCCTGGCGTTTCGGTCACGCCCACGCGCCCATGCGCCGGCTTGCCATCACCGAAGGCCTGGTTGGCGCCGCCGTGCGCGAGTGGCGTCTGGTCAACGTTCCCGATGTCCGCAAAGACCCCCGCTACCTGCCGATGAACCCCGAAACCCGCTCCGAGCTGGTCGTCCCTCTTTTTTACAAGGGCCGCATCATCGGCGTTCTCGATCTGGAACACACCCGCACCGGCTTCTTTCATGAGGAGCACGAGCGCACTTTGACCACCATGTCCGCGCAAGTGGCCATCGCCATTGAAAACGCCCGCCTCTACCAGGCTGTGCGCCGCCAGGAGGCCCAGCTTGAGCGCGACATCGCCATGGCCCGCGAAGTCCAACTGCGCCTGCTCCCACCCTCCGCTCCGGAACACCCCAATGCCGACATGGCGGTTCGATTTCTTCCCGCCCGCTCCATCGGTGGAGACTTGTACGACTTCATCGATTACGGCCCCGGCCGCACCGCCATCATTCTCGGCGACGTCAGTGGCAAAGCCGCGCCCGCCGCGCTCTTTGCAGCACTGGTCAGCGGCATCATGCGCTCCGCCGCTGTGCAGCAGCCCGAACCCATCCCCATGCTCGCCCTGCTCAACGACGCTGTCCAGGAACGCAAGCTCGATTCCCAATACGTCACATTGCTCTTCGCCCTTTGGAATGACGAAAGCCGCACCCTCCAGGTGGCCAACTCCGGCGCCGTTCAGCCTATACTCTGCCGCTCAGGCCAATCTCAGACGATCAAGGCCGAAGGCTTCCCCCTTGGCCTTTTCCCCAACGTGACGTATGAGGAAATCATCCTCGACACGCAGCCCGGCGACGCCATCATCTTCGTCTCCGACGGCATTCTCGACGCAGAAAACGCCCAGGGAGAGATGTACGGCGAGACGCGCTTATCGAACCTTCTCTGCTCCCGCAGTGGCGATGCCGCCCTTGAAATCGCCGACGCCATTCTCGACGACGTGACAGAATTCCAAGGCGCGCAAGACCGTTTCGACGACGAAACCATCATCGTCCTCCGCGTCCGCTGAGACCGGCCAGAAGCGGACGCCTCAATTTCCGGCGACTTTTCGAGGAACACTAGCTGAAAACCAGCGAACGACGACCCCGGGCTCTCAATCGAAGGGAGCAGTCCCTCCGAAGGAAGACGCCACACTTCCCGGCCCCACAATCCCATACTTCCGATCAAGAAACTCCTGCAATCCCTCTGGCAGCAGCGCCGCCAGTTCCTGCCAGGTCATCACCTTCAGCCGCACCCGCATTTCAGCAGACTTCACTGCAGCCATCACCTCAAACCACGCCTCCCGTAAATCAGGCCGGCGTGCGTCATGCAGCACGCAAAAACTGCATCCCTCCGCATACGCCGCCAGCACATTCCGAATCAGCTGGTACCCCGCATATCCAGCCTCAGCACTCTCCGCTTCCCGCGCGCGGGCCACAATCCCGGCCTGAAACTCCCGTGCTGCTTCGTCATCTGCCGCCGCATTTTCCCACTCCTGCGTAAACTCCTCGGCAAACTCCGTCGCCGTCCGCCTTCTCTGCGGCCGCAACTCCACCCGCGGTAACAACTCCCGATTAAACACCGCATCGAAATCCCTGTACCCCTCCACCACCGCAGCCGAGCGCGTTTGAAAATCGCTCTCCGTCAGTTTGGCCTCCACCAGCAGCCCGACCCAGCGCATATCCACTTCAGTCCGGTCCAATCGCCCGCTCCCGAGCGGAACCCGAGCCCTCCATCCAAAGACCGGCTCCGCATCGCCGTCGATTCCCAGCGCCCTCCGCACCGTCGCCGAGTCAACAACCCCAGGCGTACAAAACACATTCATCAGCAGGGCGTCTGAACTCATCGACGAGTCCAGTTCTCTCCACCGCCGTCCTGACTCCGCCTTTGGCAGCGCTCGTCCCTGCGCATGAATCTTGTCGAACCGCCGCATCCACTCCGGCCGCCCCAGAATCGCCGCATATGCCGCATCGAAGAAGTTTCCGTGGCGGCCACGCATTTCCAACGGCCCCACGGAAGGCTCTTCGTCAGTGAAGTGACCGGGCGAATATACAATCACCGGCGAATTCCCGTAGCTCTCCACATGCGCCCATGCCCGCGCCCAATTCCGGTTCCGCGCTCCCAGTTCGCGCCGCAAATCGCTCGCATACCGGCCTGCCCCCGCGTTCATTACGCCACAACCGGCAAATTCGCCACGCCCGCCGTTCCAAACACTCGCCGGTACCGCTCCACCTCGCTCGCCGGTCCCAGGGTCTTGGCGTAGTTGTCAGAGAGCTTCACCGCCGGCCTACCCTCCACATCCGTCAACTTGCATACCAGGCTCACCGGATTGAAGCTCTCATCTCCCAGCGGATTGCAATTGCGAAAATCGTTGGTCAAAAACGTGCCCCATCCCCCGCTGAACCGGATGCGCCTTCCCTGAGCCCATCTGCTCTCATCCGCAAAGTCGCTTGCACGCTGAAAATCATCAGGCCGAGCGCCATTGAGCAATGTCCCGCCAAAGTAGGCGTGAAGCCCGAGAATCTCCTGAACGTCCAGCGCATCTGACGCGATCAGCCGCTTCTGGCGCGGATCGCGCCCCCGCCGCTCCAGCCACGCAATATACTCGTCTCCAGCCACGTAGGGGTCCTTGCTATCCATGCGCTGCCCCGTCCAGTCCGCAACCCAATCCGGCGCGCTCTCCAAAAATTGCGTGGTCCCAAATGTATCCGGCAACAGAATCAGTAACTCGCCCTGATAAGTCTGTTGCCATAACTCCAGCAGCCGGTATTGCGCCGCATGTAACTCCTCGTCGCTCTCCGCCATCGCCGCCAGCGCCATGGGTAATTCGTGCCCATTGGTGCCGATCGCCTCCAAATCGTGCTTATAAGCCAGGTAAGTATTCGAGCTGCCTGCAAAGCTCGCTCCCAGCACGTCGCTCATGGCCTTCACCACGTACTCATGCCATAGAAAGCTATGTCTCCGCCGGGTGCCGAAATCACTTACGTTCAGCCGCGGAACCCCGCGCAGCCGCTCCATCTTCTCCCACAGCCGGGTCTTCGCCCGCGCATACAGCAGGTCCAGCTCAAACTCGCTCAGCCGCTTCAAATTGGCCCGCGTCTTCAATTCATCGATGGCAGAAAGCGCATAAATCTCCCACATCGTCGTCTCTGCCCACAGACCGTGGAAGCTCAGCGACAGTTGTCCATCCTGTACCGACAACTCGTAATCGGAGAGCCTGAAATCGCGGTCCAGCCATTCAAGAAACGCCGGCTCAAAAATGCCCCGCTTTCCATAAAAGGTATTTCCCGCCAGCCAGATCAGCTCTGACTTATGAAAGCGCAAGCGTCTCGTCTCTTCCAATTGCTCCCGCAACTGGTCGACTTCCACCACCTCGCCCAGCCGCACCGATCCGGAACGATTGAGCAGCGTAAATGAAGCATGAACCGCCGGAAACCGCTTCCAGATAAACTGCAGCATCAGCAGCTTATAGAAATCGGTATCCAGCAGGGAGCGTGTAATCGGATCCAGTTCCCAGTTATGGTCATGCGCGCGCCTGGCCAGGTTGATAATCACAATAACCCCACTTTAATTGATTGTCGTTCCCATCTCGCCGTCCCGCCCGCTTACCCACCAGTTCCGTGCCCCAGCCTTGCGCTTTTTGATTGGCGCCAGGGTGAGAAACCACAACCCTCATCCCTCGATCGCTGCCGCAATCCCCACTCGCGCCTCGTCCGGCAGCTCAGGCATGGCGCCAACCTGCGACGCCATCCAGGCGCCCCAGCGATTCCCCGCCTCATTCAGTGTGGCCAGGTCCGCCCCGCGCAGCATGTAGTGGGTTAGCGCCGCGGTAAATGCATCTCCCGATCCAATCGTGTCGGCCACCTTTACTTTGATTCCGGCGTGCTCGTGCCACTCGTCCCGCGTCACCAGCAAGCTCCCTTGTGCACCGCGCGTCACCGCCACCAGGCCCAACTCGGGAAACTCGCCGAGCAGCCGTGTCGCACCAAGCCGCAACTCACTCAGCACCGCCTCGCCCGCCGGCAGCCCCAGCAGTCCCAGCACCAGCGGTAGCTCTTCGTCGCTCATCTTCACCGCCGTGGCCAGTTCCAGCGACTCCTGAATCACCTCTCCGGAATAGAACGGCGCCCGCAGGTTCACGTCGAAAACCCGAATGCACGCCGACGAACTCTGCGCCACCAGCGTCTGGATCGTCTGGCGCGACTCCCGATGCCGCTGCGCCAGCGACCCAAAGCACAGAGCGTCCGCCCGTTCGGCCAGTTGCACCCACTCGTCTGAAAGTTCAAAAAAATCCCACGCCGCCGGCTGGTGGATCGTAAACCGCGGCTGCCCGCCCTCAAAATAAACCGTCACGCGTCCCGTCTCGTGCGTCGGATCCACCTGCAACTGGCTCGCATCCACGGGCAGCGGGTCCAGCCTGTCCACCGCCGTCCGCCCCGGATCGTCGCGCCCAATGCGGCTGAGCAGCACGGCATGGCTGCCCAGTCGCCCCGCCATCAAGGTAAAATTCGCCGGCGCGCCACCCAACCGCGGCCCCTCCGGCAACACATCCCACAACAACTCGCCCAACCCCAACACCAGCCGCGGTTCCGTCAAAGTCGTTCTCCCCAATTCCCTATCCCCTAGTCCCTATTCCCTGCCTCTCCCCACCCACCGCCAAACCGAGCAATCCTCCCAATTTGAAGACGCATACTCGCCTTCCGGCTGGTTGGCCAGAATCCGGTGGTCCGCAATCGCGTCCACTCGCGATCGCCTCACCTGGCCCAGGAACAGCCGCGAGAAACCTGCTTGCTTCTCCAGCACCTTTTCCTGCTCGTTGTTTGCATAAAGAATGTCCAACTGCGCCGGCCGGTCCGCAAATTGATTCGCCAACGACGCCAGAAGCCTTCGCATCACTGACGCTCCGAAGGGATTGAATAGGAAAGCCACGCACGGCCCCTCTGGAAACCTGAAGTCAACCGCGTCCCCGCAGACCACCCGCATAGGCGCCAGTTCCCTGCCAGCCATCCGCCAAAGCGTCTTGTTCCTCCGCGCAATCCGGGCCAGCGTAGGGTTCAGTTCCACCCCCGCCACTGCGCGAAACGGATACTCCGAGGCCAGCAGCATTGCTCGTCCCATCCCCGCTCCCAAATCCACAAATGTGAACTCGTCGATCGGCGCCACCGGCCGGCTCCTCCGCCAGCGCACCACCAGTCCTTTGAATACCGAGGGCGCGACGCCGTAGTAGGCCGTGATGTGTCGGTCGTTCCGGTGCCCACTCTTCAGGTGCCGCCCTGCAACCAGCCCGCTTGTCCTGGTCCCGAACTCCAGGTCGAAGGGATGCCGCAAGAACCCATCCCCTACCTTCAACCCCGGCAACAGCCGCCTGCTTCGCGCAACCCGTTTCGTATTCCCCGTTTCAGCAGTTCCATCTTTCACGGTTTGAACCTTAGCACACGCCGGCGCTACCGCCGAAAAGACCCGACAGTTGGATAATTCCAACGCGGTGGTCAACCCTCATGTCTCGACCTTCAGGGAGAGCTCGCCGGTTCCGTTCAAGACCGCGGGAGTATCGATTCAGTTAACCCCTCCCTTACCAGCGCCCTTCCCTTCCGTGACAGGCTGCCTCGATTCGCGATACGCTGTTAAGTATTCGTGTCCCGCGATTGAAGGAGCAATTCAACCCCCATGCCTATCCAAGCCACGCCCAATATCTGGCGCAACGGCGAGCTCATTCCCTGGGAGCAAGCCAATATTCATGTCATGAGCCATGTAATTCACTATGGCTCCAGCGTTTTTGAGGGAATCCGCTGCTACGCCCAGCCCCACGGCTCGGCCGTCTTCAGGCTTCCCGAGCACATGCAGCGCCTGCTGGACTCAGCCAAAATCTACCGCATGGAAGTCCCCTTCACCCTCGAGGAACTCTGCGCCGGGGTCGTGGACGTTATTGAAGCCAATGAGGTTGCTCCCTGCTACATTCGGCCGATCGTGCTGCGCGGTTACGGCGAAATCGGCGTCAGCCCCAAGGGTTCGCCCATCGAGGTCTACATTGCCAACTTCCCCTGGGGAAAATATATCGCCGGCCACGGCGGCGCGGACGTATGCGTTTCAAGCTGGAACCGGCTGGCCCCCAACACCATGCCCGCACTGGCCAAGGCCGGCGCCAATTATATGAATTCTCAGCTTATCCACATGGAAGCCGAGATCAATGGCTACCAGGAGGGCATTGCCCTGGACGTGAACGGCCTGGTCAGCGAGGGTTCCGGCGAGAACGTCTTCGTCGTCCGCAACGGCGTTCTCTATACCCCTCCCCTGGCCAATTCCGCCCTTTCCGGCATTACCCGCGACAGCGTCCTCACCATTGCCCGCCATCTCGGACTCACCGTCATCGAGCAGGCGCTTCCGCGCGAACTCCTCTACATTGCCGATGAAGTCTTCTTCACCGGCACTGCCGCTGAAGTTTCGCCCATCCGCTCCATCGACCGCATCGTCATAGGCGACGGTAAACCTGGCGAAATTGCAAAAAATATCGCCGACGAATTTTACGGCATTGCCAACGGCCTCAAACCCGACCGCTTCGGCTGGCTGACCCCGGTGAAGGTCAATGCTACCGAGCCGGTAACTGTTTAGTCGGCAACGAGCCAAGAACATCGGGCGGCCTTCACAGGCCGCCCGATGTTCTTGCGCCCCAAACGACAGAACTCTGTTTTTCAATCAAAGTTCCGGCCTTGGTCTTTAAAATCGTTTCATGCGTTCGCAGCCTCGTCTCATCCGCGTATTGTTGCCGTTCCTGGCCGCGCTTTTCCTCGCCGTTCTATTTCCGATCTCGCTGCCCGCCCAGGCTTATGCCGGCCGGCCCAAGCTGATCGTCATTGTCGTCATCGATCAGTTTCGCGGCGATTACCTCAACCGCGACCGCTCCGAGTTCAAAGGCCATGGCTTCAATCTCTTTCTAAATGAAGGCGCGTGGTTCACCGATTGCTATTACGACTACGCCAACACCAAGACCGCTCCCGGTCACGCCACCATTGGGACCGGCGCCTACACCGACGGTCACGGCATTGAATCCAACGAATGGTGGGACGCCGCTCGCTCCTACGATCACCAAGTGAGTTCGGTCGAGGACGAACGTTATCAGTTGGTCGATTTGCCGGCCGCTTCCATCCCCGCCAATCAGCCCGGTGCGCCCGATGATGCCCCCAAGTTTGTCGTCGGCGCGTCGCCGCTCAATTTGCGCGCAACCACTCTGGGCGACGAGTTGCGCCTGGCCACCGACGGCCGTT
The DNA here is from genome assembly GCA_050013735.1 of Occallatibacter sp. Classification (GTDB taxonomy): domain Bacteria; phylum Acidobacteriota; class Terriglobia; order Terriglobales; family Acidobacteriaceae; genus Telmatobacter. Next base: position 11,766 of record JBEKEQ010000035.1, read on the forward strand.
CGCGCGTCTACGGCATCTCGCTCAAAGACCGCGCGGCCATCTTGCCCGCCGGCCAGTCTGCCAACGCCGCTTATTGGATTGACAACTCGAGCGGCCAGTTCACCACCTCCACCTATTACATGGAGCACTTGCCGAAGTGGGCGCGCGACTTCAACTCCAGCGGCCGCATCGCCCAGGCTGCCCGCGAAGCGATGGTCGCGGGCACCACGCAATTTTTCGAGCTGGTGGGAAGAACGCCAGCCGCAAACCGCTATGAGCTCGACTTTGCCAAAGCGCTGATTACCGGCGAGAAACTTGGCGCAAACGGCGTCACCGACCTGGTGGTCGTCTCGCTTTCGGCCAACGACATTCAGGGCCACCAATTCGGGCCCGACTCGGACTCAGAGGAGCAGATGATCCTGAGCCTGGACCACGATCTGGACAGCTTCAACACCTGGCTCGACAACACGATCGGCCTGGATAACGTATGGCTGGCGCTCAGCGCGGACCATGGAATCGCTCCCATTCCCGGCGAGGCGGCCAAACTGGGCATTCACGCCGCCGCAGTGGATATGAACAAGGTGTACGCCAAAGTAAATGAGGAGTTGAACCAGCGACACTCGCACGGCGCGCGCCTGGCCTACCTGCTGCCCGGGCCCGACTTGCCATATATCGCGCTGGACAAGAGGACATTTACCAAGGCGGGCGTGGACGAAAAGTCCGCCGAAGACGAAGTAGCCGCGCTGCTACCCGAAGCCGTTGCCAGACAAGACCCGCACCCGCCGGCGTTTCAACCGGCCGAGCCCACCCAACCCTCCCAGCAGCGCCTGCCCACTTCACCCCATGTGCAATATGTCTATACCCGTCTGCAACTGGCCAATGGGCCGCTGCCGCCCACCGACTGGGGCCGTCTTCTGGCACACAGCTACGCCGAGCACGGCAACTGGTACGTGATGATGGTGCTGGACGCTTATCAGTTGGCGGGGAGCAGCGCGTTCGCAGGGACCAATCACTTCACTCCATGGTCTTATGACCGCCATGTTCCGCTCGCTTTCCACGGTTCGCCGTTCAAGCCCGGCGAGTATCATGGACGTGTAGCTCCCGTCGATCTGGCCGCCACGCTGGCCTCGCTGGCGGGCGTCAATCAGCCCTCGGCGGCCGTGGGCCGCGTGCTGACTGAAGCCCTCAAACCCATTGGCCAACCTAACCACTATTCACTGACCACTAAGAAGGAAGATTGCCGCTGGTGAAACCCGACATGAAAGTCTCGTTGGCTGGCCTCGAGTTGGTCAACCCGGTCATCGCCGCCAGCGGCACATTCGGCTATGGAATCGAGTTTGAAGAGATCGTCTCGCTGGAAAGAATTGGCGGATTTGTCACCAAGGGCATCTCGCTGGAACCCATGCCCGGCCACGCCGCCCCGCGCATCGTCCAAACCGCGGCAGGTATGCTGAACGCCATCGGCCTGCAGAATGTGGGCGTGGAGGACTACCTCGAGCGCAAGCTGCCGCCGCTGAAGCGCTATCCCCTGTGCAAAGTCATCGTCAACGTTTTCGGCTACACGGTGGGCGAGTACATCGGGGTCATTGAGCGGCTTAACCTGGCCGAGGGCATCGCGGCTTACGAACTGAACGTTTCATGCCCCAATGTTCACGCGGGCGGCATGGTCTTCGGCACCGACCCAGGGTCGCTCGAGTACCTGGTCAGCCGCGCTAAATCCGCATCCCGCCGCCCGCTCATTGTCAAGCTGTCGCCTAACGTTACTTCGATTGCCCACATGGCCAAAATATCTGCCGATGCCGGCGCCGACGCGCTCAGCCTGACCAACACATTTCTGGCCATGTCCATTGATGTGGAAACCCGCCATCCGCGCCTCACCAACATCACCGGCGGACTCTCAGGGCCGGCCATCAAGCCCATCGCCTTGCGCATGGTTTACGAGGCGGCGCGCGCCGTCAAAATCCCCATTCTTGGCATGGGCGGCATCGTCACCGCTGAAGACGCGGTCGAATTCCTGCTTGCCGGCGCAACCGCGGTTCAGGTGGGCACGGCCAGTTACGCCGACCCACGCGCAAGCGAGCGGCTGGCCCGCGGTCTGGAGTCCTGGTGCCGCAGCCATGGAGTGGATCGAGTGACGAGCCTCACAGGGGCTCTGGAAATTCCGCGTATTTAACTCATCCGGTGTAGGCCCGAATCCAGCCTCAACCCCCTTATCATCAGCTCTTTGACGCCCCGAATGCGGGGGCTGTGGGACTGCATGACCCGTCCCTTGAGTAGTCCTTCGCACAGGCGCGAAACACGCCAAACAAACGAGTGTGATGTGGCTCACAGCCAGCCGTTCTCACTGATCGCTACCTTCGCACAAGTTAATCGGCAAACCCTGGGAGCTGCTCATGCCATTCTTCCGCCGCCAGTGGCCTTTGCCGGTACGTGGGAACAGAGAGAGGTAGGCATGGGTCAGTCAATTTGGAACTCGATGGAGAAGAAGGGCTACAGCCGCAGAGACTTTCTACAGTTCTGCGGGGCAGCCGCTGCCGCTGCCGGGTTGGGCAAATCCGGCGTAGCACAGGTGGTTTCGGCCTTCGAGAAAAAAGAGAAACCGGCTGTAATCTGGATGCACTTTCAGGAGTGCACCTGTTGCAGTGAGTCGTTCATTCGCGCTTCTCACCCCATCGTGGTCGATGCGCTTCTCGATGTTCTGGACTTGAACTACTCCGAAACGCTGATGGCGGCTTCGGGCTTCCAGGCGGAAAAGTGCCTGAACGACACTATTGAGAAGAACAAGGGCAAATACATTGTGCTGGTCGAGGGCGCGGTGCCCACGGGCGATGACGGCGTTTACTGCATGATCGGCGGCAAGACCGCGGAATCGATTCTGCAGACTGTCGCCAAAGATGCGGCGGCAATTGTGGCGTGGGGCAGCTGCGCCTCCAACGGATGCGTTCAGGCGGCCAAGCCGAACCCCACCGGCGCCACGCCGATCTACAAGCTGGTAGACAAGCCGGTAATCAACGTCCCCGGTTGCCCGCCCATCGCGGACGTGATGATGTCCGTGGTCACCCACTTGCTTGTTCTTGGGCAGGTTCCCGCGCTTGACAGCCTGGGACGGCCCAAAGAGTTCTACGGGCGCCGCGTCCACGATACCTGCTACCGCCGCCCCAATTACGATGCCGGCCTCTTCGTCGAGTCCTTTGACGACGAGAACGCTCGCAAGGGCTACTGCCTTTACAAAATGGGCTGCCGCGGTCCCGTTACTTACAACGCGTGCTCAGTGGTCAAGTGGAACGAGGGCACCAGTTATCCCATCCAGTCCGGACACGGTTGCATCGGTTGCAGCGAAGCCGGTTTCTGGGACAACGGCCCGTTCTACCAGCACCTTGCTTCGTTCCCCGGTTTCGGCATTGAGAGCACGGCCGACACGGTGGGCGCGGTGGTGGGAGTGGCAACGCTGGCCGGAGTTGCCGCGCACGCGGTGGTCACCAACATTCGCAAGCGAAGCGTGATTGCAGAAGTCCACGCTGAAGACAAAAAGGAGTCGTGAGGCCTATGTCACGCATAGTCGTCGATCCGGTAACTCGCCTTGAAGGCCACCTCCGCGTTGAGGCGGTGGTGGAAAATGGCAAAATCACTGACGCATTCAGCTCGGGCACCATGGTTCGCGGCCTGGAAAAGATCCTCATCGGCCGCGATCCCCGCGACGCGTGGGCCATCACCGAGCGCGTCTGCGGCGTCTGCACCACGGTCCACGCTCTGACCAGCGTGCGCGCCGTGGAAAGCGCGCTGGGCATCACAGTCCCTCCCACTGCCGAGCTCATCCGCAACATCATGATGACCACCCAGTATGTGCAGGACCACGTGATTCACTTCTATCACCTGCACGCGCTGGATTGGGTGGACATCGTGAATGCGCTGAAAGCCGACCCCAAAAAGGCCGCGGAGCTGGCGCAATCGTTTTCAAAGTGGGACAAAAACACGCCCGCATATTTCACCGGGGTGCAGAACAAGATCAAGGCCTTCGCCGCCAGCGGCCTGGGCATCTTTGCCAACGGATACTGGGGCCATCCGGCCTACAAGCTGCCGCCGGAGGTGAACCTGATCGCGGTAGCTCACTATCTTGACGCCCTCGAATGGCAGAAGGAAATCGTCAAGATCCACGCAGTCTTTGGCGGCAAAAACCCGCATCCGAACTACCTGGTGGGTGGCGTTCCCTGTTCCATCAACGTGAATGAAGTGGCCGCCATCAACAGCGAGCGGCTCAACCTGGTGGCCCGCCTCATCAGCCAGGCCGACGAGTTTGTCAACCAGGTCTACATCCCCGACCTGCTGGCCGTTGCTTCCTTCTACAAGGATTGGGCCAACTGGGGCGGCGGATTGACCAACTATCTCAGCTACGGCGAGTTCCCCACGCAGGGCTACAGCAAGCCGGACGCATTCAAATATCCCCGCGGCGTGGTTCTCAATCGCGACCTCAGCACCGTGCATCCGGTCAACGCGAAGGACTCCCAGGAGATCAAGGAGTACATCGCCAGCTCCTGGTATAGCTACGAAGGCGGAGACAACGTCGGCATCCATCCGTGGGCCGGCGAAACCAAGCTGAACTACACCGGGCCAAAGCCGCCCTTCGAGACGCTGGAAGGATTCCAAAAGTATTCGTTCCTGAAGACCCCTCGCTGGAAAGATCAAGCGATGGAAGTGGGGCCGTTGGCGCGGTTGCTTGTAGCCTTCGCCTCCGGCCGCACCGACGTGCAGGAGCTGGTAAAGGATACACTGGGCAAACTCAACGTGCCCGTCGCCGCGCTCTTCTCCACGCTGGGCCGCACCGCGGCCCGCGGCCTGGATGCAGCTCTGGCGATGATCTGGCTCAAGGAGTTCTTCGGCGAGTTGATGGAGCGCGTCAAGATCAACGAAGTTTCCACATTCAACGGCGAATTCTGGGAACCGAAAAGCTGGCCGGCCGAGGCTGAGGGAGTTGGTCTTACGGAAGCTCCCCGCGGCGCGCTGGCGCACTGGATCAAGATCAAGAACGGCGCCATCGACAACTACCAATTGGTAGTTCCGACCACCTGGAACGGTTCGCCCCGCGATGCGAAGGGCCAGCACTCCTCCTTCGAGGAGGCGCTGATTGGCACTCCGGTGGCTAACCTGGAGCAACCGGTCGAGATCCTCCGCACCATCCATTCCTTTGACCCGTGCCTGGCCTGCGCCGTGCATTTGTACGATCCGCAGGGAAGGCACCTTCACCAGGTTTCGTTCGAGTGAGGGCTATGAGTACCCAAGGCATTGGCGTAAAGGATGCGTTTAAAGCAAACGGCAGCGGGCCAGTCGAGTACCGGCGCATTTATGTGTGGGAATTACCGGTGCGCGTCTACCACTGGATCAACGCGGTGGCCCTGGTGGGCCTGTGCCTCACCGGTTACCTCATCGGGGCGCCGATTCGCGCTTTCTATGCGGCTGAAGCCTACCAGCAGTACTGGTTCGGCTGGGTGCGCTTCATCCATTTCCTTTGCGCATTCGTCTATGTGTTTAACTTTCTGGCCAGGCTCTATTGGGGTTTCGTCGGCAACAAGTACTCAAGCTGGCGCGCCTTTTTTCCGTTCAAGCGCTCACAGCAGCAGGAGATCGTCGACGTCATCAAGGCCGACGTGCTTGAGACCAAGATGCACGGGCCCATCTCAACCGGGCACAACGCGCTGGCCGGACTCATCTACTTCGGCACTTTTCTGGCGTTTGTTTTCCAGACCATCACCGGCTTCGCGCTCTACTCCAGCATGAGCAATTCATGGCTGCCGCAGATGTTCAACTGGATTGTTCCGCTGATGGGTGGCGAGTTTGGCGTGCGCTTCTGGCATCACACGTTCCTGTGGTTCTTTGTCACGTTTATCATCATTCACATCTATCTGGCCTTCTATCACGACTACATCGAAGGACGCGGTACTGTATCCTCCATCATAGGCGGATGGAAGTTCGATCGGGTGGAGAGTGACAAGAAGCCAGGAAACAAATAGCCGGGTCAAGACGCTGGTTCTGGGGCTGGGCAACGTCCTCATGTGCGACGAGGGCATCGGCGTCCACGTTGTCAGGGAACTCGAGCAGCACAAACTGCCCGCTGGCGTTGAGTGCCTTGACGGCGGCACCGGCGGGTTCGTTCTTCTGGAGCCACTGCAGAGCGCCGACCACATCATCCTCATCGACGCCGCCTCTGACGGCAACGCCATCGGCACCGTCACCCGCACGACGCCGCGATTTTCCCGCGATTACCCTCCCACACTGACTGCGCACGACATTGGCGTAAAAGACCTGCTCGATGTTTTTTATATCCAGGGCGGAGAACGCGAAGTCGTGCTCTACGCCATTACCATCGATCCCCATCAGCCCATCTCGATGAGTCTCTCCGCCGAAGGAACCAAGGCCGCGGCTATCGCCGTTGAGCGAATTCTTGCGGAACTCCAAGCCGGCTGATCTATCATTCCGACGTAAAGGAAATACGATGAATCGAAATAGGATCAGGACAACCACGCCCGCACTCACCCTGTGTTTCGCGGCCTTACTTCTCTTCAGCCCGGCAGCCATTTATGCTCAGGGCGCTCCGAAGCAGATCGCCGTGCCTCCGCCTCCCATGGGCTGGTCTTCCTGGAACAGCTTTTCCAACACCATCGATTCCCAGATCACCCTCCAGCAAGCCAAAGCCATGGTCTCCACGGGCATGAGCAAAGCGGGCTATCAATACATCAATATCGATGAAGGCTGGTGGCTCGGCGAGCGCGACAAGGACGGCAACATTGTGGTCGATCCCAAGGCCTGGCCGGCTCTGGCTCCGGGCGAGCGCGCGGGAGACATGGCCAACATCGTCCGCGCCATTCATGCACTCGGGCTCAAGGCCGGCATCTACACCGATGCAGGCCATGATGGCTGCGGCACCGTTGGGCCCGATCTCGGTCCGGGGTATCCCGGTGAGGGCAGCGAAGACCACTATGAGCAGGATTTCCTTCAATTCGCAAAGTGGGGATTCGATTACGTGAAGGTGGATTGGTGCGGCGGCGCCAAGGAAAAGCTGGATCCGGCAATTCAATACGCCGAAATTGCCCGCGCCATTGCCCGAGCTGAATCCATCACCGGACACCGTCTCTACTTTTCCATCTGCAATTGGGGCGTAAACAGTCCCTGGACCTGGGCGCCCAACATCGGCGGAGTCACTGCCGACATCTGGCGCACCAGCGGGGACATTGTCGCTCCCATCGTGGCCAACAGCAAAAACAGCGGCCGCATGGCCAGCCTTCCCGGCGTGCTGAAAAACTTCGATCTGGGCATTCATCCCGAAGCGCAACACACCGGCTTCTATAACGATCCAGACATGATGGTCCTGGGCATGCAAGGCCTGAACGATGCGCAGAACCGCGTGCACATGAGCCTTTGGGCAATTTCAGGAGCGCCCTTGCTTGTCGGCGCAGACCTTACCAAGCTGAGCGCGATCACTCTCGCCACGCTCACCAATCCTGCTGTCCTCGCAGTCGATCAGGACTCGCTTGGCCTTCAGGCGGTCAAAGTTTCAGAGCCTTCGAAAGGCCTTGAGGTGTGGTCGAAGCCGCTGTCGGCGCCCGGTGAACGCGCCGTGCTTCTACTCAACCGCACCGGCGCCTCGGCCCCAATCAGCATCAACTGGAGCGATCTTGGGCTGCTCGCCTCTTCCTCCGCAACGGTGAAGGACTTGTGGTCCAACAAAGAACTTGGCTCGTTCGATCTCTCTTACTCGGCCACTGTTCCAGCCGGCGACGCGGTTTTCCTTCTTATACGAGGGCACGAGGAAAAACTCACCACTTACACGGCGGCCAGGCTGGCGGCAAACACCCAGGAAAGCCCAGTTTTGAAAGATCATCCCCTCACCTTCACCCACGTTTCCTCCCGCTTTGGCATTGCCCGGATTCAAATCACATACATCAATCCCGGTCGCACCACGCGCATCGCCGAACTGCGCGTGAACGGCCAAATCGCAACCCGCGTCGCGTTTCCGCCTGCAGGGAGCAACTCGACCGCTGGCGCCATCTGGATTCAATCCCTGCTTGATCGCTCCGGAGCCAACAATGTGTTGACCTTCTCAACGCCTTGCGATCCCGGACCCACCATCGAATCCATTGCACTTGAATAGCCGATCAGCCGAGGAATTTGCTTTTTGCACAGCGGTTGATTATCATTCTGCTATGCAAGGTCGCCCCTGTTGTCGCTGCTGTACGCCGCTTCGCGCGCACAGGTGACCTGGGTCCTGAAAGTCCAATAACAAATCCAAGGTTGTCTTCCCTGCCCGCGATTCAGCTAATGCTGTCGCGGGTTTTCTGTTTCTATCGAAAAGGACAAAATGACCCAAGCTCTTGAAATTAAAGAGACCAAAGCTCAACGCGCCGAACGCCTCAAGCGCGAGAAAAACCCGTGGCAGGCCTTTGACGAGGTCCGTGCCTTCGCTCGCGCCGGCCGCTCCAGCGTTGTTCCCGAGTGGGCCTCAACCTACTTCAAATGGTGGGGCATTTACACCCAGGGTGACGGCGCGGGGGTCACGGGCGGCAAAGGCGGCGAGGGCCTGGTCTCCGATTTCTTCATGATGCGCATCGGAATTCCCAACGGCATCGTCTCCGCCAGTCAGCTTCGTGTCATCGGCGGCCTCACGCGCAAGTACGCCCGTAATCTGGCCGACATCACCGTCCGCCAGAACATTCAGCTTCATTGGCTCACAATCGAGTCGCTTCCTGAAGTTGTGGACGCACTCGATGCAATCGGCCTCTCGCCCAAAGGCGCATGCGGAGACGTGGTGCGCAATGTGACTGGCTGCCCTCTGGCCGGCATCGCGGCCGAGGAGCTCATCGACGCCTCGCCGCTGGCCATCGAGATCTCCGACGAGCTGAAGGCAAACCCTGAGTTCTATAACCTGCCGCGCAAATTCAAAATCTCCGCCACCGGCTGCCCTTCCTGGTGCACTTATCCCGAGATTAACGACATCGGCCTCACGCCGGTGAAGCACAACGGCGAAGTGGGCTACTCTCTGCGCGTGGGCGGCGGTCTCTCCACCGATCCCCATATCGCCGTTCGCCTCGACGCCTTCATCGCGCCTCAGCACGCAGCCCGCGTGGTTCGCGCAGTTACTGAGATCTTCCGCGACCAGCAGGTGCTGCGCGAGAGCCGTGACCGCGCCCGCCTCAAGTACCTTTTCCTTCGCGAAGGTTGGACCGCCGAGAGCTTCCTCGCCGAACTCCAGTCCCGCCTCGATTTCACCTTGCCTCCTGGCGTTCCCGAGGATGTGCCTGACGAAATTCTCCGCGACCACGCCGGCATTCATCCCCAGCGTCAGCCCGGCCTCAGCTATGTCGGGGCATCGGTCTTGCGCGGACGTCTCACGGGAGAACAGCTTGAAGCTGCAGCCGAGCTGGCCGAGCGCTTCGGCAGCGGCGCGCTCCGCGCAACCGTCTCGCAAAATCTTCTCTTCATCGATATTCCCAACAGCATGACCGTCGAGCTGGCCCGTGAGCTGGGCCAAATCGGCCTCCAGGTCGACGGTTCGACCTTCTGGCGCGGCGCCGTCGCCTGCACCGGCGCCGAATTTTGCAAGCTGGCCATCACGGAGACCAAGGGATTTACCCGCTGGCTCGTCGACGAGCTTGAAGAGCGCCTGCCGCAGTTCGATCAGCAGCTCAAGCTTCATGTCACGGGCTGCCCGAACAGCTGCGGTCAGCATTGGATTGCCGACATCGGCCTTGAAGGCAAGAAGATCAAGCACGATGGAAAGCTCACAGATGCGTATTACTTCTGCCTAGGCGGAGCGGTGGGCCAACACGCTTCCATCGCCCGCCCCGTCGGCTATCGTTGCCCCGCTCCCTTAGTGCCCGAATCCATTGAACGCCTGTTGCGCCACTATCTTGCAGGCCGGCTACCGGAAGAGAACCTGCGCGCCTGGTTCAGCCGCCACTCCAACAGCGAACTCCTCGCCCATCTCGCCGGCGAAGACATTCTTCCCGTCGAGCGCGATGCGCCCGCAGGCCGCGTTCCGCACGCATTGGCCGATTGAGACAAACGCCATGAGCCTTTTGCCCATCTTCCTCAAGCTCCACGGCCGCAACTGCCTCCTGGTAGGCGCAGGCAATGTTGCTCTGGACAAAATTCGAACCCTGTTGAGCACAGGGCTCCAACTGCGCGTCGTTGCCCCTCAATCGCTGCCTGAAATCAAGCGACTGGCCGAGGAAGGAAAACTCGAATGGGTCGAGCGCTGCTTCGATCCTTCCGATCTCGACGGCAAGTTCCTGGTTATCGGCGCCACCGACTCGCCCGATGTCAACGCCGCCGTTTATCGCGCCGCGGTCGAGCGAAACATCCTCTGCAACAGCGTCGATGACATTCCCAACTGCGACTTCTTCTTTGGCGCAGTGGTCAGCCGCGGTGACCTGCAAGTCGCCATTTCCACTGCCGGAGAGAGCCCCGCCTTCGCCCAGCGTTTGCGCCGCGAGATCGACGAGCAGCTGCCGAAGGACATTGGCCCCTGGCTTGAAGACCTGGGCCGCCTGCGCCGCGAGATTCTCAGAACGCTTCCCCGCAACGAAGCGCGCAAAGTTCTACTGCACCAACTGGCTCAGCGTCCCGTCTTCCCATCGCTTGCGACGGTAAAGACCGATCAGTTCAATGCCCTGGACTGCAAGGTATACCTCGTTGGCGCTGGCCCCGGCGACCCGGAACTGCTCACCGTCAAAGCCGTTCGTCTCATCCAGACCGCCGACGTGATCCTCCACGACGACCTCGTTCCTCAGGCAATTCTCGACTACGCTTCACCTTCGGCTGAAGTCGTCAACGTAGGCAAGCGTTGCGGCCTCAAGACCATTACCCAGGAAGAGATCAACTCGCTGATGATTGGCCACGCTCGCGGTGACCGCAGCGTGGTTCGCCTGAAGAGCGGTGACCCGCTCATCTTTGGCCGCGCCGCCGAAGAGATTGCCGCCCTTGCCGAAGCCGGCGTCCCTTTTCAGATCGTCCCCGGAATCACAGCCGCCTTCGCCGCAGCTGCGGCTCTCGGCTGCTCTCTCACTGACCGCAACAGCGCGTCAAATGTCATCTTCTCCACCGGCCACCACGCGCAATCGCACAACCAGTCGCCGCTGCCGGAGCTCGAAGACGCAACCCGCGTCGTCTACATGCCGGGCCGCGATCTCCGTTTGCTGGCCCAGGAATGGCTCCAGCAAGGACTTCCCCCCGACTTCCCCTGTGCCGTCGTCTCCCGGGCCGCCCAGCCCGGGCAGCAGGTCCGATGTACAACTCTCGCTGCCCTCGGCGATGCAGAACCGACGCTCGCACCGAGCCTGTTAATCGCCGGCTGGGTCGTACGCGAGATCGCTGCAAATCATCGGGCAGCAATTGCTGCATCAGTCACTGCCTGAACTCAAATTCAACCATGGAGAACCACCATGCCGGACTTCACCGCAGCCGCGCCCCGTCGCGCCATCCCCATCGATGTAATCGCCGTAGCACTTGCGCTCGTACTCGCTCTGCTGGTGCGCTTCAACCTGATCCCCGCTGTCAAATGGTGACAATTCGATCGATTGATCGACCAACCTCGTAAGGAGAACCCAATGGCCACCACGATCGCCTCGGCCAGCTTCACCCCAGTCAGCCTCGCCCGCCGCTCTCTCGCGCTTATCCCCGGCTTGCTGCTGCTGGCCGCCGTCGGCTACGCCGGAAAAATCATCGAGCAATCCATCGCCGCATACACCAAATCCCAACACATCAGGTTCCCCAATATTGAATACGTCCTCTGGGCCATCGTCATCGGCCTCATTATTGCGAACACCATAGGAGTTCCGCGCATCTTCCAGTCCGGTGTGGCAACCTACGAGTTCTGGCTCAAGACCGGAATCGTTCTGCTCGGTTCACGTTTTCTACTCGGAGACGTGCTTCATCTGGGCGGAATCTCTCTGTTGCTTGTCGCGGTCGCGATCACCCTGTCGCTCACCTTCATGCACTTCCTCGGCCGGGCGTTCAAGCTTAAACCCAAGCTCACTTCCCTGCTGGCTATCGGCTCATCCATCTGCGGCGTCTCCGCCATCATCGCCGCCAAACCCGCCATTGACGCCGATGATGAAGACGCTTCCTACGCCATCGCGGCTATCCTCGCCCTGGGCGCTATTTCGCTATTTACCTTTCCACTCATCGGCCACTCGCTTCATCTCAGCGACAAAGCATACGGTCTGTGGGCCGGCCTGGCCGTCGATAACACCGCGGAAGCCACCGCCGCAGGCGCCCTCTATTCCGACGCCGCCGGCAAAGTGGCTGTACTGGCCAAGACCAGCCGCAACGCGCTCATCGGCTTCGTTGTTCTTGCCTACGCCATCTACTGGTCTTCGCGGGGTCAGGCTCACGCTGTCGGAAACAAGGCTGCTTTCCTATGGCGCAAATTCCCCAAGTTTGTCCTTGGATTTCTGCTCATCTCACTGCTGTCCACGCTCACCTTCTTCACCAAGCCTCAGCTCACAAGTCTCGCCAATTTGTCCCGTTGGGCATTCCTGTTGACCTTCGCCGGCGTTGGCCTTCGCACAAACCTCCGCGAACTCGGCAAGCAAGGCTGGAGACCCTTTGCCGTAGGAGCAATTGGCGAACTCTTCATCGCCCTGTTGACCTTGGGATTGGTCTACGGCGCCGACCGTTATCTGCATCTGTGAACGCTCCCGCAGTCTGCCGAAGTCCCGTCCCTTCGGCAGCCTGCGGCCTTCGCCACGAGGCGGCCTGCCCAGCGCTCCAGACTGTGCAAAACCCCGCAAAAACCCTTAAAGAATCCCAATTCTGCACGGCTTCATGGGGATTTTCCAAGAAGCGGAATTCCGGACTCCCTTATCCACAAAAACACACCCTTCCGCCGTTGACCCTGCAACCCAGCAACCTTAAAGTCTGTAATCGGGAAGCAATATTTCCCCGCACTCGGCGGCGTTTTCAAATTGCGATTGCCATTTCAACCAAGTTGAACCGCGCCCCTGTCCATCCGGAGTCAACATGCTGAAACTGAAGAAGATCCACGTCCTCGGCTTTAAAAGCTTCTGCGACCGCACCGAACTCACCGTGCCGGGAACGGGCATCGCCGTGGTGGTGGGGCCTAATGGATGCGGTAAGTCAAACATTCTGGATGGGTTGACATGGGTGCTGGGCGAACAGAGCGCCAAGTCCCTGCGCGGCGCCAACATGCGCGACGTGATCTTTGCCGGAACCCGCGACCGCAAAGCCCTGGGAATGGCCGAAGTCACGATCACCATGGTCGACCCCGAAGCATTCGAGGGGCCTGTTCCGGTTGAACCGGAAGTTGTGGTCGAGCACGACGGCCCGGCCGATTGGGACGAGGACGAGGTGCGTCGTCAGCGGGCAGTCGAAGCTGAGGAGATTATCGCCGCGGAGCAACCGGGTCAGGCCCTCGACGAAGAGGGCCGAGAGCACGAGCCGGCTCAAACCGCGGATCATCCACAGGCATCGGCTGCAGTCGAAGGGCCGCAGCCGGTTCTGCTCAAAATTCGCCGCCGCAAATTCCACCGCACGCCGCAAAAAGGCGAAGTCGTAATTACCCGGCGTTTGTTCCGCACCGGAGAAAGCGAATACCTGCTTAACGGTAAGCTGTGCCGTCTGCGCGACATTCAGGACATCTTCATGGGCACCGGTCTGGGCCCGGAGAGCTACGCCATCATCGGTCAGGAGCGTATCGGCCAGCTGCTCAGCTCCAAGCCGCACGAACGCCGGGCGATCATTGAGGAAGCCGCCGGCATCACTCGTTTCAAGACCAGGAAGCGCCTGGCGGAACTGCGATTGGAGAGCGCGCGGCAGAACCTGGCCCGTGTCGATGACATCTTCGAAGAGGTCACGCGGCAGATGAACAGCCTCAAGCGGCAAGCCTCAAAGGCGGAGCGGTTTGCCGCTGTCCGCGAAGAGCTTCGCGAAAGGCTGCGCGTGGTGCTGGCCAGCCGCATGGCGCTGATGGATGCGGAGCAGGCCCACCTGGAGCGCGAGATTGCCGCCCTCACTGAGCGCATCGACGCCTCTGCCGCGGAGATCGCAACCCAGGAGACCACGCAGCACACCCTCACCGAGCGTGGGTATGAGCTTGACCGCGAGGGCCTGGAAGCGCAAAACCGGGCCAGCCAAGCGGCCGTTGAACTGGAGCGGGCCACTGCGCGGGAACGCAACAACGCCGAGCGTGTAGCCGAGTTGGAGACTCGAATCGCTGCGGCCTGCGCCGAACTTGAAGCAACGCGAGTTCAATTCGGCGGCATTGCCCAAGAGCGGGCGCAGCAACATGCCTTTCTTGAAACCGCGGCGGGCGAGGCTAAGGCATTTCGTCAAAAGGTGGAGGCGCGCCAGCAAGAGGCGCGTACCGCCGCCGAAGAGGTCTTCACTGCGGAGCGGGAGCTGGAGGCAGGCCGCCGCCACGCCATGCACCTGCTTACACTGGCCGGCAACGCGCGCAACCACACGGCCCAGGCTGAAGAGAGCCTGGCAGCCCTGGAACGCGAAGCCGAGCGATTGGAAGCGGAGATGAGCCAGGCGCGGAACGAGCGGGAAAGCCTCGGCGCCGAAAGCGAGAAGGTCAGATCCAGTTTTGAATCCGCGGTTCAGGCGCTCAGCCGGCTCGAAAGTCAGATCGCGGATCTTCGCGAGACCCTTCAGGCAAAGCGCGCAGAGGAAACCGCGCAGCGCGCGCGCGCCAACCAGTTGCGCAGCGAACAGGCAACCGTGGCTGGGCGGCACAACTCCCTTGAAGCGCTCATTCGCGATCATGGATATTCCAGTGACACCGTTCGCCGTCTCCTGAAGCCGGGGGCGCTGGGCGCATCCCTCACGCCGGTGGGGACGCTGGCGGATTTCCTGGAAGTAAGCGGCCCGTACGAGGCCGTCGTGGACGAATTCCTGCACGAAGAACTGAATTATGTGGTTGTCGAAAGCTGGGTGGCCGCCGAAGAAGGTGTTCGCCTGCTCAAGTCCGGCGTCGACGGCCGGGCCACCTTTCTCATTCATCCGGCTGAGCAAGGCGCGCTATTTGAAGACGACGAGGCCATAAGCGGTCCTGGCTTGATTCCGCTCAAGGATTCGATTCGCGTGCTTAACGGCTTTGGGCGGTCGCTGGAGTCGATCCTGCCCAAGCTCAGGCATAGCTACCTGGTCGAAGATTCCCTTGAGGCGCAGAGGTTGGCCTTGCTGCATGGCCGCGCATATTTCCTCACGCCGGCGGGCGAGTGCTTTCACAACGCAACGGTCACTGGCGGCAAGCCTGCCAGTGAAGGCCCGTTAGCGCTTAAACGCGAACTGCGCCAGGCTCAAAGCCGTCTGGCTGAGCTGGAAGCCGGCCTTGCTCAGGCGGAGACTGAAGCCGCAAAGCTCACCCTCGCCATCGAGGAGCTGACTGCGCGTCTGGAAACTCACAGCGCGGAACGGCGTCAGGCTGAGACCGAATCTGCCAACCAGGGCGCGGCGCTCAAACAGATGGAAAGCGAGGAGCAGCGCGTCGAGCGTCGGCTCCAGGAGTGGACTGCGCAAGCTGCCCGCAACAAGGACGCACGCGAGGCAAAGCACCAAAGCATCGGCGAGAAGCGCCAGGAGACGATTCGCCTTGAAGCTGAGCACGCGCAGGCTGAGAACGCGCTCGACGAGTCGCAAGCTCGACTGGCCGAAATGCGCCAAAAACGCGAAGGCTTGCAACAGGAAGCCGCCCAGGTAACTGCGGAACTGGCCGGCCTTGAGGAGCGGCGGCGTGGTGCTGAGGCGGCATTCCAGCGCATCGACCGGCTCCATGCGGACCTGGAGCGCCGGGTTCTGGCAATCGAGCAGCAGCGCGCGGCGGCAGAGTCGGAACGGGAGCAGCGCATGGGTGAGACCGCTGACCTTATCGCGAGGCAATCGGAACTGGCGAACGTGCGTGCTCAGGCTCTGGCCCTCGCGCAGACGCTTACCGGCCAGGCGCAGGCGTTGCGCCAGCAATTGACGGCCATCGAAGCCCAGTTGAAGGCCGGCCGCGCCTCTCTGGATCAATTGCGCGAAGATCGCGCAGCCCGCTTCAGCGCGGCGGCCAAATTGCGCTCCGATCTTGAGCACCTTGAAGGCGGTTGCCTGGCTGAAGTGAATGTGGAGGCCCAAGTGTTGCGGGCCGACGCGCAGATCGAACGCATCGCTGACCAGGCTCTCGCCGCCGAAGAAGAGACCTGTCTCTCGTTGCGTCAGCGTATGGAGCAGATGGGCCCGGTGAACATGATGGCCCTCGATGAGTACAAAGAAACCGCAGAGCGTCACGGATTTCTCGACACGCAACGCAAGGACCTGATGGAGTCGATCGAAAACACCCAGGACACAATCAAGGAGATCGATCGGATCTCGCGCACCAAATTCGACGAGGCCTTTGCGCGTATCAATGAGAATTTCGCCATGGTTTTCGCGCGGCTCTTCCAGGGCGGGCAGGCATTTCTGCGCATCACCGACCAGGAAAACCAGGCCGAAAGCGGACTCGATATCGTCGCCTCGCCGCCGGGAAAGAAACTGCAAAATGTGCTGCTACTTTCGGGCGGCGAAAAATCTCTCACCGCGCTGGCCCTGCTGGTAGCCATTTTCCAGTTCCAGCCGAGCCCCTTCTGCGCCCTCGACGAAGTAGACGCCGCGCTCGACGAAACCAACGTTGCCCGCTTCGCCGACCTGATGCACACTCTGAGCAGGGATACGCAATTCCTGGTCGTCACCCACTCCAAACGCATGATGCAGGCCGCCGACATGATCTATGGCGTCACCATGCAGGAGCCGGGCGTCTCCAAAGTGGTGAGCGTTCGCCTTGGAGCTAACCAGCAGCGCGCCACAGCCTAGAGCCGGAGATGACCGGCGGTCAGAACAACTCGTTATAGACCGTCCTGCGGAGCAGCTTCTTGGTCCAGTACTGGTTATGCGCCGCAACCGGAATCCATGCCTGCGGGTCGATCATATTCTGGATGTGCTCGGGCGTATCCTCGGCAAATTTTGGATCGTCGTAGTAGTCCAGGTGTCCGCTGATAATATCCATTGGCGACCACAAGTTGAGCCACTTCGGCCCATGGGGCAACTCCTGCGGATTGTATCGATTTTTGTAGTCTGCGATAAGCGGCTGCACCGCGCAAACCATGGTCTCGCGAAGTTCGCCTTCCTGATCCAGACGGTTGCGACGAACATTGAGTTGGACGCGGAACAAAAAGGCAGTCTTGTCCAGCGGCGAACCGAATGTGATCAGTGCTCTGGTTCTGCTAACCACCGCATTCGGTGCGCCGGCCTGGTTTCTCGCGCTGTCAAGATTGATCATGGCGTTCAATGTGTCGTATGCAATCACCGATCCCAATGAGTGGCCGAGTATAACAACCTTTTCGTATTTCGGAATCCCGCTGTCAGGCCACTTGAAGCCCTCATAGATCAGGTTCGCGACGTCCAGGCCCACCTGCTGAATCTGACCGCGCAGCTCGTCGAATTTGCTGTCTTTATAAGGCGAAAGATAGGCTGCGAGAGATCCGGCATATTGCGTTAAGAGCGAACGCGCCTTCAGCGCCGCATAAATCAAAGCCGCCCACAGCAAAAGCGCCACCACTGCCTGCCACAGGTGCTCTCTCGACACCTCAGGCTCAAACTTCACTTTGTTTAAAAAGGTTGGGCCGTCAGGGAAATAAATAAAGTAACTGAGTAGTTTGCCTGCGATGTGCACTCCTTCGTTCCATGGCCCGGCAACCTTGTGGAAGATCGAGTTGACCGCGGCAACCAAACCTTCCCGCCCGCCTGCCGCGGCCAGCTTTGCGGCATTGGCCAGCGAGTATGCCGCAAAGGCAACCGTCGCTGCGAAGAAACCGATCAGCGCCATCAGCGACGCCAGCAGCGAAACCGTACTCAAGCTCAAATGCAAAACCCTGAACTCCCCAAAAAGCCAGCGTTTGAAGGTAAATGGTTTTCCTGAAAAGAATGTCCCTCGCAGTCCATTCCAGCCCGAAGCAACCAGAAAGCTGATTGTTTCCCAATACGTTACCTTCCCCGCCGTGAGCGGCGCCCAATAAGCCTCATACACGTGCACCTGGCGCTGGGCGCCATCTCCTTCTGTCCAACTCAGCTCGGAGCGAACAAGAAGCCCCGTCGCGGCAGCATCCTTTGAGACCGAGCGAATCACGACTGAATCGATTGCCGCACCTCGATCTTTTGCCTCAGTCAGGATCAGCGAAGCCGCCCGGCTCAGGGTTTCAAATCGCACCTCCTCACCCATGCCGTGAAAGACCAGAACAGCACTCGGCGGCACGATTGGCGCGGCCAGCGGAAGAGGTGCTGCCGAGGGGGACGCCAAGGTTGGATTCCATTGAGAGTGACGTTTTGCGCTCATGCCAGGCACCTGGTTTCTGAAGTTCGAAAGACGTGCCCGCAGATTACCACCTCGCCCCCCGGGGCGAACTGACCAATCCTCCTCAGAGCAGCTAAAATGATGTGCGAGCCCATTCACACTCCGGAGAATTAGCCATTCTGATCGATCGACGTGCCTTTATCAAACGTAGTGCCGCGGCAGGCCTGTGTGTCCCGCTCTCAAGAGCCGTCGCGGGCGCGCACCTCGCCGTCAATCCCCATCAGCGCGGATATTACAAAATAGCTTCCGCGATTCTTCCTCGTCACGCAAAAGTGGAAGAGGTATTTCCGGTGCTGGAACGGTATCGAGACAAAGGGTTCACGGGGATCTGGATCGAGAACGACTATCTGCGCTGGAGTTGGAACATCCATCCCGACCAGGGCTTCGGCGGTAACTGGATGCTCTTCAATATCTTCGACTTTACTGTCAGCTCGGAAAAGGCTCTCTACCAGGATTACCTCTCTAAGCTCTGCGCAAAGTGCGCTGAGCTGGATCTCAAGTTCTATGGCTCGTTCTGGCTGCCCAAGTTAAATACTGAAATGCGCGGTTATCTGCGCGAACACAATCCGGATGCGCTCGGTAGTTGTATGTCACAGGGGCAGCGCGAAGATACTCTCTGCACCTGCACGGACGGGGCGGGCCTGGCGTTTATCGAGCGCATGGTCCGCAGCTACCTCCAGTTATCGCCTGCCATCAAGGGCCTTAAAGTTGCCACGCTCGATAACAGCAGCTTTGTCTGCGACGAAACCTGCCCTCACGCTCACGGAACTACCCGCGGACAACACGTTGGCAATCTTTATGGAACCGTGCAAAAGGCAATGCGGTCTATTCGTCCTGACGCTGAGCTCTTTGTTTACGAGTGGTTTTGGGAGCCAGGTTACCTTGAGGAAGTCCAAATGCAGATTACCGAACCCTATTGTCTCTTGTGCAAGATCGAAGTGGGAACCAGGCAGAATCTGGAGGCCGCAATTGAAGGCGACCCTCTGTTTGACGCCTCAAATCTCACTGGCGAAGAAGGCGACATCTACAAAGACTCTGTGAAAGCAGTCGGGGCCGATCGCGTTGTCGAGATGCCTGCGCTGGGCAGCGGAAACGATGACTTCTTCATTGGATCGCCACCCATTCCAGGACTTATGCACCGCCGTATGGCGCTTCATCGCAAGGTTCAGTGCAACAAACTGATCGAGTTCGATTGCGGGGGACACTGGGCCGACTCCAACGAGGAAGCCTTTGCGGTATTCAACGCAAATCCCGATATCACTCAATCCGACTTACTCAAAAAAGTAGCTGCTCGCATCTACAAGGGTGCAGAGGCCCAGAAGCTGGCCATAACCGGTTGGCAGAGCTTTGATGAGGGCTACGATCAACTCCCCATCGGCATTGGTCAAACTGGCTGCCGGCAATTCTCGGGCCGTTTTGGCATGTCATGGACCATGTGCATTGCTACTCCGCTGGTAAGAGATGCCTTTAGCAACGCCGATCAAAAAGGCCGAATCCACTGGTTTACTCCCTATAACTTCTTTATTACTCCGCTTGTCGATCGCCTGGAAACACATTTCCTGCGCGTTCAAGCTAGCTGGCAGCGAGCGGCGGCTTTGCTCGAAGCGGCCGCAACCCTCGACGGTGATGGCGTGCGGTCCACACATGAGTCGATTGCAGCCCGGGCCCATGTGTTGGGTGTAGCTAGCGCGCTCAATTGGTGCAACGCATGCCGTTACGCCACCAACCCGGCCCTCAAAAGCAGCTTTGCCGATGTGGTGAGGTCAGAGATGGAGCTAACCCGGCAATTTCTCGATCTATCGTCTCGGCATGTTTGGGTATGGAATCACATTTGCTGGCATCCGCACCAAACAATCATGTCGCAGCAGCACCTCGGTTTCGAGGGGGTACAGACGCACAACGCGTTTGAAGCAAAGCTCGCGATCATGCAAAGAAACTTGAATCAGAATTGACGCCAGCCCTCGGATAAAGACAGATTGTGCACCGATAGAAACGCTTCGTTGCGCATGTTGCGTGATCGGTTCAATCGCCGGGGAAGGATGCACGAAGACAAAAAAATCGCCCCCGAAGGAAGTCTTCGCTTCGGAGGCGCTTGCGT
>JBEKEQ010000036.1:0-40295 GCA_050013735.1 Occallatibacter sp.
ATTCCCTATTCCCTGTTGCCTGTCCCCTGTTCCCTAACCCCTGTTCCCTAACCCCTAGCCTCTGAAACGCTATGTCCCTGCTCACCCGCATCCGCGAAGATATCGACTCCGTAATGGAGCGCGACCCGGCCGCGCGCTCGCGGCTTGAGGTTTTTCTTTGCTATCCGGGGCTGTGGGCGGTGTGGATCCATCGCGTCTCGCACGCGCTGTGGCTGGCCAAACTGCGCCTGCCGGCGCGGGTGCTTTCCCAAATAGCGCGTTTTTTTACCGGCGTGGATATTCACCCCGGCGCGCTGCTGGGCCGGCGGCTGTTCATCGACCACGCCACGGGAGTAGTGATCGGCGAGACTGCAATTGTGGCCAGTGACGTAACCATCTACCAGGGCGTGACCCTGGGCGGCACCGGCAAAGGCCACGGCAAGCGCCATCCAACGGTGTGCGACGGCGTATTCATCGGCAACAACGCCAACGTGCTGGGCAACATCACCATCGGCGAGAACTCGCGCGTGGGCGCGGGATCAGTGGTGCTCTCTGACGTGCCGCCCAACTCCACGGTCGTGGGGGTTCCGGCACACATCGTCTACCGCAACGGCGAACGCGTGCTGATTACCGATCCGCACGACGTCAAAGACCCGCTCAGCGACGCGCTGATCGCACTCTCAGCCCGCGTTGAGGAGTTGGAGCACCGCCTTGGCAGCAAGGCGCAGCCTGCGGAGCCTTTCGCCGCCGAAGCAGCAGAACGCGAGGCTTATCGCGAGGAATTGGAACGTTTGAAGCAATACGTTTCCATGGGCGAAGGCATCTGAACTTTTGCCTTGCACTCCATTCGATCGTCTGGCGAACGGCAAATCTTCGGCTGAGCGATGAGGGGGGGCGTCGCCAGTTGAGAATATTGTCTGGGAAATCAGTAAGCTCTTGCCAACTCCACGAGCCGTTATTACGCTTTTTGCCGCAGAGCGCGCCTGCAACAAAAAACAATTCCCCGAATCACCGCGACCAGGCCAAAAAATACCAGTGCGAGCGCAAGAGTGATGTGCAGCGTCGTGATCAGTTCTTTCCACTCGGTGTTAAAGTGGACGATCGAATAGACGTTGACAACCAAAGCCGCCAGAAAACAGCCGGCAAAAATCAGCAACTCCCGGATGATTTGCCGTGCTGAAATCACAATATCCTTCATACTCTGAATCCCTCAGGCCACGCAATCTCCCGTTGTTGCTCCATAGAAGCCTGCCCCATCAGCACGCTTACTCCGGCTCTGCACGCCTGTTCCATCATGCCGGCAATGGGCTCGCGCAAGCGGATCGCGTTTGCAAAGGCGGCCAGCCCTATGCCTGTTCCATCGTCCGCAGTCTTCTCATGCAGTAACAAACTTCCCCTGGTGTCTTGTTTCAGGTCAGGCACCCAACTGGGTCCGCCGATGGGAACTGTGCCGAAGAACCCATGCTCGATTCCGTTGATGAGCTGCACGATGCCGGGCGCGGGCGGGGGGCTCTCAGCGTATATCTTGCCCGATACAGCCTCGATCGTTCCCTTGGGACCCATGATCTGAATCTCTTCGCCATAGAGCCGGTTGCTGGTCAGCGAGTCGTAGATCACATGCGTGCCGTCAGCGTAACGATATACGACGTTCACGTTGTCATATACCTCCCGCCCGTCCTTCCAGTAATTGATGCTCCCAAAGCCAGCGCATGAAACCGGATGCGCGCCGAGAAACCAGTTGGCCACCTGTATGTGATGAGAGGCCAGCTCGGTCATCAGCCCGCAGGAATAGGCGCGGTAAAGCCGCCAATTCAACCGGCGCTCCAGGCTTGGATCGGGTACCGGGTTACGCCAATTGCCATGGCGGTGCCAGTAAGCGCGGATTTGAGTAATCTGCCCGATCTCGCCATTGTGCAATAACTCAAGGGCGCGCAGGATGAGGGGGCTGAACAATCGCTGGTGACCGATTTGAAAGACCTGCTTGCTGCCGCGGTATGCATCCGCAACGGCCTGGCACTCCTCGATTGTGTAAGCCAGACTCTTCTCGCAGTAGACGTGCTTGCCGGCGGAAAATGCATCCAGGCACATGCGCGCGTGGAGATAGAGGGGCGTCGCAATGACTACCCCATCCAGGCCCGGCATATCGAGCATTTGGCGATAGTCGGCAAAGCCTTTCGCCCCTTTTACCAGCGCCAAACCTTCCTGAAGATGAGGCTCGTAGTCGTCGCACAATGCCGCGATTTGAACCCCGGGGGTGCGCAGCAGATGAGCGATGAGGAGCCTTCCACGCGTGCCCACACCAACCAGGCCAATGCGCACACGGTCTGCCGGCGAGCCCCCCACCGGCTGGGCTCGCAACGGCGACCACCAGGGCAAATCGGCCAAAAGTGCGGAAGAACCCGCCAGCACAGCGAGGCGCTTAAGAAACTCGCGCCGATGCGCGCGATCTAAACCGCCCGAAGAAGATACCGATAATGAATCAGATTCCATATTCCCACTCGATGCAGGGAACAAACTTCCCGGCTTTGGCACGGTAAACGATCTCAACCGCTGAGACCGTGGAGAACCCTGAGAGAAGCGCAGCCCGGTCTCGCTCAGGAGTTACGAGCAGTGCGGTAGAAAGTATCTCTGCCTCAATTCCGCTCGGGCTTGCAACCGAAAGAGTGCGGTACCCTTCTATCGGACGGCCGTTGCGCGGATCAATGATCTGTCCGAACACCTTTTGACCTTCCATGCGATTGAAAGGCGCCGTGCCGGAAGAGGAAAGCGACGCATTCTGTATATGAAACGTGTGCACCGTGTCAGACGGCTGAAACATGTTGACGATTCCCACCGGCCATTTTGGACCTTGAGGATGCGAGCCGAGAACGGTGATCGAACTCTCTCCAAAACTCAAGAACGCACGCTCCACGCCTTGTGTCCGTAAGTTGCCTGCCAGACGTTCGAGCGCAAAACCCTTGCCGAATCCACCCAGGTCGATACTCATTCCCTTGCTCTGGAAGCGGACGGTATGAGCGGTCTCATCGAATTGGAGGCGCTCGAATCCGGTCTGCCGGCGAGCTAGATTTATGGCCTTCCGGGTTGGTTCCTCTCGGCGGCCGGAATGTTCACGCCAGAGATGATTGAGGGGCCAAAGCGTAATGTCGAACCCTCCTCGAGTTCGCTTCCAATAGTCGCGGCAAAGTGAAAGGATCTCCCATAGACCCTCGGGTGCTTGAATCGCCGTTTCCGCAGCGTGGCAATTCAAATTTGACACGGGGCTTTCTGCATCGAACCGGCTCATCATCCGTTCGCAAGCGCGCAAATCATGCTCTGCAGCCGCGGCCAATGCTTCCGCTCTCTCCGTTTCAATTCCCACCAGAACCATTGAAAATCGTGTGTTCATCGCAAAGCAAGAGTGATGGAACACCTTTGTTCGGGGAAAAGAGCGGGGTGAAGCAGTCTCTTCCACGTACATCCTTCCACGCAGGCATCTATGGGAGATATCCCAAAGGTACATCATTACCTTTCAAAGGGGAAATTTGCCCGTTTTGGATGTGTCTTCGCCTCCCGGTGCTACAGTGGTTTCGTTCTCACTTTCCTGCCGGGGTTTCGCGTTTTGCCGGTTTTTCGCACGCTGCTGGTTGCCGTTCTCGTTTTTCCTGCCGCCCTCCATGCCGATCGTCGCGTGCAGGCCGCGCCCGTGCCGGCGGAGATGCGTTCGACAGCCTACACGGTGACGGTAAACGGGCAGCGGATAGACGTTGCCCACGCAGCCACCAACTACGAGTTCGTCAGCTTTGACGTCACTGGCCCCGTGGACGTAGCCATTACCGCGGCTGAGCCGGGCTTTTGGGATCGCGGCGTGGACATTCAGCCCTGGCGCCTGGGCTTGCGCCCAACGAGGCGCGGGCAAACCATCCGCTTCCGGCTGACGGCGCCGGCCAAGCTCTCCATCTCCCGGCCAGGCGATTTTCTCAATTACGCCCACATGCTCTTTCTGTTTGCCGGCGCGCCGCCTGCGCCCTTGCCGCGCGACCCAAAAATTCACGCCTATCAGCCGGGCGTTTATCACCAGAGCCTGAATCCCAAAAGCGGCGAGACGTACTATCTCGCGCCCGGCTCCTACTTCTTCGGCAGCCTGAACCTGTGGAAGGTGCACGACGTAAAGATTTTGGGCCGAGGGACCATCGTCTACGAAGGCTCTCAGGATCCCAACAACGACGAAGGCTGGATGCAGAAGCCGGACTGGCATTGCATTGGCGCCCTGGAGGCTAACAAGGTTGAGATCGATGGCCTCACCTGCATCGTTCGCGCCCGCACCTGGTCGATCCAGATGAAGGACTCCAACTGGTTCACGTTCGACGATCTGCGCGTCATCGGCGGCAATCCCGGCAATGCCAACCAGGACGGCATGGACTGGCTGGGCGGCGGCAACTCCATTGTGCGCGACTCCTTCCTGCGCTCGTCTGACGACGTGTTTGCCATGCAGGGCAACTGGGACGGGTACACCGATGAAGAGATCCTGCGCCCTGGTCACGACGTTGAGAACATTCTCATTGAGCGCAGCGTACTTTCCACCAGCATTTCAAACATTGTGCGCGCGGGCTGGCCGCGAAAGACCTTCAACTCGCGCAATTTCACCCTCCGCGATTCCGACATTCTTCACGCGGGCATCGGCGCATGCGGGCAGACGTTTGGCCTGTTCGGCTTTTGGGGCGCGAACAACGCCAAGGGCGAACACACCGATTACACATTTGAGAATCTGTTTTTGGACAATTGGTACTCGCTGGTGCAGATGGAGCAGGAATACCCCGGCCTGCATGGGTTCATCTTCCGCAACATATGGGCGCTGGACCAGCCGCCGCTGGCAGGTTCAACGCTGACCGGTGACGTGGCAGCCGTTACCTTCGATAACGTGAAGTACGGGCAGACCCGCACAGCCTCCGACGCTGACCTGCCGCTGGTGGTCTCAGGCGGCGCTGCGCCGGCAACCTTCGCAACTACAGGTGGCCCAACAGCGGCGTTTACCGTGGATCCTCCGGTCTTTGCGCCGAAACAGACAGTCACCTTTACCGCGCAACCCTCGGCAGGCACCCGCTATACCTGGCTCTTCGGCGACGGAACTCAGGCGAACGGCCAGCGCGTGCGGCACCGGTTTCCCGATGCGCAGGGCACACAGCTGGACGGCTTCGGCCGCTTCAGAGTTTTGCTGCGCGTGGAAGACAGGGAGGGCCGCGAGGATTGGGCCGCGCAGGGAGTGGTGGCCGTGGACCATTGGCACGAGGCCGTGGATACAGCCGCGCTGACCGCGCCCGGCCTGACCTGGCAGATCTATCCCGGAGAATGGACTGAGCTTCCCGACCTCAGCACGCAGCATGCGGTTTTCAGCGGAGAGTCACCGAGCCTCCAGGCCGACGCGAAGGGCTTTACGCATTATGCCGTTGCATGGGACGGCCTCCTCGACATTCCCGCCGACGGTGGCTACACCTTCCACTTGATGGCCCGCGACGGCGCGCGGCTGGTGATTGACGGCGTGGAAGTGGCCAAAACCGGCCCGCCGTTTGCGCAGGTCTGCGATTCGCCAGGTAACGCCATGCGCTACAGTCGCGGTTCGCTGGGCCTGCGCGCCGGCCGGCACACGATTCACCTGGAAGGCTTGCACTCCGCCAGCCAGGGATCGCCGCGGCTGCTCTGGGAAGGCCCATCGCTGCCACTGACTGACGTGCCATCAGAGGCGTACAGCCATGTGCGGCAAGATGTGGTGAAGGCGGGGGACAGGAAGTAGGGAATAGGACCAGGGGCTAAGGGACTTGGACGGGCCAGTCGATGAAGGCGGGACGCAAACCGCGGACAGCGTTCGATAGATAAATAACGTCGGCCTGGCGAAGGTCGTGAATGGAGAGCACGCGCTCTTCCACCCCACGGACGAAGACCTGTCCGCGGGGGCCCCAGTCTTCCACCCCACGGACGAAGACCTGTCCGCGGGGGCCCCGGTCTTCCACCCCACGGACGAAGACCTGTCCGCGGGGGCCCCGGTTCTTAGTCTCCGGTCGGTTTTCGAGCAGATGGCGGCGGTGGACGCCGGCCAGCAGTCCGCACTCGACGGGCGGAGTGAACAAGTAGCCATCTTTTTGAATGACGATGTTGTGGAGGGCGCTCTCTGTGACCTCGCCGCGCAGGTTGAGGAAGAGCACATCGTCGAAGCCGGCCTGGATTGCGGCCTTCAAGGCTTCAACGTAGACAGGCCTGTGGGTGGTTTTGTGGAAGAGCATGGGGTTCTGGGGATCGGTGCGCTCAAGGGCGATGCGGACGCGGAGGGGCTTGATGCCGTCGGTCGTCCCGGGCAGAGGTTCGCTTTTGATGATGAGGTCGCCCTCGCGGTTAAGGAGGAGACGGACTTTGCGGGCGGGGCCCGCGGATTGGGGATCGCGGTTTCCCACCCCTGCCGCGAGAACAGGAACCGCAGGTCCTTCGACTCGCTCCGTTCGCTCAGATGGACAGGATGGGGCACGAAGATTGTCGGGAATTATCGATGGTTGGCAGTGAGTGAAGGTTGCGGCATGGGCCAGGAGAGCGGCCTTGATGGCGGCGCGGTCGCAGGGAAATGCGAAATAGGCGGCTGAGTCTTCGAAGCGATCGAGATGAAGCTCGATGAGTGGATAATCGCCATTCCAAAGCAAAACTTCTACGAGTGAAAACTGGTCTGGAGACGGTTTCGGGACGTGACTTGACGGGCCGGTCAGGAACTCGGCCTTCAGGAGACACTCGCGGAATTCACCGGCGGGGCCGGAGTCGATGACGATGCCGCTGCCGACGCCCATTGTTCCGCGCTCACCGTCGAACGAGAGGGTGCGAATGGCTACGTTAAAGACGGTTTTCTCTTTGGAGAAAAAGCCGATGGCTCCGGTGTAGACGCCTCGGGGTTGGGATTCGAGCTGGGCGAGCAGTTGCATGGCGCGGACCTTGGGCGCGCCGGTGATGGAGCCGCAGGGAAACAGGGCGCGGAAGATCTGCTGAAAGTTGACATCGGGGCGGAGATCGCCAGTGACTGTGGAGGTCATTTGCCAGAGCGTGGGATGGCGCTCGACGGCGAAGAGGTTCTCGGCGCGGACGGCTCCGAATTTGCAGATGCGGCCAAGGTCGTTGCGCAGCAGGTCGACGATCATGACATTTTCGCTGCGGTTTTTGGGGTCGTTGCAGAGCCACTCGGCAAGCTCGCGATCTTCGCGGGTGGTGCGGCCGCGCGGCGCGGTTCCCTTCATGGGCCGGGTGGTGATGCGGCGCGTGCTGCCCTGTTGCTGAAGTTGAAAGAAAAGCTCCGGTGAAAAGGAGAGGATACGACGGCCGGGCTGCCAATGAAGGAAGGCCCCGTAAGGAACTGGCTGGCGAGTGCGCAGAAGTTGGTAGAGCGCGGCAGAGCTGGCAAGTGCGCGCACGTGGAAGGGGGCGGTGAAGTTGAGCTGGTAGACATCGCCGGAGTGAATCCACTGGTGAATGGCGGCGATACGCTCGGCGTATTGCTCTTCTGTCAGCGCGAAGCTGGCATCGATTTGCGGTTCAGCGACTGGATCGTCGTCGCGCGCGCGGAGTTGGGCCAGGGCTGGCGGGGGTTCGCCGAGAAATTTTCCGGTTTCGTGGTCGAAGATCCAGGGCCGTTGATAGATGCCGAACCAGGCTAAAGGCTCACCCGGCACGCTGGAATGAAGGCCTGCCGTGGGTTCAAAGAAATTGCCGCACTCGTAGCTGAAGAACCCCGCGGCATAGTGGCCGGCGGCAACTGCCTGCCCAATTTCAGCGAAGATGCTGGGGATTTGAGCGTATTCGTGGACGGCAACGATGCGCGACGGTGCGGTAAAAAGCCGGGTCAAGGAGTCGGAATCGGCTGAGGGGGCCGCGCACTCGAGCAGCACCGTTGCGGGCGATTGCTCGACCAGCGTATAGAGTTCCGCGGGTGGGGAATGCCAGCGGTTCATGCTGCCAGTTTTACTGAACCGTCAGCGCAAGGGTGGCGGGTTTGGTGATGGCGGTGATGCCGTTGCTGGACTGCGCGGTGACGGTAATGGTGTAGGTGCCAGCAGGCGTGGCGGGGGGGATGGGCGGGCCGTGGTTGTAATAGTCGTAACGAGGCGCGCATGCGGTGGCGCCGAGCGTGGTAACCAACGCAACGAGGGCCAGCAGCGAGAGCCGGTTGAGCCAGCGGCGGCGCCGCGAACCCCAGGCCAGGCCGCCGAGGCCAAGCGCGCCGGGCAGCAGAAATGCCCAGGCCACGGAGTTGGAGCGGGGATGGGAGGCAGAAGCGAATTCCGCTTGCGTGAGGATGACCATGGAACTGGGAATTGCGCTGGTGGCGTTGGGCAGAATTTCAAGGTTCTCAGGGGTAAAGGTGCAGGAAGAGGCGTCGGGCAGCCCGGAGCAGGAAAGCGTGACGAACATGGGGGCCGAGAGCGCGGCGGCATTCACCGGCGTAATGGAGACCGCGATGGTTCCTGTTTGGCCAGGGGTGAGGGAAAGCGTGACGGGATCAACGGAAATATCGAAGCTGGGAATCGTGCCGGACTGCCCTTGAGCGCGGGCCTGCTGAGAAAGTGAACCGCGATGGCCGGCGTCACCGGAATACATTGCGCGGAGCAGATGGTCGCCGGCGGGCAGGTCAACCGCGATGCTGGCGTGGCCCTGTGCGTTGAGCGCGGCGCCGGCCAATTGACGTCCGTGGTCGCTGAGAACGACAGCGCCGGCGGCTGGAAGGCCATCCTCACCCGTGACGGTGACGACGGCGGTAGCGTGGGTGCGCCCGTCCTGGTCGCGGGTCTCCACGCTCAACGTGGTCTCGGTGCCAATGCCCTTTGCGTTCAATGATGAAGAGCCGTCGCCGTGGACCCCGGAGTTCTCCGCGGCCATGGCCAGCGCGGGCATCGCCAGCGCGATACTGAGTGCTGCAACCAACTCAAGCCGCAGACCGCGGCAGAAAATGCCTCTCACTTGCACCTGCTCCAAATCTCAAGAAATTGCGTATCGCCGGTTGTGGCAGCGTAGAACCCTATTGTATCCGGCTGGGGCGCATGGTAGCCATGGGCTGTCTTTCTTTGGACGCGGCGGAAGGCCGAATGGCGCTGGAGAGGACGGCAAAGAGGCCGGGGATTCTACAATAGGGCACCATGATCGCTCACTTGCGCGGAAAGCTCATTTACAAGCATCCCGGCCAGGCCATTGTGGAGGCGGGCGGGGTGGGATATGACGTGACTATCTCAGTGCCTGCGTTTGCGGCGCTGCCAAGCCTGGGCGCTGAGGCGAGCCTGCATATTCATACGCAGGTGAGCGAGGACCAGATTGCGCTGTTTGGGTTTTTGGACCGCGAGGAGAAGCGGCTGTTTGAGCGGCTGATTACCGTAAGCGGCGTGGGGCCGAAACTGGCCATCAAGATTTTGAGCGGGCTTTCGGTGGAGCGGACGGTGCAGGCGATTCGCGGGCAGGATCATGCGCAACTGGTGCGGATTCCGGGGGTGGGCAAGAAGCTGGCCGAACGGCTGGTGGTGGAGCTGAAAGACAAGCTGGACGATTTTGCGGTTGCGCCGGCGCAGGTGAGCGTGCAGGGTGCGGCGGTGGACGATGTGCTGAGCGCACTGGTGAATCTGGGCTATCAGCGGCCGGCGGCGGAGAAGGCGATTGAGCAGGCGGTTGCGAAGGATGCGGCGCTGAGCGGGAATTTTGACGGGCTGTTCAGGGGGGCGCTGAAGGTGATTCGGTAGGAGCAGTCGCTAGTGGACAGTGGTTAGTGGTCAGTTGACGAATCGGCGTTAAAGGCGTGGGTGCCGCGTGGGGCGCTGAAGGTCATCCGGTGAGAAAAACAGTTGTCAGTAGCCCCTCGCGATACACTTCTTCTTGCCATGGTTTCTCAATCAAAATCTCAAAAGCAGGCGCCCGCAGCAGCCGCCCACCTTCGCCCGGAGGGGTTGAAGTTTTTGCGGGGGCTGGAGCGGAACAACGATCGCGATTGGTTCAACGAGCGCAAGGCTGTCTACGAGGCTGAGCTGAAGGAGCCGATGCTGGCTATTGTGCGAAAAATTACGGACGCGATGTTGGAGTTTGCGCCGGACCACGTGCGGCCGGCGGAGAAGAGCCTCTTCCGAATCTATCGCGATACGCGGTTCAGCCACGACAAACGGCCTTATAAGACGCATGTGGCGGCGTGGTGGAGTCACACGGGGATGGAGAAGACCTCGGGCGCGGGGTACTACTTCCAGGTGAGCCCGAAGGGCGTGGTGATTGCCGCGGGGGCGTATATGCCGGAGAAGGAGCAATTGGCAGCGATACGGCACTGGCTGCTGGATCATCATCAGGAGTTTCGCAAATTGCTGAATAAGCCGGCAGTCAAGAAGACGTTCACGGTGTTTGAAGGCGAGGCGCTGACGCGGCCGCCGAAGGGGTTTCCCTGCGAGCACGAAGCGATGGATTTGATCAAGTGCAAGCAGTGGGGACTGCGCACAGAGCTGGCAGCGGACACGGCGCTGGAGCCTGGGTTTGCGCAGACGGTGATCAAGCACTTCAAGCTGCTGGCGCCGATGGTGGATGCGCTGAACACGCCGATTGCCGCGTCGGTTGCGCCGAAGAAGAAGGTGCTTTTCGGGCTGAATTAGCCGGCTTTGCTCGGGCCTGGTGCGAAAAGCTCGGTTCGCTTTTCCAGGCTCATCTAATCGGCTTTGAGCCGGTTCGAGGTGCTGAAACCGAGTAAATCCGGGCAAAAATAGGCAACATTGGCACAAAATCCTAAGAAACTTGTGGAAATCGAGGATTTGCCATTGACTTTGCCCGGTTAGAAGTCGCATTGTAACCATCGACGGGGTTCTCCGAACCCGCATGAATACTGGGGTTACGTGAAAGCGTGGTCCTGGAGGCACCCTCTCATGCGGTACGCAAATTGCGGCGGAAGCCCGGCAACAAAGGCAGCCCCGAGGGCTCGCCCATAAAAGGAGAACATTCAATGGCAACTGGACTGACCAAAACCGCACTGACGCGGCTCCTGGCTGAGAAGCTGGAACTGACCAACAAGCAAGTCGCAGCCTTTTTGGATCTGCTGGCGGAGACCGCCATCAAGGAAACCAAGAAGAACGGCGTCTTCGTAATTCCCGGCATTGGCCGCCTGGTGAAGGCGGAGCGCAAGGCGCGCATCGGCCGCAACCCGCAGACCGGCGCGGCGATCAAGATCAAGGCCAAGACAGTGGTCAAGTTCCGCGTGGCCAAGGCCGCCAAGGACGTGATTGCACCACCGAAGAAGTAGATTTTTCCGGACTGCGGACGACGAGGGGAGAGGCCGATGGCTTCTCCCCTTTGTTTTTTGGCTGGCTTAGAGGGCTATTGTGCCACGCAGGATTTGCCACGGCTCATTCGGCTGGGCTGGCACTTTGGCTGATGGCGGGCAAAAGCGCGCGGACTACCAGCGAAATGCCAAAGCTGATTAGGACGGCGCGGACCATGAGGCGGTTGTTGTAACTCCACGAGAAGATCGCGAAGATGAGAAAGATGCCGATGGGGTTGATTTCAGCGATTGCGGCGCGGAGCCAATGCGGCTTGCGGCCGGTGGACGGAAGGGTGGTTCGCAGGCGGGGGATCAGGCGCGGGACGGAGTGGAGGTAGGCGCGGTAGGGCTCGCCAAGCTGGTTGGTTAGGAATGCTTCTTCAGCAAAAATCAAGCGCAGCAGAAAGACTGTGAGCAGGATCATGACGAAGAGCGCACCGGTGGGCGGCATGAGGAATGCAATCGCCGCCATCACGCCCCACGAGCCGAGATAGAGGGGATTGCGCACGTAGCGATAGGGACCATCAGCCAGGACTGCGCTGGCTTTCATTTGGAAATTGTTGACCGTGGCGGGCCCCAGATACGCCGGTCCCCAGATGCGCAGAGCCGCGGCCTTGGCGGCGGTGAGAGCAACGAGAACAATGACCACAGGCACTGCGGCGCTGAAGCTCAACAGGCCCAAGCGGCTCAACTGGAGCGGCAGCCAATCGAGCAGCGGGATTCGGCTTCCAATGCCCCAAAGCTCAATCCATGGCGCCCAAAAGCCCAGGAAGATGACGATAACCATGATCGCCACGCGAAGACGAAATTCAAATGCGGTTGCTTTCATGGACTCATCCCCACGGCGGAAATCTAGAATGGCGCTCGACAATCCGCGCTTACTTTGACGGATCGACAAGGGCTTGATAGACGACGGCGCGGCTCAGGTATTCGAGGTTTGGGCTGGCTGGATTCAGCATGCGCTGGATCATGCCTACAAAAACGATGTCGTTGGCGGGATCGACCCAGAACCAGGTTCCGGCGGCGCCATCCCATAAGTATGTGCCTTTGCCTTCAGGCAGGTTAGCCATCGGCGGATCGAAATCGACTGCGCCATTGTAGCCGTAACCGAAGCCAGGCCGCATGACCTGCAGGCCGATCTTGTATTCGCCGGTGAGGAGGCTGGGCGGCAGATGGTTTGAGGTCATGAGGGCGACGGTAGCCGGCGCGAGGATGCGCGCGCCGCTCAATTCGCCGCGCCAGCCGAGCATCTGGGCAAAGCGGTAGTAATCTTCCGCGGTGGAGACCAGGCCGCCGCCGCCTGAGGGCATGGTGGGCGGCACGGAGTAGTCGCGCGTTCCGCAGCAGCCGGCCGGGCTGGCGACGATTTCGCCATGGGTTCCCGTTGTATACAGAGCGGCAAAGCGGCCGCGCTTGGCCTGAGGCACGTAGAAGCCTGCGTCCCTCATTCCCAGCGGCGCAAAAATCTGCTCGCGCATGAAGTCGGGCAGCGGCTTGCCGGAGAGCTTTTCGACAATGTAGCCCTCGATGTCCATCGACATGCTGTAGATCCATCCCTTGCCGGGCTGATAGAGCAAAGGAATCTTCGCCAGCTTGCCGATCATTTCTTCGAGGTTCTTCGATTCCAGCACGTGCTGCTGTTTGTAGAGGCCATCGGGCGGCGTGGCGCCGTTGCCGTAGCTGAAACCGGCGGTGTGGGTCATCAGCTCGCCCATGGTGGGGGGATGATCTGGATCGACGAGAATCATGTTGCCGGAAGCGTCCACGCCGTTGAAGACCTTGAGGTGCTCGAATTCAGGAATGAATTTGGCGATGGGGTCAGAGGGCATCCACTTGCCCTGCTCGTAGAGAATCATCATGGCCACCGCGGTAACCGGCTTGGTCATGGAGTAGTCGCGGAAGATTGTGTCCCTGGTCATGGGCTCGCCGCTGGCCAGGTCGCGCACGCCGTAGGCGCGGTAGTCCACCACCTTGCCGTGGCGGGCGAGGATGGTGACGATGCCGGCCATCTGCTTCTGGTCTACAGTTTGTTGCATCAGCGCGTGAAGGCGCTCAAGGCGCTGGCTGGAGAAGCCGACGCTTTCAGGCCTGTGGAGCGTGAGGTCGAGCGTGTGGCTGGCGGGTTGCTGCGCCGGGGAAGGATGGATGAAAAGGACAAGGGCCAGGGCGCTCAGCAGCACTGGGGCGAACATCTTGCTGCGACGGATGGTCATGGGATCTCCTCAATGTCCGGTGCGGCGAAAGCAGGACCGCCTTGCCGCAGCCTTTATACCAAATGCACTGAAGCGCGGCAAACGGCGGCGACATGCAGCGGAACAAAGAGAGCGTGAACAACCGGCGGACCGGCCGCGGACTCGATTTCATGAACGGAAAAAGGTTTTTCGTGCGGGTGCCTACAATGGATGCAGGCCATGACCAGCTCCGACAACATTCCGGCGACGATACCCGAAACGGCAGTGGATACAATTGCCGCCGTCTCCACGCCGCCGGGCCGGGGCGGCATCGGCATTGTGCGGCTCAGCGGGCCGCTCGCTGCGTCGATTGCGGCGCAACTGGTGCGGCTGCGCCACCCCTTGGAGCACGGCCATGCGCGGCTGGCGGATGTGCTGGACGGAGGCGGCGCTGACCCTGCAAAAATTGACGAGGCGCTGGTGACGTGGTTTGGCGCACCCAACTCGTATACGGCGGAAGATGTGGTGGAGATTGCGGCGCATGGGTCGCCGATGGTGCTGGATTTGCTGCTGCGCAGGGCGCTGGAACTGGGCGCGCGGCTGGCCGAGCCGGGGGAGTTTACGCAGCGGGCATTCTTGGCCGGGCGGCTGGACCTGACGCAGGCTGAGGCGGTGCGCGATTTAATCGAAGCGCAGACGCTTACCCAGGCGCGGCAGGCGGCGAGCCAACTGGGCGGAGCGCTGAGCCGGCGCGTACAGCCGATGAAGCAGGCTCTGGTGGAGTTGATTGCTCTGCTTGAAGCGGGGATCGACTTTGCCGAGGATGATGTGGACGTGACGCCGGAGGGCGAGATTGCGCGGCGGATCGATGAGCTGAAGCCGTCGCTGACGGCGCTGCAGGCATCGTTTGGGCGCGGGCGCATTGTTCACGATGGGTTGACGCTGGCGATTGTGGGCCGACCCAACGCCGGCAAGAGCTCGCTGTTTAACCGGCTGGTGGAGCGCGACCGGGCGATTGTGACTGCGACGCCCGGAACCACGCGCGACCTGGTGACGGAACGGATTTCCCTGGATGGAATTCCGCTGGAGCTGGTGGATACGGCGGGGCTGCGCGAAGGCCTGGAGGAAGCCGAGCGGTTGGGCATTGCGCGCAGCCGCGAGGCTTTGGCAGACGCCGCGCTCGTGCTGGTGGTGCTGGACGCCATGCAGCCGCTGAATGACGAGGAACACCGCCTGCTGGAGGCGGTCGAGGGCAGGCCTGCGCTGGTGGTTGTGAACAAGTGCGATTTGGCCGAAGCGGCCGCGATTGCACGGCTGGCGGCGGGTATCCCGGTACTGCCTACTTCCGCGCTGACCGGCGAGGGGATTGCGGCGTTGCGGGAGCGTATTTTGACGCTGGCCACGGGCGGCGCGGCAGAGGAGCCTGGCATGTTGACCAGCCTGCGCCACCATCAGGCGATCACGACGGCCTTGTCGGCGATGGGCGATGCCGCACAGGCAAACGCAACCGCCATTCCTCACGAGATGATTTTGCTAGACCTGTACCGAGCGCTTTGGGCGCTCGACTCACTGACCGGACAAACTACTTCAGACGACATTTTAAATTTGATTTTTTCGACTTTCTGCATCGGAAAATAGAGCGGCTTCCAAGGCCGCCCGGAAAGGGGTGCGCGTTTCGACAAAGTAGCCCGAATCAGTCCAAAATGTCAAGGGTGAGGTTTCCTGATCGACGCAAATTTGAAGAGAGAGTCACATGCCTACTCTCAACATGAGTCTTTTGAATCTGGTTTTAGCCAGTCGGACGAGTGATTTTCGATGGCGATTCGCACCAACTGGCTCCTGGTTCTTACGCCGGCTTTGTGAAAGAGCTCCTGAATGACAGCCTTGATGGAGCTTTCGGAGGCCTTGAGCTTCCAGGCAATCTCCTTGTTCGTGAGTCCGTCGAGAATGCCGCGCAACACCTCCGTTTGGCGGGCGGTGAGAGGCCGCTGGTGCTCGACTTGCGCAGCCCGGGCGCTCTTTGCGGATACCAGTGATCGAACGGCTTCACTATCCAGCCAGATCCCGTTGTTGGTAACGCGATGAATTGCTTCTACGAGCTGATCGGGATTGCTCTGCTTCAGAAAGACTCCGGACGCACCGGCTTCCATGATCTGCGATGTTGCGGCCTCGCTCATGCCGGCCGTGACCATGAGGATCTTCACTTCGTGCTGACAGTTTTTTAGTTCTGTCATCACGCTGGAGCCCCGCTCTTGACCAAGATCGTAATCGAGCAGGACGACATCGGCCGGGGTTCTGGCCAGCGCGGAAACGGCCTCGGCCGCGGTCCCGCACTGACCGACCACACACAGGTCTGGAGCAGTTTCAAGTAGACGGCTCAGGCCCTCTCGGAACAGGCTGTGATCGTCCACCATAAAGATGCGGATATCATTCATTGAAAGTCCTGTCCGCAGGCGGTTGCCGGAATCAAGTCCACTATAAAACAGGCGCCGCCGGCGAGAGGCTTGTATCGCAGCTCCCCGTTAAAGGAGCGCATGAACGCCCGGGACAAGAAGAGTCCGAGGCCGGTTGCTTCTGCTCCAGCCTGGAACGGCCGAAAGAGATGCTCGGGGTGGGTCACGCCGCCTCCATTATCGGAAAATTCAACATAGACCCGATTCCCGTCGCTACCTGCCGTAACAAAAAAAAGCCGCTGCTCCCTCTTAGCGAGCGCCCGGATGCTATTGGTGACCAGATTCAGGAAGACCTGCATCAGGCTCGGGCGGTCTGCCCACACCAACGGCAATCCAGACTCCACAATCCATTGAGTCAGGATGCCATCCTCCTGCAACAAGGGTGTAACTACAATTTTCAACTCATCGAGCAAAACAGTGAGGTCAACCTCCGTGGCCTGCGTTGTCGCCTGCCGGACATTTACGCTAGCGATGCGTTCGAGCGCGACAGCAAGGTTGCCGAGCGCTTCGAAGTCTTTGTTGGCGGCAAGCATGCCGCCGCGTGCAAGGTTCTGGTGAACTACGGTGATGGCTCCGCATACGTTGCGAATTTCGTGGAAGGCGGCGCCTACTGCGATTCGCGATCCGGAAAGCAGCTGATTCAATCCGGATACCTCGTGGGTGCGGAGATCTTCTGACGCGTCGAGCACAATCGCGGCCAGGCGGGTTCCTTCATTCGTTCGATAAGTGGAGAAACAGATTTCGGCAAGAAAGGTCTCTCCATCGTCGCGCTGGCCGCGCGCTTGCATCACGGTGCGAAGAAGCTGCTGCGAAACGTTATGAAGCGAGATGTTGGTTAATGCGGGAAGATGGCGGTAAACCACTCGCCCGGGTAACTCGTCCTGGGCAACGCCCAGCAAGCGATGGGCGGCCTCGTTTGCCATCAAGATGGAGCCCTCCGCATCCGTTGTGAGGATGGCGACAGGGCTGCTTTCAATGAGAATCTTCAGTTGCTCTTCGGCTTCGCGACGCGCATCTCTTTCGCGCTCGATCTGATTCACATGCTCCATTGTCGCCTTGCGGTTGCGAATAACCTCGCGAATAAAGGCGCCGGCTCCAACAAAGGCGGCAAAGTAGAGCACATCTCGAGATGTGCCGGTTCTCAGGTCCCAAGCCAGGTCGCTAAATTTTTCCACCAGCACCGTGCAAAGGGCCGCAACGGCGCATATCTGCCAGCGGTTCAAGACGCTTCCTACCATCAGCATGGGAATGAGATAGAGGAAGCCGAGGGGAATCTCCGCTACCACCCACCAATCTAGAAGCGCGATGGCCGCAATAATTGCTCCTGCTCTGAGCAGGACGGTTTGCGTGGTCCCCCTGAATAAGACTCCGTACATGGGCACCTATTATGCCGCGCCGATGAAAACAGCGCAGCTAGGTGAATTTTAGCCATCCTTACAACGCAGTTCGTAAGGATTTTCCAAGGATTTGATCTTTGACCAAAAGATAGGGTAGCTGCGCCTGAAAGATGGGATTGACGTGTCTGAAAGATAGAGCTTTGAGTTTCACGCTTCACTCTATGCTGTGGCTATTCGTTACTGGCACGCTTTAGGTTTCATCGAACAACGTCCCCATTGAACCATGCTTCATAAGGCAATTAGCCAAGGATCATCATGCAAATTCTCAAGGTGCTGACTGGGAGGTCTTGCGCAGCAGGCATCTCGGTGTTCCTGCTGGCCGCGGGCTTGCACGCCGCGGCACAGCAGAGCTTGACGTGGGATCAGGCGCGGGCGAAGTTCGAAGCGGTGAATCCGGCGCTGAAGTCCGATGCCGACAATGTAGACGAGATGAGGGCCGAAGAGATTACCGCGTTTCTCCGTCCTAATCCGCAGTTCACGCTAACAGAAGATGGCACTGGAATCGCGCCGCACCATGGGGTCTGGGTTCCTTTGCAGGGCACCTATGAGCAACCCAACTTCAGTTACCTGCACGAGCGAGAACACAAGCGGGAGTTGCGCCTGGAAAGCGCCCAGGAGGGCACGCGCATCACGCAATCGCAGCATGAGGATCTGGAGCGGAACATGGTGTTCGCCCTGCGCGCGGCGTTCGTGGGAACGCTTCAAGCCAAGTACATTTTGGAGCTGGCCAAGGCCGACCTCGACTACTACGACAAGATCATCGACATCAGCCGCGCAATGTTCAAGGCCGGCGCCCTCGCCCAAATCGACCTGGACCGCATCGAGCTGCTGCGCGTGCAGTACGAGTCGGAGATCGAAACGGCAATCGTCAACCTGCGCACGGAAAAGATTCAACTTTTGCAGCTCTTGAACGACCGCACACCGGTGGATCAGTTCGACGTGACGGGTCCATTCGATTTCAAGGATAGCCTGGATCCGTTGGAGACTTACCGGGACGCGGCGCTGGCCGCCCGGCCCGACTTGCAAGCGGCGCTGCAGACAGTTGAACAATCAGTGACCAATCACAAGCTGGCCATCTCCAACGGTTCCACCGATCCGACCTTGAGCGCCTGGTATACCTACAATTCCTCGAACAACAACCCGAATGGCATCCAGACGCTCGGCCTCAGCGTCAGCATTCCGCTGCGCGTCTTCGACAAGAACCAGGGCGAGAAAAAGCGCACTCTGATTGACATCGATCGCGCAGCGCGGGCTGGTGAGGCGGCGCGCGCACAAGTGTTCAGTGACGTGGACACAGCCTATGAGCTGGTGCGCAGCAATATGGCGCTGCTCAAGCCGTACAAGGCGAAATACAACGACCAGGCGCTGCGCGTGCGCGATACCGTGACCTACGCATACCAACACGGAGGCGCTTCGCTGATGGACTTTCTAAATGCGCAAAGCGATTACCGCCAGGTGCAGTTGGCTTATGCCCAACTACTGGGCGCTTATTTAACGGCGGCCGGTCAACTCAACGAGGCTGTTGGACGCGAGGTGATTCAATGACGAGCAAGTCTCTTCTGCTATCTTCCTTCTGCCTTGCTGCCTGCGTGTCTGTTGCAGCGTGCAAGAAAGATTTCAATACGGCGGATGGAGCGCCGCCCTCAACCCAAGTGGTTCCCTCCGGCGATATGAGCCTGGTTTCGGTGGATAAGCCCGATCTGTTTCCGCTGGTTGCCGCAGAAACCCGGGAGGCGCCGTCCGAGCTAAGTGTGACTGGCGCCGTTTTTCCCGACGTAGCACGCGAGATTCCGGTGATCTCGCTGGCCAATGGCCGCGTGGTGGATATCAAAGCCAGGCTCGACGACTACGTGAGAAAGGGCGACCTGCTCATCAAGGTGCAAAGCCCTGACATCGCCGGAGCTTTCGATACCTATTTAAAGGCGGCCAGTGACGAACGCATGAACAACCTGCAGTATGTGCGCTCGCAGGCTTTGTTCGAGCATGGCGCAATTTCGCAAATGATGCTGGAACAGGCAGAAGACGCGGAAAAGGACTCGCAGGCGGACCTGGTTGCGGCGGAACAGGGATTGAAGATTCTGGGCGTAGACAAGAGCCATCCCAGCGAAATCGTTAATGTTTATGCGCCTATCTCTGGCGTGATTATCCAGCAAAACGTTACCCAGGCAGCTGCTGCAGGCGTTAACCTTTCCGGTTCGGCCACGGCCTTCACTATTGCCGATCTCACCTCAGTGTGGATCATCTGCGATGTCTATGAGAATGACATTCCCAGAATCGCACTTGGCCAGACCGCGCAGATTCGGCTGACCGCATATCCCGATAAAGTGCTCACCGGCAGAGTCGGCGACATCGGACCTGTTCTCGATCCCAACATTCGCACCGCAAAGGTGCGCCTCGAGATACCGAACCCCGACAACATTCTCAGGCTGGGCATGTTTGTGACGGCCACCTTCGAGAGCAGGACGAAGGAGAAGCATCCCGTAGTGTCTGCGGATGCGGTACTGCACTTGCATGATCGCGATTGGGTCTTTATCCCGGCAGGCGACAAGCAGTTTAAGCGCGTAGAGGTGCAGGCCGGCAAAATGCTGCCCGGTAATAAGCAGGAGTTGCTCTCTGGCATCGACCCCGGCCAGCAGGTGGTCTCCAACGTTCTTCAGCTTGAAGCAACGCTGGAGGCGCAATGATTGAGAATCTCGTAGATTTTGCGCTGAAGAGCCGCTTTCTGGTCATTGCGGTTGCCGCAATGCTGTTCGTTTGGGGAGCGATCTCGTTCCACAATCTTCCGGTGGATGCATACCCTGACGTTGCGGATAATTACGTCAACATTATTACCCAGTGGCCGGGACACTCGGCCGAGGATATCGAAAAGCAGATCACCGTTCCGACCGAGATACAGATGGCCGGGCTGCCGGACATGAAGAACATGCGCTCCTTCAGTCTTGCCGGCATTTCAAGCCTGATGATGAACTTCAACGATGACTCAGTGAATGACTGGAATCGAGAACGAGTGCTGGAACGCATGGGCATGGTCACGCTTCCGGCCGGGCTCATTCCGCAATTGCAGACGGACTGGAGCCCCGCAGGCCAAATCTACTGGTACACCATCGAGAGCAAGAATCCCAATGTCGACGTGATGGAGCAAAAATCGCTCCAGGACTGGGTTTTGACGAAGCAATATAAAAATGTTCCTGGGATCGTCGACATGGCCACATTTGGCGGCATGACCAAGGAATACCAGGTCAGGCTGAACGCGGATAAGCTGGTGAGCTATGGCTTGAGCATCGGGCAAGTGGAGCAGCAGCTCCAGATCAACAACACCAATGCCGGCGGCAGCTTTATTGTTGCAGGTACGCAGCAGATCAATGTGCAGGCGCAAGGTCTTTATGAAAATGTTCAGCAGATCGAAAACACGCTGATCAAAGCGTCGAACGGTGCGGCGATCCGCATCAAGGATATTGCGGTTGTAGATCAGGGGCCGAAGATAAGGCTGGGACAGATTTCAAAATCCTACCATCCGTTCACTGTGGATAAGGACGGCAACAAGCACTACGACGACAGCAAAATCATCGACAATCCTGACGTGGTGGAAGGCACGGTTCTGCTGCAAAAGGGATCGGATGCCGATCCGGCGCTTAAGGGCCTTGAAGAAAAAACGAAGGAAGTGAACGACCACATTCTGCCGCAGGGCGTGAAGGTGGTGCCGTATCTTGACCGCAGCGACTTGGTCCACCTGACTACGCATACCGTGCTCCACAATCTCACTGAAGGCATCATCCTCGTTTCAATCATCCTGTTCCTATTTCTGGGTAACGTGCGAGGCGCGGTCATTGTTGCCGTCACCATTCCATTCGCATTGCTGTTCGCATCCATCTGCCTCGGCTTTTGCCACATTCCGGCAAACCTGTTATCGCTGGGTGCGCTGGACTTCGGAATAGTGGTCGATGGCGCGGTAGTCATGATCGAGAACATCGTCCGACACCTTACGCACAAGGACGATACGCGCACCGTGCAGCAGAAGATTAAAGAAGCCGCTCACGAGGTTCAACGGCCGGTCTTTTATGCCATCGCGATTATTATCACCGCCTATCTGCCCATTTTTACTTTGCAGTCTGTGGAAGGCCGCCTCTTTAAACCGTTGGCATGGACCGTGGCATTTGCCTTGCTGGGCGCGCTCTTGTTTTCCATCGTCGTGGCTCCTGTACTGGCCAGCATCTTGTTCAGAAAGGGCGCCAAAGAGTGGCATAACCCGGTGATGGTCTATCTGACCGACCGCTACCGGCATGGAGTCAAGTGGGCCATTCATCATCGAGCGGTTCCGGTAACTGTGGGCATTCTCAGTTTTGCGTTGTTTATTTACCTCGGCTTTAGCGGAGTCATCGGTTCCGAGTTTCTGCCTCATCTGGATGAAGGGGCGCTCTATGTGCGCGGCTCGCTTGCTCCTTCCACTGGGCCGGAAGAGAGCTTAAAAGTGGCCAACAGGGCACGCCTGATCATGGCCAGTTTTCCTGAGGTGACGGACGTGGTGGATCAGATTGGGCGTCCCGATGATGGAACCGACTGGACGGGTTTCTTCAACACCGAATACAACGTCAATCTCAAGCCCAAAGAAGATTGGCGTCCCTTATTCCATCAAAACAAGGATGATCTGATTGCCGCCATGAACGCGCAATTGGACAAAATTCCCGGAGTCATCTGGGGCTTTTCGCAGCCCATTGAAGACAACATGGAAGAGGCTGTCAGCGGCGTCAAGGGTGAGCTTTCAGTAAAAATCTACGGGGATGATTTCAAGACTCTAGAAGAAAAAGGCAACGACGTGGT
This sequence comes from Occallatibacter sp., assembly GCA_050013735.1. Lineage (GTDB taxonomy): Bacteria > Acidobacteriota > Terriglobia > Terriglobales > Acidobacteriaceae > Telmatobacter. The sequence continues at coordinate 22,094 of JBEKEQ010000036.1, forward strand.
GAACGTGATGAGCAAGATTCGGGGCGTGGCCGACCTGGGAATGTTCCGCATCATCGGCCAGCCCAATCTTACTTTCACTGTGGATCGCCAGGCTGCGGCGCGCTGGGGCATCAACGTTGCCGATATTCAAGATGCGCTGCAAACAGCGGTAGGGGGAAATGTGCTGAGCGAAGTCCTGATCGGCGAGGCGCAATTTGACCTGGTGCTGCGCGACCAGAAGCAATTTCGCGACACCAAAGAGGCGATTGCAAATGTGCGCATTCTTTCGCCATCGGGCGAGCGCGTTTCGCTGGCTCAGTTGACAATCATGAAGACGACAGATGGCGCGGAAGAGATTTATCGAGAGCACGAGGAGCGGTACATCCCCATCAAGTACAGCGTGCGCGGACGCGATTTGGGCAGCACGGTCGAAGAGGCCATCGACAAGGTAAACAAGTTGGTCCCATTGCCGCGCGGCTATCACTATGTGTGGGCGGGCGAGTATGAGAGCAAGCAGCGCGCGGACGCACGGTTGGCGATTATTGTGCCGCTCACGATTCTGTTGATCGCCATCATTCTCTACATGATGTTCAAGTCGTTCAAGTGGGCGGGCCTGATCCTGATCAATGTGGCGCTGGCGCGCGTCGGCGGCATGCTGGCGCTGCTCTTTACGCACACGCCGGTGAGCGTTTCATCGAGTGTTGGAATGCTTGCTTTGTTCGGCGTCTCAGTGCAGACCGGCGTCATCATGCTGGAGTACATCAACCAGTTGCGAGCTGCCGGCCACACCATTGAGGAATCTGCAATCGAAGGCGCTGTGCTCAGGTTACGTCCCATCATGATGACCATGCTGGTGGCCACGCTTGGACTGTTGCCGGCAGCCTTGTCTCACGGCATTGGCTCAGATTCTCAACGCCCCTTCGCCATCGTGATTGTGGGCGGACTTATTTCCGATTTGGTGATGAGCATTTTTTTGCTGCCGACACTTTATGTCTGGGTTGCCAGAGAGGACGACGTGTTGCCTGCGCCGAATGCCGAGTGGGCAACCGAGTAAGTGAACCGGGTGCAGTTAAATGCTGCACTTTAAATCGCCCCGCAAGGAGAGCGACACGGCGAAGCCATGATCGAGGCGCAACAGATGATACAGACTTCCGGTTACTCGCGACGATCGCGCGCCGGGCAACTGCTAAGCATGTTGCTGGTGGGCAGTGAAGATGTATTCGGGGGCGCTGCGGTTATACGCCTGATTGAAGGCCGTTATTTTCGAGTTGTAGCCAGGTCGTCGGCGCTGCTGGAAGCAATGGCGTGCCTGGAGTCAGGAACGATTGACGTGGTGTTGCTCAGTCACAAATTTCGACAGGAGGAGCTGAACCTGTTTGCTTTCGATGCTCGCCGGCGCGGATTTACCGGCATCATTTTGCACACTGCCGATGTTCCTCAGCGCGCAGCCGAGGCTAACTCAGATGAGTCCGGCTCGATTCAGGTTGGTGATTTTTACTTAAATGTTTCCAGTCGCCGTCTCTGGCTACGCGGAATTGAAGTCAAGTGCAGCCCTCTGGAATTTGAACTGTTGATGTTTCTCTGCAAGCACCCGGAAGAATTGGTGAGTCAAAGTTTACTGCTTGAAGCGTTGTGGAACAATCCGGCAACTTCGACACACACGCTGAGGGTCCTTATCCGCGCCGTAAGGGCAAAGATCGAGACAACCGATTCGCCTCGCTACATCGTCACGCATCGCAGATTTGGATACCGGTTCATCCCATCGCCACAGGAGGGGCCGTAAATCGATCATGCGAGGTTGCTCGTTGCCGCGATGGAGTAATAGCAAAGCGTCAACCTGCTTTTCAGGAAATGAATGCACGAGCCGGGAGGATCGATGACGAAGGAAGATGTTCGAACTGAGATAGACAGGATCGGCATTGTGCCATGTGCACGAGTCACGTTTCCAGAGCACGCGCTGTTTGGCGCTGAGGCGTTGTATGCGGCCGGAATTCCCATTGTCGAAATTCCGCTGACCTTGCCCCAGGCACCGGATGTGATCAGCGACGTGACAAGCCGATATCCTGACCTTGTTGCGGGCGCCGGGACGGTGTTGGATGAGGACTCTGCGCGACGGTGCATAGACGCCGGCGCCAGGTTCCTGACCAGTCCGGGGTTTGTTCCCGAGGTAGTAGCATATGCTTTCAAGGCCGACGTGGTTGTGTTTCCAGGCGCCTTGACGGCGACCGAGATCATCGCGGCATGGAAGGCCGGTGCGGACTTCGTCAAGATTTTTCCTACTGCTCCGGTTGGTGGCACTCACTATATCCGCGCACTCAAAGTGCCTCTGCCACAGATCCCGTTGATCGTTACGGGAGGCGTCAATCAGCTCACCGCGTTTGACTATATTCTCGCCGGGGCAAACGCCATTGGCGTGGGTGGAGAGTTGCTGCCCAAAGATGCTTTGCAGAATCGGAAGGCCGATCGCATCTATGAGTTAGCTCGAAGGTTCCTCAATATGGTGAAAGAGGCGCGTGGCCAGCGTGATGGCTAAAACACGATGCATGAAGAGTCTTAAGGGAGCCGCAGAGTCCAGGATGTTTCTGATCAATGAGAGCAAAACCGGAGTCTTGTATGGCCTAGCTTGAATACAGATTGGTATCGATGAAGGCGTTGCGGAATTTTCCGCCCGGATCGTAGTGCTTGAGCTGCGCTTCGAATTCACGCAGGCGGATGTACCTGGACTGCAGTTGAGCCGGTTGCATGGTGAAAAGCTTGCCCCAGTGCGGACGGGGCGCGAACGGCTCCAATTGCGCCTCGATTAGCGGCAGAACCTGCTTGACCTCTGGCCATTCCGGTTTCCAGGTGAAGTGGATAGCAAGAGATGGACGACGGTAGGCGGTGCTCATCCATAATCGATCGGCGGCGATGGTGCGCAATTCGGTGATGAACAGGTGGGGCGTGATGCGGTCGCGGAGTTTTTCGACGGCGAGCACGGCCTGGAAACCGTGCTCATAGGGCACCAGGTATTCGGTTTGCAATTCATGGCCGGCGGAAGGCGTGAAGTTCATGCGGAAGTGGGGCAGCCGCTCGTACCAGGGACCGGGAATGCCTTGTTGTTCGGTGCAGCTTTCAGCATTGTGGCCCTCGAGCGGGTGCAACTTCTGGGTGGCGAGGGTGGCGCCGAAGAGTTGAGGGCTCCATTGGTTTGCGTCGCCTGGGGCAAGGCGCCGCTTGATCCAGACTTGCGAGGCCAGGTGATGTTGCCAGTCAGTGAAGACGCTGACGCTATAGGCGCTGGAGAAAATTTCGTTGAAGTGGCTGCCGAGCTGGTCGAACGAAAGATTCCGATAAACGGATTGCGCCACCTGGTAGGTGGGCTGCACGTCGAGCGTAACGCGTGTGACCACTCCGAGGGAGCCGAGGCCGACAACCGCACCCAGGAACAAATCGCCGTCCTTATCGCGCGAGAGTGTAACTACCTGGCCATCGGCGGTGACGATTTCAAGTCCTGCTACGGACGTGGCCAGGTTGCCGTTGTGCACTCCTGAGCCGTGCGTAGCCGTGGCAATGGCCCCGGCGACCGAAATATGCGGAAGGGAGGCGAGATTGTGCAGAGCGTAGCCGCGTGCGTCGAGCCACGGCGCGAGCTGGCCATAGGTGACGCCGCTGCCGACGGTGACGGTGCGGGACTCCTCATCGAGAGAGATCTGATCGAGGCGTTTGAGAGAGATCTGATTTTGTGTGCTGTCAGCGATGCCGTTGAAGGAGTGACGGGAGCCCAGCGCGCGCAATTTGTGGCAGCTCTTGACCACCTGGCGCACTTCTTCAAGCGAGCCAGGCATGTGCAAGCGATCAGTGCTAAAGGTGAGGTTGCCAGACCAGTTGGTGCGCGCCACGGATTCTTGTTCCTCGCCGAGAGCCTGGGACAACATGCTGCCGGCGAGTAAGACGCCGGTGGTCTTGAGAAATTCGCGCTTATCCATGAACCATGCGACCTCGATTCGCGGTGTAACCGATCCGGCCGATGGGACCGATTGTTGCCAAGGATAGGGAGCCCGCAAGGCGATGGCAAGCGCAAACTCATGGAGCAGGTTTGAAGGCCATTGCGCATGACAAAGCGTGTTTGGCGAGCGCCTATTTTGCGCAGGTCAGGTTGCGGATGATTTCGACTTCGCGTTCGCGATAGGGAGTTCCGTCGGGGTGGAAGACATCGTGCTGCCAGACGGCGGGCTGGTCGGAGACGTAGGGACGCTTCCAGGAGTCCCAGGGAATCCAGGTTTGGCTCTTGCCGGCAACCAGTCCCCAGTTGATGGCGCCGACATGATGGTCGTGGGCGATGGGCAGGGTGTTGTCAAAGGTGCTGCCGATATTGCGGGCCATGTATTCGGTGCAGATGATGGGGCGATGGAACTGCTCGAGTTGCTTGACGCGGCGCTCGAAGTCCTCAGGCCAGCCGTAGTTGTGGAAGCTGATGACGTCAGACTGCTCAAGCTGGAGGCGGGCGAGCGCCGGCATAGCGGAGAGCGAGCTCCAGTTGCCGTCCCAAAGGCCGCTGGTGAGGGGCTGCGTGGGTTGAGCAGTGCGCGCCCAGGCAAAGACCTGAGGCAAAAGGCCGAGGACAATCCGGCCTATACTCCTGGGATCGCTTACGGGATAGGAGGCGCCGTCGCCGTTGCCGTTGGAGGGCTCGTTCCACAGGTCCCAGGCAAAGATGCGGGGATCGTTGGCGAATGCGCCGATGACTCCCTTAACAAAACTTTCCATGCGCGGGTATTGAGCAGGGTCGGTGAGGATGTCCACGCCGGGAGCCTGCACCCAGCCGGAGTTGTGCACGCCGGGGATGGGCGGATGCTGCGGTCCGAGTTTGGGGTGCGGGTCCCAACAGGAGTCGAAAAGGACAAGGACGGGCCGGATATGATGGCGGGCGCAGATGGCGAGAAATGCATCGATGCGTTGCTGGAAGCCTTTGGGGTCCTGCTCCCAGAGCAGGTTGTGGAGGAAGACGCGCATGGTGTTCATGCCGATGGCTTGGGCCCAGCCGAGTTCGCGGTCGATGGTGACAGTGTCGAACGTATCGGCCTGCCACATTTCGAGCTGATTGATTGCGGTGGAAGGGAGGAAATCGGCGCCAACCGGCCATGGCTGCTGGGCGTACCAGGCGTTGGCCTGGGCTTCAGTCCAGCGTTGCCGAGGAGCCTGGGGTTGCTGAGCCTGGAGACCTGGTGAGAAAGTGAGCAGCAAGAGTGCCGCGAGGCAGCGAGACGGCTTTGGAAGCGAGAAGTTCATCGAAACTCCTTCAATTCGCGAGAAGTTGCATTGTAATTTGTGAAGGCAGCGCGCGTCGCATAGCGGCCATGGGAAATGGGGCACTGCACAAATGCCGCAAGAGCAAAGGAGACGGAAGCCCTGCCGGTCGGCATAGAATTGCGGTGATGCTTGAGGGCCTGACTTCCCTGCAGGCTCGATGATTTTGTTTAGGAGCTTTCATGCCGCCTTTGAAAAAAGCCACTCGTAGAGAGTTTCTGGTCGCCGGATCTTCAGTGGCCCTGACCGCCGCAACGTCGGCTGTGGGCGCGCAGACAGATTCGCATGTTTCCGCTTCGGGTGATGCCGTATCTGAATCGTCTGCGCACGCTTCGAAGGATCTCTTCGAGACCGCAGCGCAACGCACATTCAGCGGCGACACGGCTACGCAGGTTGCCATGCCATTGGGGGGCATTGGAGCCGGCTCAATTTGCTTGAACGGTTATGGAGGGTTACAGGATTTCTCGATTCGCGAGCGGCCTGAAACGACGGCGTTGCCTACAGGTTTCACGGCGAATTCTCCTGAAGCCGCATTTGCAATCCTGCATGTCAAAGGATCGCCCGGAGTGACCAGGCTCGTGGAAGGGCCGTTTCCGGCTTTCAAGATATTTGACCAGGGATTGCAAGGGCAGGGATTGCGCCGGGGAGGATTTGAGGGATTTCCTCGATTTGCCAAATGCAGTTTTACGGGGGAGTACCCCTTCGGCGAGGCCCTGCTCAGCGACCCGTCTGTGCCGCTGGAGGTGAAGTTAACCGGCTGGAATCCGTTTATTCCACTGGACGACAAGAACTCGGGAATACCGTGCGTGATTTTGGAATACACCCTTCGCAATACCTCGCGGCAGCCGGTGGAATTTGAGTTTTCTTATCATCTGTCGCACCTGGCGCCGGGGTGCAAACCCGAAGAGGCGGGATCGACCAATGCCACGATCCCCGGCAAAGGAGTTTTCCTGAGCAACGACGAACAGCCGAACGCTCAGGCTTTCGGCAGCGCCACTCTCACCGTGATAGGAGAAACGCCGCGCATCAAGGGGATGTGGCTGCGCAGCCCAGGATGGGAGTTCGACTCTCTGTCGGCGCTGTGGCGCGAGGTTTCAACCGGGAATTTTATCGCCAATGAGGGGTCGAACCAGGTGGACAAGGCCGGCCGCAATGGGGCGTCGATCTTGTTGGAGGGAAAGCTCGAGCCTGGCGAATCGAAGACGTACCCCATTCTCATCACCTGGCATTTTCCCAACTGTTATCTGCAGGCGGGCGGCAAGCCGCAGGCAGACCTGCAAGGCAAAAACGGATGCCGCACCCGGGCAGACGGGTTGCCGCCGCTGTGGCGCCCTTACTATGCGTCGGTGTGGAAGGACGCGCGCGAGGTCGCATCCTACGTGGAGAAAGAGTATCTGCCGCTGCGCGCGCGGACAGTGAAGTTTAAAGAAGCGCTCTTCTCGTCCACCTTGCCGCCCTATGTGCTCGACGCTGTTTCCGCGAATCTGGGCATTTTGAAATCGCCGACGATTTTGCGCGAGGAGAACGGCAATGTTTGGGGATGGGAGGGCTGTTCTCCCGACGAAGGCTGCTGCCATGGCTCCTGTACGCACGTCTGGAACTACGCGCAGGCACTTCCGCATCTTTACCCGCACCTGGAGCGGACTTTGCGCGACCTGGAGCTTGTGCGTTCGATGGATGAGCGCGGCCATGTGACTTTTCGCGGGGCCATTCCGGACGGGCCGGTGGATCATGGATTCCACGCTGCGTCGGACGGACAGTTGGGCGGGATCATGAAGGTCTACCGGGACTGGCAGATCTGTGGAGATACTGCGTGGCTGAAAAGGATGTATCCACTAGTGAGGCGCAGCCTGGACTACTGCATCGGCGCATGGGATCCAGATCACAAGGGAGGCCTTTTTGAGCCGCACCACAATACCTACGATATTGAATTCTGGGGACCGGACGGAATGTGCACCAGCATCTACCTCGGCGCGCTTGCAGCCATGGCCAAAATGGCGGAGGCCGCAGGCGAGGGCTCGGATGCGGAGTTCTACTCCGGATTGGCCAAACGGTGCGCGCAGTTCATGGACGAGCAGCTTTTCAACGGCGAGTATTACCAGCAGAAGGTGCAGTACGAGGGCTTGCGCGATACCTCTTTTGCCAGCTCAGTAGCCGGCGTGGACGGCAAGAGCAGCGAGATGCAACGGCTGCTGAAGCGCGAGGGCCCGCGATACCAATATGGCAGCGGTTGCCTTTCCGACGGGGTGATTGGCGCGTGGATGGCCCGGACCTATGGCATTGAGACGCCGCTGGAGCGCAAGAACGTGCACTCGACCCTGGAAGCCATCTTCAAACACAATTTCAAGACCGACCTGAGCGAACATGCCAATGCGCAGCGGCCCGGTTATGCCATGGGGCGCGAACCGGGGCTGCTGCTGTGCAGTTGGCCAAAAGGCAACAAGCCGACTTTGCCTTTTGTTTATTCAGACGAGGTGTGGACCGGCATTGAATACCAAGTTGCCTCGCATCTGATTCAAGAAGGATTTGTGGATGAGGGGTTGACCATCGTGAAGGCCCTGCGCAGCCGATACGATGGCCGCACGCGCAATCCGTGGAACGAGTATGAGTGCGGCAACTGGTACGCCCGCGCAATGTCGAGCTATTCACTGCTCGGCGCTTTGTCGGGTTTCCGCTACTCCGCTGTTGAACGGAAGCTCTGGTTTGGCCCGCGATTGAGCGTGAGGCCTTTCAGGAGCTTTTTCTCCACGGCTGCCGGCTTTGGCGCCATTGAACTCGATGACCGTTCCGTGAGGGTGGAAATGATGGAAGGCGAACTGCGAATCGAAAAGCTGTCGCTTACGCTTGGCGCGGAGACCAGGCTGCTGGATTGGAAGACCACGGTTCGGGCAAATGTACCGGCGATCAAAGAGATCTGAGCGATCTTGGTTTCGTTGAGGCTGGCTGAGTCGCTGAGAAATTAAACGGGGACGATGACTTCGAGGCCGTTTACCACGGCAAAATGGCGCTTGTTGAAGGTGGCTACGGCGTTGCCTCGTTCGAGGGCGGTGGCGGCAAGAATTAAATCATGAGCGCCGACGATTTGGCCTTTGGATTCAAGGTCTGCCCAGAGACGAGCATGGTGAAAGGCAGTCTGCTCGGTATAGGGAATGATCTCGAAGGCTGCCAGATTCTCCTGAATGAACTTCTGCCTCCACGCCTTGTGCGAACTTGTTGCTCTTTCCGCTCCATGCCACAGTTCTGCAACGGTAATCGCGGCAACCTCAAACTGCTCATCCATGTGAGTGTTCAGCCAGCGGCGAAGATCGAAAGTCCCCCGTTCAGCGGCAATGATCACATCTGCGTCGATCAGGATTCCCATCGATTCACCGGGGGCGTAATCTTGCTTCGCGCTTCTTCCAGATCGCTAAGCCACGCGTCCGCCTCTTGAGCAGGCAGGTGAACATTTGCGAGCGCTGCCGCAATCTCTCGACCGGTGCTCGGCTTCTTTTGCTCTATCGGGACCAGCCGGGCGACGGGTATGCCATTTTTGTGCAGGATGAAGGTGGTGCTCTGATAGTGGGCGCGGTTGACGCAATCGGCAAAGTTGCGTGCGGCTTCGGTGACGGTGATGGACTTCTCAGTCATAAAATCACATTATCATATTTTACGGACTAGGTAGTCAGGTAGTTCGCCTTTCATTCGCCCGCGAGTTGCTCCAACAGTAGATCGAAATCCTCGAGCTTTCCATACTCGATGATGACTTTGCCGCGGCCGTTGCGGTCTTCAATGTGGACTTTGAGACCGAGGGCGCGCTGGAGGCGGTCCTGGACCTCGCGGACGTTGGGATCGATGGGCTGGTCGGGTTTGGGGTCTTTCTTCGCGGCTTTTTCGGGGTGCAGAAGACCCTGGACGTAGGTTTCCGTCTGGCGAACAGACAGGGAGAGGCCAGTGATCCGCTGAGCGGCTTTCTCCATTTCCTCGGCGTGCTCAAAGGCCAACAGGGTGCGGGCGTGGCCAAAGCTGAGCTCGCCGGACTCGACACGGGTTTGCACGGTGGCCGGAAGGCGCAGTAAGCGGAGGAAGTTGGCTACAGTTGTGCGGTCTTTGCCGGTGCGTTGCGCCATCTGCTCCTGGGTCATGTGGAACTCACGGGAGAGCCGGTCAAAGGCCCGGGCCTGTTCCATGGGATTGAGGTCGGCGCGCTGCAGGTTTTCGACGATGGTGATTTCCATCGCCTGCTCGTCAGAGACCTGGCGCAGAATGGCGGGGATGGTGGCCTTGCCGGCGAGCTGCGAGGCTTTCCAGCGACGCTCCCCTGCGATGAGCTGGAAGCGGCCGTTGGTGAGCGGTCGCACCAGGATCGGCTGGACCACGCCGTTGGCAGTGATGGAGGCGGCCAGCTCTGCCAATTGCTCTTCGTTCACTTGTGAGCGGGTCTGGAAGGGATTGCGATCAATCCCCTTGCCCAGGGCGCGGCGTTTTGGGTCGATGGCGGCGATGGTCATGGTTCTAAGTCCTTTTGGCCGGCACGAGCTGCCGGTGCTTCAACGAAAATCCACATGCCCCATATCAGGCAAAGAGTAAGGCGCCTCGGCCACAGATGGTCTGGGGCGGTCAGGAGTAGGGCCAGAAACGGACGGCGGTTTCCGGACGGACAGAGGCAGCGGCCTTGCGCTGAAGGCTGCGGGGAGATTCGATTTGGTTGCGCGCCAGAAACTCCCCGGCCAGTTCGAAATAGGCCTCGGTCCCACGGGAGCGAGGGTCGTAGAGCGGTACCGGCTTGCCGTGACTGGGAGCCTCAGCCAGGCGAATGTTGCGGGGAATTACGGTGCGGAAGAGGCGTTCGCGGAAGTACTCGCGCAGGGTATCGGTGACCTGCTGGGCGAGATTGGTGCGGTCGTCATACATGGTGAGCAGGACGCCTTCGATGGTGACCTCGGGATTGTAGGCAGCGCGGACACGCTCCAGATTGGAGATCAATTCGGAGATGCCCTCGAGGGCGAAGTACTCAGCCTGCATGGGAACGATAAGGGTGTTGGAGGCGACCAGAACGTTGAGGGTGAGAAGGTCAAGCGCCGGCGGGCAGTCGAGTATGACCAGATCAAAATCATCCTGGACGGGAGCGAGAGCATGGCGCAGACGGAGGGCACGGTCTTCGGCGCCGGCCAGTTCGATGTTCGCACCGGTCAGATTTTTAGAGCCGGGCAGCAGGGAAAGCAGATCAACCGCGGTGGGAAGGATGACTTGCGCTGCCGGAGAGACGCCCATGAGCACGTCGTAAATGGAGCGCCGGTTGTCATCGCGCTGAAGCCCGAGACCGGAGGAGGCGTTGGCCTGGGGGTCGCAATCGACAAGGAGGACTTTGAGACCTTCGATGGCGAGGCAGGCAGCAAGGTTGATGGCTGTCGTGGTTTTGCCCACACCACCCTTTTGGTTCACGACGCCGAGTATCTTTCCCATGGCAATCCAGAGTAAAGGGAAGGGCGGATTCGGGATAGAGCGATGCGTTGTGGAGAACGGAGCAAAGCTGTGGAAAGCGCCCAGAGGGGTGAAAGGCGAAAGACTGGCAAATTGTTGACATGGAAGAGGTTTGCGACGTTGCCGTGCGAGAGAGGTTGGAGGCGGGGAAAAGGGGGCGTCGGTGGAAAACTTTTGGTATTTTGGGTAGTAATTTTGACGTTTTTGAGGGCGATTCCGAATTGGGCAAGAATCCGAATTGGGCTGAAGTCGCGTTTGTTCCACGTGGAACATTTCCCTGTTTGGGCTGCATTCCCAAAATGTTCCACGTGGAACAAATCTGAATTCCACGAGCCCGGTGGTCAGATCAACACCCGCCACCGTCGCCGTTGAATGCATGCCGTCCGAATGCAAGGATCCGGTGATCATCGGCCGCAAACAACGGCTCGACTTGCCAAATAAACTCACTGCCCGCTGAATCCTGAAAGCGCGTCAATTCCGAGCCGGTAGTCATTAAGGTCAGCCAGCCGCCGGGTCGAACCAGTCGCGCCGCCCCCCCCACTGCTTGAGACATCCGATCGACGGCGCGCAGAACGACGCAATCAAAGTGAGTGGTGAGCAGCTCGGCGCGTTGGGCGTGGACCTTCGCGGAGATTCCCAGGATGCGGATCGCCTCCTGAAGAAAGGCTGCTTTCTTGCCTTGCGACTCGGCCACGGTTACGGCGATCTCGGGACGGCACAAAGCTATGGGAATGCCGGGAAAGCCGGCGCCTGAACCAAAGTCCAGCAGGGTGATGATGCCGGGGGGCAAAGCGCGGGCGCAGGCAATCGACTCGACGAAATGGCGGGTAATAATGCCGCTGTCATCGCGGATCGAGGTCAGATTTACACGGGTATTCCAACGAAGAATGAGCGAAAGATAATCTTCGAACTGTTGTATCCGAGTGGCGTCGGTGGGGTTACTCGGATCGAACGGAGACAGCCCCGCCTGGGCTAAACCCGCGTTGAGCTCATCTCGAAAGGCTTGGGAATTGGGATTCATGGCTCGGAGTCTTGCCTGTACGCTCACCGTCTGGCGACCGACTCTTCGATCGCCCTGGGTTGCCAATCAGTGGCGGCTTGAACAAAGGCCGCGAAGATGGCGCGGGAAAGTTCGCTCCGGCCGTAAGTCCGCTCCGGGTGCCATTGAACGCCGATGGCAAAGTGATTGGCTGAGTCCAGTTCAACGGCCTCGATTACGTCGTCCTCGACCGAGACTGCGCTCACTAGAAGATTGTCACCAACGGCGTGAATGGCCTGGTGATGGCTCGAGTTGACGTGCAACTTGTCGAGATCGCCTTTCGGGATCAGGCGCGCCAATCTTGAACCCGGCGTGATCCGCACAGGGTGCGCGTCGACAACTTCGCGGCCGGGCTGGTGATTGACGGGGGTATTCAGGTCTTGAATGAGCGAGCCGTTGCGCCAGACATTCAGAGTCTGTGCTCCACCGCAGATGCCGAGAATTGGCTTAAGCAGATTGAAGGCGTCTTGCAGGAGCAGTTCGTCGACGGCGGTGCGGGCAGGGTCCGGCTCGGCGCACTCGGGAATTGGATCTTCGCCATATCTTTGTGGGTCCAGGTCGTAGCGGCTTCCGGGAAGGAGAATGCCTTGAGCCCCTGACAGCAGTCTTGCAACGCTCTCCTGGGGCGTGTCGAGCGGAATGACAATCGCTGCGGCCCCTGCGGCGCTCAAGGCGGCAAGATATTGCGGCACCGACCGCTGGTTGTATTCCTCGTCGAGCCCAGTGGGCTCGGGGATGGCGATGAGAACGGACATGGGAAGCACCAGTATAAAAAACGGCGCCCGCTTGGAGATGGTTCAGACTCCGCTGCGGGGATTCATTTGTGAAACATCGTGCCTAATGGTAGGATTCCGGTTTCAATCAGACACCGGTCCCTGATTCCATCGTAACCGGTGGAGAGGTGATTCAAGATGGGCAATTCTCAATTCTCCCGCCGCGAAATGCTGCAACTAGCCGCGCTTGCCGCGCTGGACACTACGCTGGCACGGGCAGCGGGAGCTCTCCAAAGCAACCCTGGGCCGGTGGGCAAAGAGGTTCCGGCCGCCGCGCAAGAGGGACTATTTGAGAGCTTTTCGAATCCGCCTGCCGATGCCCGGCCCGGCGTGTGGTGGCGGTGGATTGAAGGAAAAATCTCAAAGGAAGGCATCACCGCGGACTTTGAGGAGATGCACCGGATGGGGATTCATCAGCTGGAGTTCAATGGACAGATCGGGAACTCGAAGCTGGACATGATGTCGCCGCAATGGATGGAATATTTTGAGCATGCTGCGATAGAGGCCAAGCGGCTGGGAATTTCGATCCATGGCGTGCCGGCAACCGGGTGGGGATATGGCGGGCCATGGGTGGGCGCGGAAGACGCGGCAAAAAAGCTGGTGCTCACTGAGACGCAGGTGAGCGGCGGAGGGCCGCGAGAGATCAACTTGCCCCAGCCGGAATCCATTGGCAATTGGTATCGCGATGTTGCGGTGATTGCCTTCCCCGTTCCGCGCACCGCACCGCTTGCGCCGCTTAAAGTCACGGCGAGCGGGAGCGAAGGCGGGTATGTGAACGAGCCTTATTGGCCACCCGAAAACGTGGTTGATCGCGATCCCTATACGCATTGGCGGTTTGTGTATGCCGGCTGGCCGGGAGACCCGGCGTGGATACAACTGGACTTTGCGCAAGCAGCGGAATTCGTGGCTGTGTTCTTCATGAACGATGAGGGAGCGGGGGTGAGGCGCGGGCGGCTTGAAGCATCCATGGACGGAGACGTCTGGGAGTTCGTGCGGGATGTCGATCTGCCCAGGGGCGCACGGGAACGAGTGGAAATCCCCAGGACAAAGGCCAGGATTTTGAGGTTCACGGTCATGGCAGAATACGACCCTGAGATTCGTCTTGCTGGTTTCATTCCGCTGCGCGAAGGGGACGAGTTTACGCCTCGGCCCGGAATCAAATGGTGGCAGCTCAAGTCGGGGAATTCAGGAGTCTTTTATTATCCGCCGCAGGGCACAGATGTCTTTCACGAGCGCTACGCGGATTCAGTTGAACCAGACACAGCGATGAGCCAGGTGCTGGACATCAGCTATCGCATGCGTCCCGACGGCACTTTGAGTTGGACGCCCGCAGCGGGACGATGGTGCGTGCTGCGGTTTGGCGTGACGCTGGAAGGGCAGCCGGCGCGCACAACGAGTTCGGGCTATGAGCCGGACATGTTCGATCCTGCCTCGGCCGACCTGATCTTTGAAAAGACGATCGTCAAAATGATGGAGGCTTCACCAGCGGGGGGTGCGCCGGTGGTGAATGGGGTTTTCTGCGACAGCTGGGAGATTGGCGCGGATATGAAGGGCCAACAGCCAACCTGGAGCCGGGATTTCAGCGAACGCTTCAAGAAGCGGCGCGGCTACGACATGCTGGCGTTGCTGCCGGTGCTGGCGCGGAAGATTGTGGGCAGCGTGGAAGAATCGGAGCGGTTCCTGTGGGACTTCCGGCAGACTCTTGGCGATGGCTACCTGGAGTGGTACGGCCGCCTGACTGAGCTTGCGCATGCGCGGGGCATCAAGACCGTTGCGCAATGCGGTTATGGCACATGTCCCTTCCCGCATATCGATGGACTGGCGGCGTATGGGCGCGTGGACAATCCCCAAGGAGAGATTTGGAGCGATTCGACCATGGAGCGGTTGTACCCGACCATGGACAGCGTGCGCGAGGCGGCGTCGGCGGCCAATATCTACGGCAAGAAACGCGTTTCTGCCGAGTCACTGACGGCAGGAGACCCCATCAGGCAGGGGCCTGCATTTTTCAAGCAGATTCTCGATCCGCAGTTTTGCCGGGGCCTGAACAACGCCTTTCTGGCGGTGTGGAGTCATCAGCCATCCCTCACGGCCAAGCCGGGAATATGGAATTGGGATGTGATCAATCGCAATATGACCTGGTGGAACCACAGCAAGGGCTTTCTGGATTACCTTGCTCGCTGCCAGGCGATTTTGAGTCAGGGCACGACCGTTGCGGACGTGCTGTATTACTACGGCGAAGGCACCGACCTGTTTGTGCCGTCGCGCGAGTTCCTGAACCCGGCGTTGCCGGATGGGTATAACTTCGACTTCATCAACAAGGAGGTGCTAGTACGCGACCTGACCTTTGCGGATGGGCTCTTGCGGGTGCCGTCAGGGAGTTCGTGGCGCTACCTGGTGCTGCCGCAGCGTGAGAAGTGGGAGGCGTCGGCGGCGGTGTTGCTGAAGCTGGAATCGCTGGTTGCCGCGGGCGCTACGATCATGGGGCCGGAACCGGGGCCTGCGCCGGGATGGCCGACGAGGGAGAGCTCTTTGGGTGCGGACCAAAGGCGCGCCGCAGCTAACCTTTGGAGCCCTCAGGGGCAGGCTGGGCGCGTGTTGCGGGACGCCGATCTGGAGAGTGTGTTTGCGCTGGACCGCGTGCAGCCCGATTTCAGTTTTACGTCTTTGGGCATTGGCATCGATGACCGAGTCCGGCTCGACTTCATCCACCGCCACATGGAGGACGGCACAGACGCGTATTTTGTGCACAACCCGTCAGAGGCGGCAGGGGCTGCGCGATGTTTGTTTCGCGGGGCCGGCGGTCGAGTTCCTGAATTGTGGAATCCGGTTACAGGAGAGCGGCGCCAGCTGAACATGTACCAAAGCGTGGGCGATCGCACTGAGGTTCCGCTCGAGTTCCATCCATACGAGTCGATGTTTGTGGTCTTTCGGAGCAGGGAAAAACAAAAGGCCGGCGTGAGAACTGAGACGGAGGTCAACTTTCCGCGGCTGCCGACCGTTGGCGCGCTCAAGGGGCCATGGGAGGTGCAGTTCGATCCGGCGTGGGGAGGGCCAAAGGAACCGGTCTCGATGGACAAGTTGACGGATTGGACGGAGAATGCCGACCTCGGTATCCGCTACTATTCGGGTACCGCAGTGTACTCGACAACTTTTGATCTTCCTGCCGGGGCGGGGCCGTTGGAGCTCGATCTTGGCAGGGTGGAGATGATTGCATCGGTGAGCGTGAATGGAACCGGACTCGGGGACGTATGGTGCGCGCCGTGGCACGTTGCTCTTCCGCCGGCTCTGTTGAAGCCGACAGGAAATCGCATTGAGATTTCAGTGGCCAATCTGTGGGTGAATCGGATGCTTCGCGACGCGAGCCTTCCGCCTGAGCAGCGGCTCACTTCGACGGACGGGTATTGGTGGCTGAGCAAGGAAAAGGCGCTGCGGCCGTCTGGGTTGCTGGGGCCGGTGTTGCTGAAGAGACAGATTCGGGCCTAACGCCGACCAAAATACTCTCGGGAGTCGTGTAACCCTGGAATTTTTGGTCTCCCACCCTCTCCGCAGAAAAAAACGGGAAGGCTGGGGCGCGGAAGTCCAGAGACGTGGAGAAAATGTTCTAACCGGGCAGCGCGGCGCTCTCTTCTGTTTGCAGCGGGTCGGCGGAAATGGGTTTCGAGTGCGGGCGCAGCCTCTCGATCGCGTCCCGCAGTTGCGCGGTGAGCTGATCGGCCTGGCGCGGGGACATTCCTGCGGTCTCGATGGGGTCGCCTACGGTCAGCTTCAGCTCCCCGGGAAACAAATGGCGGGTGTGAATGGGCAGTAGATCGTAGACGCCGTCAAGGGCGATGGGCACCAGCGGCACCTGGGCGCGAATGGCCAGGTAGGCCGCGCCGTTGAGGAATTCCTGCAACTCGCCGTCAGGGGTTCGCTTGCCTTCAGGGAAGATAAAGAGCGGCATACCGGAGCGCAATGCTTTGACGCCGACGCCCAGGCTTGAGAGCGTGGCGCGGGGATTGTTGGTGTCGATCGGGATCTGGCCTGATCTGTCTAAGTACCATCCTATGAATGCGATAGGCCATAGTTCCTTTTTGGCAAGGATGCGAAATTGGAAAGGCAGACCGGCAAAGATCACCGGCGTATCCATGTAGGAGGTGTGGTTGGAAGCGTAGACTGCGACGGCGTGTTTGCGCAGGTTTTCGCTCCCGCGAACGGTGAGACGGCAGCCAGAGAGCCACACCAGCAGGCGCGCCCAAACGTGGGAAATGCCATGCTGCACGCGGCCGCTCGGATCGAAGAACGAAGCCAGCAACGACAGAGAACCGCATACCACAGTAACCACCGTGAGCAGCGGGATTTGAAGGACATTGGTGCGCCAGCGATAGAGCCTGGGGAGCGGATTGGGCCTTCGGCTCATTGCGATTCGCCTCGCGCGGCCAGGAGCAGGGCGCGAGCCTCGCCCACCAGGAAGACCGAACCGGTGATTACGACTGACCCGACTGCGGCGCGGCGAGCGAGTTCGATTGCACGGCTCACCGAGTCTGCGGCGACGGCTGGGGTGCCTGTGGCTTCGGCTGCGGCCAACAGGTCGTTGACGGCAGCGGCGCGGGCGCTGTGGATGGGCGCAAAGATCACCTGCTCAAAGAGTGGAAAAAGAATCTGCGCCATTTCTGCGAGCGGCTTGTCGCGCAAGCAACTGAAGATGAGGGTGGGCAGTTTGGAGTTGGCCGCGGAGCCGTCAAGCATTGGACTCAGGCCGGCGCGGAGCGCCCAGGCTCCGGCTGGATTGTGCGCCACATCCAGAATCCATTCGACGTCGTCTTTGCGTATGCGCTCGACGCGTCCGGGCCAGCGCGTCTGGTGAATGCCGGCAGCGATGGACTCTGGCGTGATGGGAAAACCGTGCCTGACCGCCAACTCCACGGCGGCTGCAATGGCTAATGCGAGGTTGCGATGCTGGTGCGCCCCCGCGAGCGGCGAGTCGACTTGAACGGCAGCGCCGAGCGCCTGGACGCTGTAGGGAGCATCCGAGCTCGTGGCCGCTGGCGGCATGAACGGCGCAGCGCTGACGCCACGAACATTCAGATCGGATGCGACCTCGCCGAGAACGCGGTTGGCCTCAGGGTGCTGCGGCAGGGTAATCAGCACGCCGCCGGGGCGCAGAATGCCCGCCTTTTCTCGCGTAATGGCGGCGATGGTCGAGCCCAGCCACTCCGTGTGGTCAAGCGAGATGTCGGTGACGATGGAGAGCAGCGGGTCGACGATGTTGGTGGCGTCTAGGCGTCCGCCCATCCCGACTTCGAGCACGGCAATCTCCGCACCGTGCTCAGCGAAGTACAAAAACGCCTGCGCGGTGAGAACTTCAAAGTAGCTGGGCATCTGGGGCAACTGGCCGTTGTGCACCAGTTGCTCGGCGGCATCGTGAACGCGGAAGTAGAGGGCGGCGAAGGTATCGTCGTCGATCTCGGCGGTGTCCAGGCGGATCCGCTCGTTAGCCTGTTCCAGATGAGGCGAGGTGTAGAGGCCGGTGCGCACTCCGGAGGCGGTGAGGATTGAGGCCAGCGTTGCGGCTGTCGAGCCTTTTCCGTTGGTTCCAGCGATCAGCACGGAGGGAAAGCGGTTGTGCGGATTGCCGAGCGCTGCTAAGAGAACGCGAACCTCTTCGAGCGAGAATTTGTGCCGC
>JBEKEQ010000037.1:0-31000 GCA_050013735.1 Occallatibacter sp.
GCTGTTGAAGAAGGCTGCCGGGGTGGCCAAGGGATCGGGCACACCCAACAAGGAAAAAATCGGCAAGGTGACCGAGGCGCAGGTTCGTGAAATCGCCACCCAGAAGATGCCTGACCTGAATGCGTCCACCGTGGATGCAGCCGTGAAGAGCATCAAGGGAACGGCCCGCTCCATGGGCATCGAAGTCGTAGCGTAGCCTCCACAAATTCGCATTCAACGCAGAAAAGCCCTCCCTGGCGGGAGGGCTTTTCTGCATCTGGTGCGCGCCGAATGGGGCTCGATGTTGGCGTCCTACTTCGGCGGGGCTGGGGTGAACCCTTCGCGTTTGCGGCCGGGTTCCGGTTTAGGCTTGGGTTTCGGGGCCTTCTTTACTTCTTTTCTGCCTTTGTCTTTGCTTCCCATGCGTGCAAGTGTGCCACAAAAGGGGTCGGGAGTGAAACAGGAAATTCAGCCTGAACTGTCGCTGCGCCCCAAAACCGTCAATCAATCCTCTCGAATCGAACTGCGTCGGCAATCACGGCTCCGTCGGCGGCGTTGCTGAGCTCCACATAGCGGGGGTTCACGAAGGTTCCCAAAGGTCTCCATGTGCCGGAGCTCTGCTGAAGATTCACCTCGACTGTCTTTGCGCCCTCTTCGGTGACCACTTTGAACGGAGCATTGGTGGCCAGCGTGCCCGCGTTTGGATGGCCTGCATAAACAGACACCCTATACGTCCCGATGAGTGGGCTGTCGCCGCGCCAGATGGCGGTCCGGGTTCCGTCCCCGCTCTCCGTCCAAAAGCTGCCGCCAAGATAATTGCCGCTGTCCCCATCTGTATCCGAATGCCAGTCCTGACGATGGTGGAGGAGAAACGCTCCGCCGGTGGTCATTTCATCCACGGTCACCACCTTCTGGTACTGCGTATAAATCTTCCAGCGGCGCAACTGCAGCTCGCGCGAGGGCTCATTCGCGCTCATCCAGCCGTCGAGTTCATGCTCCAACAGCTTCGCGGTGGCGTGGTCTTCCTTCATCGCGTTGTGGAGCTCGCCCGGATCCTTCTGGAGATCGAAGAATTGATCCTCACCCGTCCACAGATTGCGGATCAGCTTGTAGCGATCGCTGCGCACCGACCGCAATGGGATCTCCATATCCTCTTCGGCAAAGACATAACGATTCAGAAGATCGGTCTTGCTCTTTATCAGCGGTACAAGGCTCTTTCCCTCGGCATCGGGCAGAGCGGGTAAGCCAGCCAGCGCCAGCAGCGTGGGCGCGGTGTCGATGTTCGACCCCAGGCCTTCTCGCTTTTGCCCGGCGGGAATGCCGGGCCCGGCCACAATAAGTGGAATGTGCAGAGCCGCATCGTACAGTGAACGATGATCGAAGGTCAGAAAGTCGTCCGGGTGCGAATAAAGAAGTTCGCCGTGGTCTGAGGTGAGCAGTACATACGTATTCCCGTCCAGGCCAAGCGTATGCATGCGATCGAGAATCTCCCCGACATAGCGGTCAATGGAGTGGATTTTGCCATCGTAAAGTTGGTAGAGCCGCTCGATGGCCTTGTCGTCTCCAACCATCGCTTTGCGAAACAGCTCTCCGCCGGCCAGGCCGTATCCATTGTTTGAGAGATTCGGGTAAGCATCGGAATGGAAGAGGTCATCCTCGGGCGGCGGATCGTAGGGAGAGTGCGGTTCAATGAAATGCACGTAGAGGAAAAACGGCTCCGGTCCGGCGTGGTGAACATCCAGGAAATGAAGGACGGAATCGCGCGTCGCCGCGGCAACGTCCTTCGGTCCCGCGACGCGCCTTGTGATGTCCAGCGCGGCGGCGCCATTTTCCGTGTATTCGTCGAAGCCGGAGCCGGTCAGGGCTCTTCCCGCCAGCGAATTGTTCACATACGCGGCGGTAAAGTAGCCGGCGCTCTGGAAACTCTCAGCCAGCGTCGGCGTGTCCTTGTCAAGCAAGGGCACTACCGGAGTCCAAAACAGGGTCACGCCATTCTTCGACGGATAAAGTGACGTGTGCAGCGCGGCAAAGGAAGGCGATGTCCACGGCGCGACAGAATAAAAATGCGACAAAACGACCCCGCTGGCGGCAAGCCTGTCGATATTACGACTGGTTTCGCGCGGGTTGCCGTAGCAATGAAGCCTGTCGGCCTGAAGTTGGTCCAGCACCAGCACAATGACATTGGGCCGAGCGGTCTGGGCGCCGGCCGGCCAGACGAGCGCGGCGGCAACCACCGCGATTCCCGTTGCTCGACGCAGGCCCGCCGAGACCAGATTCTTCAGCAGCATTGAGTGTTCTCTCCGTTTCAGGTTTGTGAGTATAGCATTTGCAATTCAGGGTCCGTTTCGATATGATTCAAAGATGCGTCCGGGGGAAATCTCTGGACTGTCATTAGCACCACGGTTTTTGGGCCCGTTCGAACCTCCGGCTGAAGCTTTTCGAGGCTGGGTTCCGGGCTCCCTGCAAAGCGGGGCTGGCAAAAGCGGTGGGAGACGAGGGAAAGAATGCCAAGGAAACTCAGCAAGAACATTGTGAAGGCGCGCGCGGCTGTGACCAAGCCGTCGTATGCCCTGCCTGAGGCCGTCGGGCTGCTCAAGCAGGTGAAGTTTGCCAAGTTCGACGAGACCGTCGATTTGACCATGCGGTTGGGCGTGGATACGCGCCATGCCGACCAGATGGTGCGCGGAACCGTAGTTCTGCCGCACGGGCTGGGCAAAACCAAAATTGTGGCCGTGATTGCGACCGGCGACCGGCAAAAGGATGCCACCGCTGCGGGCGCGGACTTTGTGGGCGGCGAGGAGATGGTGGAGAAGATCCAGAAAGAAAACTGGACCGCCTTCGACGCGCTGATCGCCACGCCAGACATGATGAAGGTGGTGGGCCGGCTGGGCAAGGTGCTGGGGCCTAAGGGCCTGATGCCGAACCCCAAAACCGGCACGGTGACCATGGACGTTGCCGCGGCGGTGAAAGAGATCAAGGCCGGTAAGGTGGAGTTTCGCGCCGACAAGACCAGCCTGGTGCACGTGCCCGTGGGCAAGCTGAGCTTCGATCCGCAAAAGCTGGTGGATAACGCAACCACGGTGATCGGTGCAATTGTGCGCAGCAAGCCTTCGGCGGCCAAGGGCAAATACATCAAGAGCGTCACGCTGAGCTCGACCATGGGCCCCGGGGTGCCGCTGGATTCGGCGGTTGCGGACGCGGCGGGAAAGCACTAAAAAGCAGTGGACAGTGAACAGTGGGCGGTGAACAGTGACCGCGCGTTCAGCTTCAGTCCCGAATGGCAGGATTCAAGAGAGAGATGTGGCGGCAGAACGTTGATCGAGGGCGGTTTTTCACTGACCACTAATCACTGTTCACTGTTCACTGTAGCGGAGCGAAGACATGGCAATTTCAAGAGCGAAGAAGACAGAGAAGGTCAAGGTGCTGGCCAAAGAGCTTGAAACCTCGACGACGGCAATTATCGGCACATTCAGCAAGCTCACCGTGGCCAAGGACTTTCAACTGCGCAAGGTGATTCGCGAGGCGGGTGGCAACTACCGCGTGGTGAAGAACAAGCTGGCAGCGGTTTCCGGCAAGGGAACCCACGTCGAGGCCGCACTGCAAGGGTTGAAAGGCGTAAACTCGGTGGCCTTTACCGCCGGCGATCCGGTTGCTCTGGCCAAGGTCTTTGCCAAGTGGGCGGGCGAGAACGCAGAGTTCCAGTTCAAGCTGGGCATTGTAGACGGCAAGCTTCTGAATGTGGAAGAAGTCAAGGCGCTGGCCACCATGCCGGGCAAGGAAGAGCTGTTCTCGAAGCTCCTGTTCCTGATCAATTCGCCTGCCCAGCGGCTGGCGACAGTGCTGAACGCCACGGGCCGCGACCTGGCGGTGGTGTTGGGCCAGGGCGTCGAGAAAGAAAAGTTTGCCGCGGCATAGCCGCGCAGTGATCAGTTGTCAGTGATCAGTGGTCAGCGTGGCCAGTCCGAAGGGTGACTGATCCCTGACAACTGAAAACTGACAACTGTTTTTAAGAAATTTGGCCGGGAAACAGGCTGAAGGGCGCGGGTCTGGCGCATCGGAACCTTCCAGTTTGGGTCAACTGGCCGGGGCAGTGATTTGAGTAGCAGTCAATTCAATCGATTTTGAATGGAGAAGAAAATGGCGGATTTAACGCAGTTGGAAGAGCAAATTGTTTCCCTGAGCCTGCTGGAAGCAGCGGCCCTGGTGAAGAAGCTTGAAGAGCGGCTTGGCGTTTCGGCGGCAGCGGCGGCTCCAGTGGCAGTGGCAGCCGGCGGCGGCGCAGCCGCGGCCCCAGAGCCGGAGAAAACCGAGTTCGCGGTCATTCTGAAGGACTTCGGCGCCAACAAGATCAACACCATCAAGGCCGTTCGCGAAGTGACCTCGTTAGGTCTGAAGGAAGCCAAGGATCTGGTTGACGGCGCTCCCAAGGCCATCAAGGAAAACGCGACCAAGGACGAGGCCGAGGCGATCCGGAAGAAGTTTGAAGGAATCGCGACAATCGAAATCAAGTAGCAAGCACTTGCAAGCCCGGCCGGGACGCGCTACACTGTGGGTTGCGCGTCTTTTCGGCTCTTTCCTGATTGTATGGAATGGAGCGGGAGCTGGGCGGCGCGTCTTGAGATTTGAAAAATTGGCACGCGAGCGCAGGCCCGGCCAGGGTAGTGCCAAGCACTCTGGCGGCAGCGCAATGCAAGAACTAAGTGCCTTTGTGCCAAAGGGTTAGCGAGGGTAGCTGGGGTTCTTCGCTGACTGGTGGCGAGTGGCTGGCGAGCGGGCGGCAAAAGCGAGCTTTGGGATCGGCGAGAGCAGGGCACACAATCGGGATGGGAGCACAGGCAAAGGGCCGCGCTCGTGAGGCATTGCGTCCTTACGAGCCATTTGTGTCTTTCAACTCAGGCAAGTAGTGCCCTTGCAGGCAAAATTCTACCTTTGCGCAGAGGTATACAGAAAGGCAATCACCCTTGCGCTTGCTTCCTCGATTGTGCGCAGTCTAGCGCACCTGCCGGACGTGCGGCAATGCCCAAAACGCGATTTTGACGCCATTCTCACAATCAACCCCGGCTTGAATTTCCCGGCGCGCTGACGGCCTTTACCGCAACGCGCAGATGGGACTGGAATTGCGCAGTGCACCAGTCCGGCATTCGTTTTTCTTACCGCAATCAACCGGCGCCGAAGAGACTCGGGCGCCGGCCCGGCGCAGGCAGCCACACCACGCCCGCGCCCTGGAATGACGAGCCTCAGGAGTGAACATGCCCAACGAGAAGCGCGCGATCCGTAGCCGGCTCGATTTTTCAAAGATTCCCACCGCAACCCAGATTCCCAACCTGATTGAAGTGCAGCGGCGTTCGTATGAGCGTTTTCTCCAAATGGACAAGTTGCCCAACGAGCGGGACGACTCGGGATTACAGTCGGTGTTTGTTTCTGTCTTCCCCATCTCTGACTTCCGCGGCATTTCGCAGTTGGACTTTGTAGACTTCTCCATCGGCAACTGGGAATGCAAGTGCGGCCACCTGAAAGGGCTGCACCACCTGCGCACCGCCTGCGTCCATTGCGGGGCCATGGTCATCACCGATCCGTTTCTTCCCGGCGATGTGCTCTGCCAGAAGTGCGGAACGTACAACAAGAACACGCCCGACTTCTGCAACAAGTGCGGCGACCCGGTAAGCCTGCAGTTGAAGTACGATCAGCAGGAGTGCGAAGAGCGCGGCATGACCTTCAGCGCGCCTTTGAAGGTGACCGTGCGCCTCACCATTTACGAGAAAGACGCGGAGACGGGCAACAAGTCGATTCGCGATATTAAAGAGCAGGAAGTGTTCTTCGGCGACATTCCGCTGATGACGCCGAATGGAACCTTCATCGTCAACGGCACCGAGCGCGTGATCGTTTCGCAGTTGCACCGCTCGCCCGGCGTCTTCTTTGAGACCGCCAACAACCGCACCTATTTCCTGGGCAAAATCATCCCCTATCGCGGCTCGTGGGTAGAGTTCGAATACGATCAGAAGAACACGCTCTATGTGCGCATCGATCGCAAGCGGAAATTTCTGGGCACCATCTTCCTGCGCGCGCTCGGCCTGCGTTCCGACGAAGAAATTCTCAAGACCTTCTACACCGTCGACCGGCTGCACATTGCCGACGGCAAGCTGCAATGGGCGGTGCCGCAGGACCTGAAGGCGGGCACTCACCTCGTGGGCGCCAAGCCGGCGCATGCCGTCATCTCAAAGGGCGAAGAGATTGCGCACTCCGGCCGCAAAATTACGCCCAGTTCGCTGAAGGCGATTCGTGCCGCCGCCATCGAAAAAATCGAAGTGGAAGCGGCGGAGCTCGACGGCGCCATGACCGCTGCCGACGTGGTGGATTTGAACACCGGCGAAGTGGTGGTTGAGGCCAACGTGGAGTTGACCGCCGACCGCCTGCACAAAGTGTTGTCAAGCGGCGCATCGAGCTTCGAGGTGTTTTTCCCGGAGCGCGACGACGTGGGCAACATCATTTCGAACACGCTCAAGCGCGACTCGGTGCGCAAGCCCGAAGAGGCGCTGATCGAAATTTACCGCAAGCTGCGTCCCGGCGATCCGCCCACGCTTGACACTGCCACGGCGCTCTTCGAGGGCATGTTCTTCGACGCGCGCAAATACGATTTCTCGCGTGTGGGCCGGCTCAAGTTCAACATCAAGCTGTATGAAAATCAGGATGCGACGGGCCTCGATCACCGCACCCTGACGCCGGAAGATTTTTACGCGACCATCCGCTACTTGCTTAAGCTGCGCAAGAACATTGGCATGGTCGATGACATCGATCACCTGGGCAACCGCCGCGTGCGCGCGGTGGGCGAGCTGATGGAAAACCAGTTCCGCATCGGCCTGGTCCGCATGGAGCGCGCCATCAAGGAAAAAATGAGCGTGTATCAGGAGCTCTCGACGGCCATGCCGCACGACCTGATCAACGCCAAGCCGGTCATGGCGGCCATCCGTGAGTTTTTCGGATCGAGCCAGCTTTCGCAGTTCATGGACCAGACCAATCCGCTCTCCGAAATCACCCACAAGCGTCGTCTTTCGGCGCTTGGGCCGGGCGGCCTTTCGCGTGAGCGCGCGGGCTTTGAAGTGCGCGACGTGCACCCCACGCACTACGGGCGCATCTGCCCCATCGAAACGCCGGAAGGTCCAAACATCGGCCTCATCAGCTCGCTCAGCTGCTTCGCGCGGATCAACGAGTATGGGTTCATTGAGAGCCCCTATCGCAAGGTGAAGGACTCGCGGATTCTGGACTTTGTTGAGATTGTCAACGCCGGCGAAAGCGGCCTGCGCGTAGGCGACCACATTGAGAAGGAAGAGGCCAGGCGTCTGAATGCGGGGCTCAAGAAGGCGGGCAAGCGGCAGATCGACAACATCCCCTTCAGCTTCTACCTTTCCGCATGGGAAGAGGACAAGCACACCATCGCCCAGGCCAACATCGAGTTCAACGACAAGGGCGAGATTACTGAAGACCTTGTGAATGCGCGCCGGCAAGGGAACTTTGTGCTGGTGAACCGAACCGAGGTGGATTACATCGACGTCTCGCCCAAGCAGCTTGTGTCAGTGGCCGCGTCCCTGGTGCCGTTCCTTGAGCACGACGACGCAAACCGCGCGCTGATGGGCGCCAACATGCAGCGGCAGAGCGTTCCGCTGCTGGTGGCCGAGGCTCCGCTGGTGGGCACCGGCATGGAAGGCGTCACGGCGCGCGACTCCGGCGCAGTGATTCTTGCCAAGCGCAACGGCATCATCGATTCGGTGGATTCCGAGCGCATCATCGTGCGCGTCGAGGGCGAGCATCACCCCACGCAGCTCTCGCGCGAGGTGGGTTCTGACATCTATCAGCTCATCAAGTTCAAGCGGTCGAACCAGAACACCTGCATCAACCAGAAGCCCGTGGTGCGCGAAGGCGATCGCGTGGTCAAGGGGCAGGTGATTGCCGACGGACCTTGCACCGAGCAAGGCGAGCTGGCGCTGGGCCGCAACGTGCTGGTGGCCTTCATGCCCTGGCGCGGATACAACTTCGAGGACGCCATCCTGATCAGCGAAAAGCTGGTGCGGGAGGACTATTACACCTCGGTGCACATTGAAGAATTTGAAATCGAAGCGCGAGACACGAAGCTCGGGCCGGAAGAGATCACTCGCGATATTCCCAACGTCAGCGAGCACGCTCTGCGCGACCTGGACGAGAGCGGCGTGGTCCGCATCGGCGCCCAGATCAAGCACGGCGACATTCTGGTGGGCAAGGTGACGCCCAAGGGCGAAACCCAGCTCACGCCCGAAGAAAAGCTGCTGCGCGCCATCTTCGGTGAAAAGGCCGGCGATGTGCGCGACGCTTCGCTCACCTGCCCTCCGGGCATTGAAGGCACGGTCGTCGATGTCCGCATCTTCAGCCGCAAGGGACAGGAAAAAGACGAGCGCGCCAAGCAGATCGAAGGCGAATACGTGGCCAAGCTCGAAAAGAACCTGGGCGACGAAATCCGCATTCTGACTGACGAGCGTCTAAAGCGCCTCGAGGGAATCCTCGGCGGCAAGGAAGTGCTTGCCGACCTGCACGACGAGCGGACCAACAAGCGCCTGCTGACCAAGGCGGCGATTCTTGACCGCGAAACCATCGAGCGCATCTCGACTAAGAACCTCAAGCGCATCCGCTACGCAGACAAAGATCCGCGGGTGAATGAGCAGATCGACGAGATCGAAGAAATGACCTCGCGGCAAATCGAAGTTCTGCGCAAAATCACCAACGAAAAGGTGGCCAAGCTGCAGAAAGGTGACGAGCTGCCTCCGGGCGTGATCAAGCTGGTCAAGGTTTACGTGGCCATGAAGCGCAAGCTGAGCGTGGGCGACAAGATGGCCGGCCGGCACGGCAACAAGGGCGTCATCGCGCGCATTCTTCCTGAAGAAGACATGCCGTATCTGCCCGATGGAACTCCGGTGGAGATTGTGCTGAATCCGCTCGGCGTCCCTTCGCGTATGAACGTAGGCCAGATTCTCGAGACCCATCTGGGCTGGGCCGCTCATGCGCTGGGCAAGAAGATTGCCGACCTCATCAAGCTGAATAACACGGCTGAATACACGCGTGAGCTGATGAAGAAAGAATTCGCGGGAACCGCAACGCTGCGCCAACTGCTCGAACTCGACGACGAAATGCTGTTGCGCGTCGGAGCCGGAATGAAGCGCGGCATCTGGTTCGGAACCGCGGTCTTCGACGGCGCGCAAGAGAGCGAGATCAAGGCGCTGCTGGCTTCGGCCGGCTTGCCTTCATCGGGCAAGACCGCGCTCTTCGACGGCATGACCGGCGAACAGTTCGAACAGCCGGTGACAGTGGGCTACATCTACATGCTCAAGCTCTCGCACCTGGTCGACGACAAGATTCACGCGCGGTCCATCGGGCCGTACTCGCTGATTACGCAACAGCCGCTGGGCGGCAAGGCGCAATTCGGCGGCCAGCGCTTCGGCGAAATGGAAGTGTGGGCGCTCGAAGCTTATGGCGCCGCATACATCCTGCAAGAGCTGCTGACAGCAAAGTCAGACGACGTCTATGGCCGCACCAAGATCTACGAGGCCATCGTCAAGGGCGAAGCGGCCATCGAGCCGGGCGTGCCCGAGTCGTTCAACGTGCTGATCCGCGAGTTGCAGTCGCTCTGCCTTGACGTGGAGTTGATCAAGCGCGCGGACCTCATCAAAAAACTGCCCGCGCCGGAAGTCGCGGCGGTAGCAGATTAGTGGCCAGTGGTTAGTGATCAGTGGTCAGTCGACCGCGACGAGCAGCATAGTGTTTGAAGCGAACAGTGGATTGGGCCAAAAGTTCTGACCACTACCCACTGTTCACTACTCACTGTTTTACGGGTCCTTCTTGAAAGCGGCAAACACCGCTACCCGGGAAGGAAGGATCCTTCAAAAATCCCGGGAAGAACCGAGGCAGGCGCCAAAAAGGCCCGCCAAGGAGGGTCGCCTTGTTCCGTTCGAACCCGTTTGAGCTTTCCAGCCCCATTACCGACTTTGACGCAATCCGCATCATGCTGGCTTCGCCTGAGAAGATCCGCAGCTGGTCGCATGGCGAGGTCACCAAGCCGGAGACCATCAACTACCGCACCTTCAAGCCGGAGCGCGACGGACTGTTCTGCGCCCGCATCTTTGGCCCGGTCACTGACTGGGAGTGCCTGTGCGGCAAGTACAAGCGCATGAAGCACCGCGGCGTCATCTGCGACAAGTGCGGCGTCGAAGTCACCGTCAGCAAGGTGCGCCGCGAGCGCATGGGCCACATTGAGCTGGCGTCGCCGTGCTCGCATGTTTGGTTCTTCAAGGGCCTGCCCTCGCGCATCGGTCACCTGCTCGACATTTCGCTGCGCGATCTTGAGAGCATTCTCTACTTCGAGTCCTACGTCGTGGTCGATCCCGGCGACGCGCCGGTGAAAGAACGCGAGATCATCAAGGACGAAGGCAAGTTCCGCGAGCTTGACCAGCAGTTCCGCCCCTCGGGCTTCAAGGCCATGATGGGTGCTGAAGCCATCAAGGAGCTGCTCAAGCGCGTTCAAATCGACGAGCTGGGCATCGAACTGCGCGAGCGGATGAAGACCGAGACCTCGGCGCAGAAGAAGCTGAAGTACGCCAAGCGCCTCAAGGTGGTCGAGGCTTTCCGCAAAAGCGACAACAAGCCGCAGTGGATGATTCTCGACGTGCTGCCCGTGATCCCTCCAGAGCTGCGCCCGCTGGTGCCGCTGGATGGCGGACGCTTTGCGACCTCCGATTTGAACGACCTGTACCGCCGCGTCATCAACCGCAACAACCGGTTGAAGAAGCTGATGGACCTGCACGCGCCTGAAGTCATTGTGCGCAATGAGAAGCGCATGCTGCAGGAAGCCGTGGACGCGCTCTTCGACAACGGCCGCCGCGGCCGCGTGCTGCGCGGAGCCAACAATCGTCCGCTCAAGTCTCTCTCCGATACGCTCAAGGGCAAGCAGGGCCGCTTCCGCCAGAACTTGCTCGGCAAGCGCGTCGACTACTCCGGCCGCTCGGTCATCGTCGTTGGGCCGGAGCTGAAGCTGCACCAGTGCGGATTGCCGAAGAAGATGGCGCTCGAGCTCTTCAAGCCCTTCATCTATCACCGCCTGGAGCAAACCGGCCACTGCACCACCATCAAGCAGGCCAAGGAAATGGTCGAAATGCAGGAGCCGGTGGTGTGGGACATTCTTGAGGAAGTCATCAAGGATCACCCGGTGCTGTTGAACCGTGCTCCCACGTTGCACAGGCTGGGCATTCAGGCCTTTGAGCCGGTGCTGGTAGAAGGCAAGGCAATCAAGATTCATCCGCTGGTATGCACCGCATTCAACGCCGACTTCGACGGCGATCAGATGGCGGTCCACATCCCGCTGTCTCCTGAAGCGCAGATCGAAGCCAGCGTGCTGATGCTTGCGTCGCACAACATTCTCTCGCCCGCCTCGGGGCAGCCCATCACGGTGCCCACGCAGGATATGGTGCTAGGGCTCTATTACCTCACCAAGGCCAAGAAGGGCGGCAAGGGCGAAGGACGCGTGTTTGCCAACACGGAAGAGATTCTGATGGCTCTCGAAGCCAAGGAAGTTGAGACGCTTTCGCCCATCCGTTTGCGCTATACCGGCAAAGTGCTCGACATGACCACGGCCTATGACGATCAGGACCTGACGCACACCGAGGCGGTGGACTTCAACAAGGAGTACATCTCCACGACAGTGGGCCGCGTCATCTTCAACGACTCGCTGCCTTCGGGAATGCCGTTCGTCAACGGCCTGCTCAAGAAGAAGGGCATCGGGCAGCTGGTGAACTACTGCAACCAGAACCTGGGCCTCGAAGTTACGGTGGGCATGCTTGACCGCATCAAGTCGCTTGGGTTCACCTACGCGACCAAATCGGGATTGTCTGTCGGCCTGGACGACATGGTCATTCCAGACAGCAAGTACACCACGGTGGACGCGGCCGACAAGAAGGTGATTGAAGTCCAGAAGCAATATATGGACGGCGCAATCACCAACGGCGAGCGCTCCAACAAGGTCATCCAGATGTGGTCGGCGGTTACCGATCAGGTGGCCGATGAAATGTTCGGCAACATGAAGCGCGCAGACGACGAAGGGGCCATGAACCCGATTTACATCATGGCCGACTCCGGCGCTCGCGGTTCCAAGCAGCAGATCCGGCAGCTTTCCGGCATGCGCGGACTGATGGCCAAGCCTTCGGGCGAAGTCATCGAAACCCCCATCACGGCCAACTTCCGCGAAGGGCTCACAGTGCTGGAATACTTCATCTCCACGCACGGCGCGCGCAAGGGCCTGGCGGATACGGCACTCAAGACCGCCGATTCCGGCTACCTGACCCGCCGCCTTGTCGACGTGGCCCAGGACGTCATCGTCACTGAGTACGATTGCGGCACTGTGGAAGGCATCTACGTGGGTTCGATCGTCGAATCCGGCGAAATCATCGAGCCGCTGCGCGACCGCATCATCGGCCGCGTATCGCTGGAACGCATCAAGGACTACGACGGCAACGTTGTGGTGGATGTGAACCAGGGCATCGATGAGGATATTGCCTCGGCAATCCAGGGCGCGGGCGTGGAAAAGGTAAAGATCCGCTCCGTGCTCACCTGCGAGTCGCGGCGCGGCGTTTGCGCGCTGTGCTACGGGCGCAACCTGGGTTCGGGACGCATGGTGGAGTTGGGTGAGACCTGCGGCGTCATCGCAGCCCAGTCCATCGGCGAGCCCGGAACGCAGCTCACCATGCGCACGTTCCACGTGGGCGGCACGGCCAGCCGCGTGCAAGACAAGTCGCGCCTCGATGCCAAGAACAATGGCTTCGTGCGCTTCATCAATCTGAATTACGTCGAGAGCAAAGACGGCACGCTGGTGGCCATGAACCGCTCCGGCTCGGTGGCCATTGTCGACGACCGCGGCCGCGAGAAAGAGCGCTACGTGGTGGTGTACGGCGCGCGCCTCAAGGTGAAGGACGGCGAGCACGTAAAGCTGGGCCAGCTGCTGGCAGAGTGGGATCCGTACACCTACGCCATCCTCACTGAAATCGGCGGCGCGGTGCAGTACAAGGACCTGCAGGAAGGCATCACGCTCAACGAAGAAGTCGACGAAGTCACCGGCCTTTCGCGCTGGGTGGTTGCCGACTCTCCCGATGAAAAGCGCCAGCCTGCCCTGTTGGTGAAGAACGCCAAGGGGCACAAGCGCTACCTGCTGCCACGCGGCGCCCACTTGATGATTCAGGACGGCGACGAAGTGGGTCCCGGCGACGTGCTGGCCAAGATTCCCAAGGAGAGCACGCGCACCAAGGACATCACCGGCGGCTTGCCGCGAGTGGTGGAGTTGTTTGAAGCGCGCAAGCCGCGCGAGACGGCCATCATCAGCGAGATCGACGGCGTGGTTCGCTTTGGCGAAGTGGCCAAGGGCCAGCGCAAAATCTACGTGACGGCCGACAACGGCGACGAGAAGGAATACTCCGTGCAGCGCGGCATTCACGTCAACGTCCAGGAGGGCGAGCGGCTCCGTGCCGGCGACCCGCTGATGGATGGGCCGCTGAATCCGCACGACATTCTCGATGTGCTTGGCGAGAAGGAACTGCAGGCTTATCTGGTCAACGAAATCCAGGAGGTCTACCGTCTGCAGGGCGTGGCCATCTCCGACAAGCACATTGAGGTGATTGTCCGGCAGATGCTGCGCTGGGTCCGGATCGACGACGTGGGCGACACCAACTTCCTGCTCGAGCAGCAAGTGGATCGCTTCCGCTTCCGCGAGGAGAACGACCGGGTGATGACGCAAGGTGGCCGTCCTGCAACAGGGCGTCCGCTGCTGCTGGGCATTACAAAGGCATCGCTCTCCACTGACAGCTTCATCTCGGCTGCCAGCTTCCAGGAGACGACCCGCGTGCTCACTGAAGCCAGCATCAACGGTGCGATCGACAACCTCCGCGGGCTCAAGGAGAACGTGATCGTGGGCCGGCTCATTCCGGCCGGCACGGGCCTCGAGTACTACCGCAACGTGCAGCTCTCGCCAGAGCTGGAAGAAGCGGCGGCGCGCGTGCAGCAAGAGGTTTCGGCGGAGATCGAAGCCGCCGAGCGCGAACTCGAACTGATGCGCCAGGAAGGCGAAGCCGAGGAAATGGCCGCCGAGTAATACTGGCAACCAACAATACCAATTGCTTCACTCAAGGCCCGGCGCAAGCCGGGCCTTTGCTTTGCGCATTCCGGTCCCATTTTCTCCCCCGGCCGGCAAGGGAAAACTGTAATTTAAATTGTTTTGTTTCAGCATTTACTGCCCAAGTTGAGATATAGTGATGTTGTTCCAGCGTCCTCATATGACTAAACCCTTGGGTTTTCTTCGCCCTTTCGCAAGGCCCTGTTTTGATTGCCTCGGTCGGTCCATTTCGCTCTTCTATGTCCTCGCCGGCATGGGATTGTTGGTTTCCGCCTGCGCGCTTTCCGGGTGCGGAAGCTCGGCGCCACCGAAGCCCCTCATCATTACTACCACCTCGCTTGGTATGGGTTCGGTGGGGAATGCCTACAATGCGACGCTTGTCGCAACTGGCGGCACCGCGCCCTTTACCTGGACCGTAACCCAGGGCGCGCTCCCAGCCGGTCTATCCTTGAATCCGCCCACCGGTGAAATCTCTGGCATTCCCTCCGCCGGAGCAATGTCCGCGCTCACCTTTACCATCACCGATTCCGGCAACCCGGTCCAAACCAGATCGGTCATCCTCGCGCTGGCCATCTATTCGGTTGTGGTTTCTTCGCAGCCCAACGGGGTCGCCGCCACTCAGATCCTTTCCGTCACCGCAACCACAAACGACATAGCAGGCGTCACCTGGTCCGCAAGCGGCAACGGCTGCAACGGCAGCACATGCGGCGTGTTCTCATCGGCCAACAGCGCCACCGGGGTGCCCGTCACCTATACAGCCTCATCCGTCGGCGGCGCCTACACTGTTACCGCCACCAGCGTTACCGATTCCTCGGCAACGGCTTCCTTCACTATCACCGTCACCGATCTTCCCGGAGTCACCACGTACCACAACAATCTCTCCCGAGACGGCGCAAATACGCAGGAGTACCTCCTCACCACTTCGAACGTCACTGCCTCCACCTTCGGCAAACTCTTCTCCTGCACGGTTGACGAGGCCATTTATGCACAGCCTCTTTGGGTTCCGAACTTGACCATCTCTTCAACCCGGCGCAATGTAGTCTTCGTTGCTACCCAAAACGACAGCCTTTACGCTTTCGACGCGGACACCAGCGCCACTCCCTGTACCCCGCTCTGGCACGCCAACTTGATTGACTCGGCGCATGGCGCCTTTCCCGGTGAAACCTCGGTGCCGTCGTCCGGCACTGGGCACCTTGTCGGCGGGGGCGGTGCCGACATTGCGCCGGAGGTTGGAGTTACAGGCACGCCGGTCATCGATCTAACCACCAATACGCTCTATGTTGTTTCCAAGTCCGTGATTCAGTCCGGGCTTCAGTTTTACCAGCGTCTCCACGCCATCGATCTGCTCAGCGGCAACGAAAAGCTCTCCGGCCCGGTCACGATTGCCGGCACTTACCCCGGAACAGGGAGCCACGGCACTTCGACCACTTTCAATCCCCGGCAACAGCACCAGCGCCCAGGGTTGGCTCTCGCCAATGGAATCGTCTACATCGCCTGGGCATCGCATGAGGACGTCCCTCCCTACTACGGCTGGGTCATTGGCTACAATGCCGCCGATCTTTCCCAGTCTGCCGTCCTTAATATTTCACCCAATGTCGGATATGGGGGAATATGGATGGCCGGGAGCGCGCCCGCGATTGATTCCTCCGGCAATCTCTATCTCGTTACCGGTAACGCCGGCTTCGATGCCACGAGTCCCTCCGCTCCAAACAACGACTACGGCGACTCGTTCTTGCAAATCAGCAGCGACCTCAATGTCCTGCAATACTTCACTCCTTCCGATCAGTTGACCGATGACGACGAAGACAGGGACTTCGGCTCAGGGGGCGCTACGCTCATCGACGTGCCTGCCAATGGAGGCAATCCCACGCACCTGGCCATTGGGGGCGGCAAGGACGGCTATCTCTATCTTCTTAACCGCGACAGCATGGGCAGTCTGGGCGACTCGAATGCCTGGCAGCGTTTTTTCCTTGGTGACTCTATTTTTGCAACAGGTGCATTTTGGAACTCCAATTACTATATCGCTGGCGTCGGTGGAACTCTGTCTGCTTTCTCTCTGGGGCCCTCCGCGCAGATGAACACTGTGGCCACCTCGATATCGAGGCACTATTTTGGTTTTCCGGGCGCAAGTCCTTCGGTCTCTTCCACGCCCGATAATGCCAATGGCATCGTTTGGGCTCTCGACAATGGTCAGCACTGCACTGGCGCGGCGGCCTGCGGACCAGCGGTTCTCCACGTGTATGATGCCGCCAACCTCGCCACCGAACTCTGGAACAGCACGCAGGGTAGTGGAAACGCCGCCGGCAACGCCGTCAAATTTACGGTGCCCACAATCGCCAACGGCAAGGTTTACATCGGTACGCGGGGAAACAACACCGGCGGCGCGGACTCCAGCACATCCATCCCCGGCGAACTCGACGTTTACGGTCTCTTCCCGAAATGATTTCCACGGCGTCGGGCCAGATTCGCAGGGCTGAAGTTGAGTCTGTTTCGTTCCTGTTTGTGAGTTAATGGCTTTGGCTTGCGGCCGGCACTTCACCGGGGTGGCCTTTGCTCTTCTTGTTCACATACATCGCGGCATCGGCACAACTCAGCAGCCGGTCTCTCTTTGTGGCGTCTTCAGGGTAGAGCGCGACACCTACGCTGGCCGAGCTTCTGATCAGGTAACCCTCGACGGCAAAGGGCTCATCGAAGCTGTGCGCGAGCCGTTGGGCAATCTCCTCGGCTCCGGCGCGGTTGTGAACCTCAGGGACCAAAACGGCAAACTCGTCGCCGCCAATCCGCGCCAGCATGTCGCACGAGCGAAGCTGATGCTTCATGCGCACCACCACCTCTTGCAACAGCTGGTCCCCGGTCTGGTGTCCGTAAAGATCGTTCACCTTTTTAAACTCATCCAGGTCGATATAGATGAGGCCGAAGATCCCGGCCGTGGACCGCGCTTCGGCGATCAGGTCGTCGAGGTGTTCTTCAAGCGCAAACCGGTTGTGGATGTCAGTCAATAAATCGAATTCCGAGCGGTGCAGCAGATCGGAGTAAAGGCGGCGCGTCTCAATGGCCAGCGTGGCCAGGCCAACGGCCATTGACAGGGCCTCAGACTCGTCGGAATCCGGTTTGGTGTTCGGATCGAAGCCGGCATAGATGACGCCCAGCGGCGGGCCCTTGCGTGCGTTAATCTCCTGCTGAACGACCCGAAATTGATCGAGATTCGGCGGGCGGTTACCCAATTGTGCCCCATCCGCCACCTGGCACCAGCAGGGAGCGCCTTGGAGCCTGAAGGAAACCAGCTCCGTGATTTTCTCAATAATCTCGGCCAGCGGGCGCGAGCCGTTGATGTCCTCGAGGATGCGGCCGCGGCGGCGTTCGATGTAGGCCAATACGGAAGCATGGCGGCGCACCTTGCGTTCGATCAGCCATTCCCTGAAGCCCACCGCAAAGACGGTCAGGACCAGCAGGCTCACGAGCAGCATTAGGTTCCGAACATTCAGCCAGGAGGGCTTGGCAACGATAGTCACATCGTCCGGGGAGCGAAGCAGCAGGTCGAAGGCCATCGGGCCATGGAACGGGTCGGCGCTGTAGAGCATGCAAATCCCGGTGACGCGGATTCTGGAGCCGATGGCGACTTGCTTCATGGGTGGAAGCTGCGATTGAATGGCCCGGTCGGGGTGGTGGTAAATGGCAGAGAACAGTTGGCCGCCAGAGACCATCACGTACTCATCCTGTGCTGCTTCCCTCACTGCCATCAGGACCTGGCCTTCAATTGACACCAGGTCGAATTCTCTTCGTCCTGAGCTCAGGTCGCCCCAATCCACCTGCTGCGGTGGAATGGGCGCATGCACGCCGGTGTCTCGAATTTCACCGCGGGTCAGCGTCATGAATCTGCCCGTGACGTCGGGAAATCCTGAGGCGTCGGCAAGGTCGCCAATCAGCATGGACTGGTCGTTCTGAGTATCGATCCAAAGGCTTTTATCGCCGCTCTGGAGAACCGCCGCGGCGCCCGGCTGATAGTACGTGATTGTTCCCTTGACGCGAATTCTCTGGGTCAGATCGCGCACCTGGTAGCCGGCAAGGATCCGGTCCATGGGCGTTACCGGAAGGGAATCGAGATTGACGCCGGCCCGATGCAGAACTGTTACGTCAGATGGCGAGGAGACGTAAAGCGCAATCCCGATCAGCTGCTTCTTCCCGTCGAACTTTCCCGCCATGTCTCCAGTGACTTCCACATCGGCGTCCAACAGGTCTTTGATTGCATGCGGATCGCTGCCGTCCACCAGCGCTTCAATGTACCCTCCGTCCATGAGCAACTGCAGGTCAATCACTCGCTGGCGGCCGATGAAGACCAGGTTGGCGGCGCGGACAACGGCGTGCACAGCCACTCGCATGCAATCCTGCTCGCCGCGCAGCATTTCAGCAAAGCTGGCTGGGATGGGTACGGGCAAAACACCGTGGGAGATCAGGGTGACGTCATTGCTCACCACAACCGGCCTGAAGCTGGCCCGCGTGGTTCCTCTCACCATCACCCGGTCTCCGGGCGCCAGCCTGGCGTCGGTGGTGGCATATACATAAATCGCCGCGCCGTCATCCTGCACGATCAGATTCATGATCCCAGGGTTAAAGTAAGTGACAGTTGCCGGGAAGGCGACCGGCAGCGCCGTTGCCGCCGCGTCGTTGGTGAGAGCGTGGACAGCGCGAAGTGTGGTCAGGGGGGCTTGCGAGGCCGGCCAGACAACCGAGGTCCAGCAGAAAACGATCGCCAATGCTGGAACGAGCTTCTTCATCTTTTCCCCGGACAAGTTCTGCGAATCCGGACCGTGCTGTTACGCCTGACGGCCCACATCGGTAAGGTTCGAGCTACGGTGCAGTTGCGCCCACGCAGTGCGGCGGTTCCGGCATGTGCCAGGGATAGGTCCCGGGGCTGAATTCAAATTCCGGAAGCGTCTGGGATGCGGAAAAATGCCGGGAACCTCGCCGGCTCCGCGGTCGGTAGCAAGCCAACCCCTCATTCTTTCGCGGCGCTTATGCGTGAGTCAAGCGGTCGTTCGGCCGCGAGCATTTGCCCAATTCGCTTCCGGGTGTTCTTGGCCTCGTACATGGCGGCATCGGCGGCGCTGAGCACACTGTCTTTGCTGGCCCCGTCCTGCGGATAAATTGCAATGCCCACGCTCGCCGAGCTGTGCAGCTCAAATTCCTCTACGATGAAAGGTTCGTCAAAGCTGCGCTCCACGCGCAGCGCGATCTCTTCCACGTCGGCACGGTTATGAACCATTGGCACCAGCACGGCAAACTCGTCTCCGCCCAGCCGCGCCAGCAGGTCGTGGGAGCGGAGCTGATGTTTCATCCGCTGCACGGCTTCCTGCAGCACCATGTCCCCAATATGGTGGCCATATCCATCGTTCACTTCCTTGAAGCAGTCGAGGTCGATGTAGATGAGGCCAAAAATGCCGGCATTGAGGCGAGCGGCCTCGATTTGCGCTTCAAGATGCTTGTCGAGAGTGAATCTGTTGGGAATCTCGGTGAGCATATCGAACTCGGAGCGGTGCAGCAGATCGGAGTAAAGGCGGCGCGTCTCAACGGCTAAAGCAATGAGACCGGCCGCGCTTGAAAGTGCCTCAGACGCATTCTCCCGGGGTTTGGCGAGCGAATCGAGTGCGGCAAAAACTGCACCCAGCGGCGCGCCGGAGCGCGCGGGAACGACGTGGCTGACGATGCGCAGGCGGTCGAGTTTCGGCGGGTAGTTTCCCACCTGCGCGCCATCCGCTATCTGGCACCAGCATGGAGCGCCCTGAAGCTCAAATGAAACCAGCTCCGTGATGTTCTCCACGATCTCCACCAGCGGACGAGAACCGTTGATGTCCTCCAAAATGCGGCTCCGCCGCCGCTCCACGTACGCCATTGCAGAGGTATGGCGGCGAATCTTGCGCTCGATGTACCAGCCTCGGGCACCCACGACGATCACAACCCCCAGCAGTAAGCCAACGAGAATGAGCAGGTTGCGGTTGCTCAGCAATGAGGGCGCTGCCACCACCGCGATATCCGCCGGGCTGCGCATAAGGATCTCGAACGGCACCTCGCTATCGAATGGATTGGAGCTCTCAAGAATACAAATGCCCGTGATGCTCACCCTGGAACCGAGCGGGACTTGGTTCATGGGCTGTGGCTGCAGGCCTTCCACGTCTGGATGGCGGTAGATTGCGGAGAAGATCAAGCCATCCGAGGCCAGAACATACTCATCCTGCAATCCCTCGCGCACCTCCATCACCACTTCCCCTTCAATTGAGACCAGGTCGAATACATTCTTGCTTGAGGTGAGCTCACGCTTGGTCACCGGCTTCGGCGCGATGGGAGCGTTGACAGAGCTTGGCTTGAATTCTCCATTCGTCAATGTCAAAAAGCCGTCGCGAAGATCGGGAAAGCCGGTTGCGTCCGCTTCGCTTCCAATCTGCAGCCGCGCATTCTCCCTGGTCATGATCCACAGGCTCTTCTCGCCATTCTGCAACACAACGGCCGAGCCGGGCAGATAGTAGGTGATGATCCCGTGGACCCGGACTCTTTGTGAAACATCCTGCACATGGTAGACGCTGAAGATCGCGTCCATCGGCGTAATCGTCTGGGACCAGGGACTGGCGCCGGCTCGCTTGAGAATCTTTACATTCGCCAGCGAGGAGACGTAAAGGGCAATCCCTTTCATCTGCATCTTGCCGTCGAATTTTCCCCCGACTACGCCGGTGACTTCGACCTCCGCGTCCAACAGGTCTGGGGGCGCATTTCCCTGGTGGCCCTTGACGGTAGCTTCAATGGATCCCCCGTCGGCATTCAACTGAAAGTCGGTGACGGGCTTTCCCATCATTGATTCCAGTCCCGTGCTGCGGACGACCGCATGGACAGTAACCAGCCTGCAGTCCTGCTGGCCGCGGATCAACTCGTCAAAGGTGGCAGGCACAGGTTGGGGCGCTTCGCCGTGCCGGAGCAGGGTCAAACTGTCGACGAGCACTTTGGGCCGGAAGCTTTCACCCGTCGTTCCACGCACCCTGACGCGATCTCCGGGAATCAGGGCGCCGGCCTTATCACTCCCGGCATAGATAGCGGCATCGCCATCCTGCAAAAACAGCATACTTCCGTAGTTGTAGGTAACCGTCGCTTCAAAGTCCACTGGCAGCGCACGGGCGGCCTGCTCGTTGGTGAGGGCGTGAATAGCGCCCAGGGTGGTCAGGGTCGGGGGCGCACCTGCCCAGGCAGCCATGGCCCAGCTGAAAACAAGCGCGATCGCTGGAATCAACTTCTTCATTTTCATCCGGACAGAGCCACGCGAACGAGCGCCGTTTGTCACCCCACTCAACCTCTATCGGCAGATTTCGACCAATGAATTACTCCCCCGCACGAAAGGGGCGGCGAACCTACCCCTTGCTAAATCCGTCTTCGGGCAATCCTACTCTCATCCGAATCTGGTTTAATGGTCACTTTGGGTCATGCTCTCAGCACCGATTTCTTCCTAAGGAGGGCTTTTCATGGCCAGCAACGCCGAAATAAGCACGCTTCCCTCGTCGTTTGCCCATCGGGGCACGCAGGCCCGGCCCGCGCGCAAGATTCGCGTCATCGGGGTTCCTCTCGACCTCGGCGCCAGCCGCCGCGGGGTCGACATGGGGCCCTCTGCAATGCGCGTCGCGGGTTTGGAGGCGCGGCTCGAGGCGCTGGGCCACCAGGTCACCGACGCGGGCAACATCCGCGTGGAGATTGCCGAAACGCAGGCCTCAGGCAACACCAGCGCGCGCTTCCTGAAAGAGATTACTGAAACCTGCACCCGCACCGCCGAAGCTGTGGTCAAGACTTTGGAAGATGGCATGACGCCGCTGGTATTGGGTGGCGATCACTCGCTGGCGGCCGGGTCGGTCTCCGGCGTGGCAGAGTTTTTCCGTCGCAAAGGCGAGAAAATCGGGCTTATCTGGATCGACGCGCACTCTGACATCAATACGCCCCAAACCTCGCCCTCGGGAAATGTACACGGAATGCCGCTGGCAGCTCTTCTGGGCCTGGGTCCCGAACCGCTGGGGAAAATCCTCGGCGATGCGCCAAAGGTTGCCGCGGAGAACACAGTCCTCATCGGCGTGCGCGACATCGACGCGGCCGAGCGCGAAAATATTCGCCGCGCCGGCGTGGCCCAGGTGTACACCATGCGCGACCTTGACGAGCGCGGCATGCGAACGGTGATGGAAGAGGCGTTGCGTGCGGCGGGCCAGGGAACAGCGGGGTATCACGTGTCGCTCGACATGGATTGGATCGACCCGGAAGAAGCGCCGGGAGTGGGCACGCCCGTGCGCGGCGGCGCCACGTACCGCGAAGCGCACCTGGCCATGGAGATTCTGGCCGATCACGGACGGTTGTTGAGCTTTGAAATCGTCGAGGTGAACCCGGTCATCGACGAGCACAACCGCACCGCCGACCTGGCCGTCGAACTGGCCTGCTCGGCCTTTGGCAAGAAGATTCTATGAAGGCAAATTCGCCTCTTACGCAGCCAGCCTATTAGATTTCATCCCTTGCAGAAGCGCCGCGCAACCATAGAAAACAACGGCTATCGGCAGCAAGGCTTTCATCCCTACGATAAAGGAAAGGTTCTGCGCCAGGCCTCCGGCAACCGCGCCCAGCATGTTTGCGCCGAATGCGCTGCTTCGGCCGCCGAAACGGCGAAAGCTCTCGGTGAAGATGACTCCGGCAAAGAAGAACGGCACGCAATAGGCAAAGCAGATCAGAATGCCAACTTGCGTTCCCGATCCGGGAACGCTGGTCCAGGGTATTGCATAGTTGGCGATCAGCGCCACACACAGGAACGCGTAGTAGACGCCGAGCTTTCCTGGCCGCCGCCGCTCCACATAGAGATTCGACAAAAGCAGAACCGTCAGAATGCCAGTTAATGCGACGCAGTTCACCAGCCATGTGGTGCCGAAATATAACCCCAGGCGGCTCACCAGCTGGGTCTCCATCAGCAAAAATCCCGCGCCCAGCAAAAAGAACTGCCACGCGCCGCCATCTTTCGGCGTAAAGAATGGCCCGACCATATACAGCGCCATGATCAGGATCACCGCGGAAACCGCGTAGTAGGCGCGAGGGATGGAATGGCCGAAGTGATAAACATAGGGCCAATCATCGGTTGTTGGCGATGGAGCGTTGTCAACCGTAAGCGGGAATTCCGGCGGCCGCGAACTCAGAAATGCCGCTCCCTGCGCGGTCAAGCTCTTGGCCTGCAAGGAGGAAGAATCGGATTCAATAAAAACGGTGGCGCTGAGCAGTCCCCCAACCGGATCCGAGTAGTAGGTCACAGGTGGATGCGGGAAAATGTTGCTCAACATCGCGTAAAACCTCTGCCCGATCCACGTCCATGGCTTCCTCACTTCAAATTTCAAAATCAGGATTCCGTTCGGATTCAAAAGCCCTCTGGCGTCGCGAAACGACTCTTCCGTGTAGACATAGTTGTCCACCCGCATATTGCTGTAGCCTGAGAACTCTGTATGCGAGTCGAGCAGCCCGAAGATAATAACGTCGTATTTGTCGTGACATTGACGCATGAAGTTTCTGGCGTCGTTGTTAATGAGGTGCGCCTTCGGCGAGGCGTAAGGCTGTTCCGGGTGAAGGCGCTTGCCCAGTGTTGAAATCAGCGGATCGATCTCCACCGCATCCACGTGCGAAGCCCCATGCCGCAACGCGGCTGCTACATCGTTGCC
This sequence comes from Occallatibacter sp., assembly GCA_050013735.1. GTDB lineage: Bacteria > Acidobacteriota > Terriglobia > Terriglobales > Acidobacteriaceae > Telmatobacter. The sequence continues at coordinate 23,863 of JBEKEQ010000037.1, forward strand.
GGCTCCCGAACCCACCACCAGAACGCGACTGACACTATCGGCAAACTGGAATGGGCTGTCATAGGAGCTGTTTTTGTACGCACTCGCCAACTGTGGATTCTGTGCCATGTACGCGGGGGTTACATTGGCAATCGACATATAACCCTCGTTGTTCACCAGGATGTTGTATTGCTGATTGCCGACACTCATGACAGAAAGCTTTTGATAGGGGGACCAGTAAACTGAGTCACTGCTTGCAGATTTCAGAGCCAGCAAAGTGATTGCCAGCAGTCCGCACGCGACAAGCCCCGAACGCCAGGAAAGAGGCTGCGCGAACACAATCAGTGCGAAGGCCACAACAAACCAGTACGACGGAGAAAGCCAAAAAAAAGCCAGGATGGCCAGAAGCCATATTCCCACCAGGCTTCCCAGCAAATTCACCGAGTAAGCCGTCACTGTGTTGCGCGATGTTTCAAGGTAATAGCCCACCCAGCGGCCCAGCGGAATCATGGCCATGGCGATCAGCATCAGGAACCCAAAAACCACCGCTAATGAAAGCGCGAAAAATTGGTAATATTCGGCTGCGGAAAGCTTCAGCGCGTTGCCCCACAGCGCCGCATCGGGCGTGGACGAAAGAATCGAAGACATCATCTGCAGCAGTTTGTGCCATGCCTGAAACGGCAGGCTCACGGCGACAACCAATGTGGCCGCGGCTCCCAATGAGGGTAACAGGCTGCCACGCTTGCTTGCTGTGAAGCAGCCAACGCCGAATCCCAGAAAACACACGATAAGTGACAGGTTCTGAAAGAAGGCAAAGATCTTCACTTCAGTTCCCAGCCAGCGAATCAGAACAATTTCCAAATAAAGAGCGGCCGAGCTGATCAACAATAGCCGCCACATCGATGAATGCTGTTTTAGAGCCGGCATTGTTTCAACAGGCTCCAGGGACTCTGTTGGTGTCACGGTGCGGTCTCCTTGACTGGCAGGAGCCAATCATCTTGCTGAGCTTTAAATCGCGCCAACCACAAATGTTCGGGAAGGCCAACTTTTATCACTCACCGCACCGCATTGTCAAAAACAGTTGAGGTGTACCTCGCTCCACCAGCGAACAGGCAAACTCCATCCGCAGCTTCGCGCAGCATCGCAACAAAGCTCCGAGGCCGGCCACTCATTCACAACCGCAACTTCAAGCAGGCTTCCACAAACCGGCAACGTTCCCCTCAGGGTCGGCGAACCAGGCAAAAGTTCCGTGCGGAATCGAGACCGGCGGCACCACCGTCTTGCCGCCCAGCTCCTCGATTTTCGCCAATGTCGCCGCTACATCGTCCGTCTCGACATAAAAATGGGTGAACTGATGCGGCTCGTGACCCAGCGCGGCCACATGGCCCTGTATGCCCTCCTTTGAGCCGGTGTCGATCATGCCCATTGGCCCGGCATCGATCGTCCAGCCGAAGGCTTCGGCGTAAAAAGCGCTGGTTTTCGTTTTGTCTTGGCAGCCAATCTCAAAATGCACTACGGGGTGACTCATGTTGATCCCTCCAGGATTTAGGATGTGCGGGGTGCAAAACTTGAGGCATGCGCGGCGGTTGCCGTAGCCAAAGGTTCTCTCACCCTGCCGGCAGTGGTCAAATAAAAGAATGGCAAAAAAACTACGGGTAGGAATTCTCTTTGGCGGCCGCAGTGGCGAGCACGAGGTTTCGCTTCTCTCGGCGGCTTCGATCTTAAGCGCCATCGATCGGGAAAAGTTTGATGTGGCGCCCATCGGCATTACCAGGGAAGGCCGCTGGCTTGCGGCCGCGGATGCGCGCGAGCTGCTTGAAGGCAGCGAAACGCCAGGGGCGCGGCTACGCGCCGGCGATCCGAAGGCCACGCCCGGAGCCAAGCTGCTGCAAGATGGCATGCCCACGCTGTTGGCGCCCATGCCCGGCGCTCAAAGCCCTGCAGCTCAGGCCATCGACGTCGTCTTTCCCGTGCTGCATGGGACGTTCGGAGAGGACGGAACCATCCAGGGGCTCTTTGAGCTGGCCGGCATCGCCTACGTCGGCTCCGGAGTGTTGGGCTCATCTGCGGGCATGGACAAAGACGTAATGAAGAGGCTATTTGCCCAGGAGCGGTTGCCCATCGTCAAGCACGTCGCGCTGCTCCGCGCGGAGTGGGAAAAATCGCCGCGCAAAGCTGTTGCGCTGGTTGAGGCCGCGCTGAAATACCCCGTGTTTGTGAAGCCTGCCAACCTCGGATCGTCCGTAGGGATCACCAAAGTGCACCACCGCAAGGAGCTCGGACCCGCACTGGCGCTGGCGGCCAAATACGACCGCAAGCTGGTGGTGGAGCAGGGCGTGGGCGGCAAGCTCCGCCGCGGCGGTCAGGCGGCCGGGGCAAGGGAACTGGAGGTTGCGGTGCTCGGCAACGACTCGCCCCAGGCCAGCGTGGTCGGCGAAATTGTTCCCGGCAAGGAGTTCTACGACTACGAAGCAAAGTATCTGTCAGAGGGCTCGGTGGCCGTGATTCCCGCCAACCTGAGCAACGCGCAGAGCAAACAGGTTCGCGAAATGGCCGTAGCCGCGTTCAAGGCCTGCGATTTATGCGGCCTGGCGCGTGTCGATTTCCTCATGGAGCCAGACGGCAGGCAGCGCATTTACCTCAACGAGGTAAACACCATGCCGGGCTTCACGCGGATCAGCATGTATCCAAAGCTGTGGGAGGCAACGGGCGTCAGCTACAAAGAGCTGATCACGCGGCTCATCGAGCTGGCGCTGGAACGCCAGGAAGAAAAGAAGAAAACGACCTACACCCGGGAAGACTAAAAGCGGAACCGGGGAATAAGCCCACCGCCCCGATTCGTGCCTAAAAAACCGTTCCGCGTCAGGGCACGATCCTCTGCACCCGGCTTCGACGCACGGACTTCAGAAACTCGCTCTGTATCAGGGCGCGACTTCACCGGGGTCCCCGGCGACAGGTCTTCGTCGCTGGGGTGGGGTTTCAGTCGCGCCGATAAAGCCAATAAAATGGCCGGGGCTTTACAGGCTGCGCAAAAACCCAATGATGTCAGCGCTCGAAGGTTTTCTAACCAGGGCCTGACTTTAGTCGGGCCGATAAAGCCAGTTAAATCAATGTTGGGCTTTAGCCCCTGCAGGAGTTGGGAAGGGCATTCATCTCAAGACGGACCTTTTTTCCGCAACCTGTTGAGCCCCGCGGGAGCGCGCACAAAACTCAACGCCCCGCCGTCGCATGCAGCAGCTGCGAGGCCAGCGAACAAAGCCCCTGGCGAAAGAGCCCGCTCACCGCTTCGCCGCTCCACCGCGCAGCCCGCGGCCCGCCATGCCGGGCAAGCATCCGTGCCGTCTCCGCCGTGCTGAAGCCGGCCACCGCGCGCAACACAAAAATGGTCCGCAACTTCGTGGGCAAGCCGGCCAGCCAACTCCGCACGCGGTCCCGCTCGGGTCCGGCGAGCATGCGCTCCAATTCCTCGCTCGAGACGCCCGCCGCTGCCAGGTCGTCGTCCTCAATGCAGGTTCCTGTCGGCTCCAGGCCCTCCAAAGGCGCAGCCAGGCAGTCCTGTTCGCGCCCCGCCAGCGTCTCCAGCGCAGCCGCGCACAGTGCCCGCCGGCTGTTCTTCCGCGCCTGGGCCGGATCGTGGCACGTCGAAACCTCCGCATTGGCAATCGCCGCCTCCACCAGCCGCACGCTCTGCTCGCCTTCCCCTGCCAGCATTGAGGCCATGTTGTAAAGCCCGGCGGCAATCATGTCGAAAACGCCGTCCATTCCCTCAAAAGCCTCGGCCACTGTCTCGTCGTCCTTGGGCCGGCCGTCCAGCAGGCCGTGGAACTGCTTGCTGAAGGCATGAGCCTCGGCGGGGATTGGCTTGGGAGGAATCAGGCTGTCGCTCGAAGTATTGAATTCATGGATCATTGGGAGACCTCCTCCGCAGGGTTTGGCTCGTTCCGCCCCAGTCTCTATCCTCAACCCGCCGGGCGGGCGGGGTCAATCCTTGGGGTCACAACCTCGCTTTTTTCGCCTGCCCTTAACATCTGAACCCTCCCGCTTCCTGTATGAGTGCCAGAAGGGGAGTTTTTACTGCCCGCACCTCAACTTGGCTGCCGGTTTCACGGCAAACACGATAGACTGCCAACACGGCGTATTGGACGCACACGATGGCCCGAACTTCGCACAAACAAAAGCTCTTCAACGGCCGCGACCACTCCTGGATGCAGTTCAATCGGCGCGTCCTTGAGGAAGCCGAGGACCCATCGAACCCGCTGCTCGAGCGGGTCAAATTCCTGGCCATCACCGGCAACAACCTGGATGAATACGTTGAGGTTCGTCAGGCCGGCCTGATGCAACGCATTGAGGACGGCTACCGCGAGCCCGGCTACGACGGCCTTCGCCCCGACGAGTCCCTGGCCGTGCTCACTGCCGACATCCATGAGTTTGTTGCCGATCAGTACCGCTGCTGGAATCGCCAACTCATCCCCGAGCTCCGCAAACAAGGCGTCCGCCTGCTGGAGTGGAAAGAGCTGGGCGCAGACGCTCGCGCCTTTGCCCAGGGCTACTTTCAGCGCGAAGTCGATCCGCTGCTGACCCCCATCTCTATTGACCCCGCCCATCCCTTTCCACGCGTCCTCAACAAGGCCCTTTGCCTTGCCCTGCTGCTTCGCGCCAAGCGCAAAAGTTCCGGCCCGCAAGTGCTGGGAGTGGTCACGGTGCCCCGCGCACTGGCCCGCTTCGTCCGCCTTCCCGCCGCCGACGGCGTCCACGACTACGTCCTGCTTCAGGACCTCATCGCGCAGAACCTTGCCGGCATGTACCGCGGATACGAGGTCCTGGCTCACACCGCCTTCCGCGTCACCCGCAACTCCAACCTCTACTTTGAGGAGGAAGAAGCCCGCTCCCTGCTTGAAACCATCCGCGTCGAGTTGCACAACCGCCGCAAGGGAGACGCCGTCCGCCTGGAGATTGAGGCCGGCGCCGACCAGGAGATTGTCGAGCGGCTGCGCGTGAACTTCGAGCTTGACCAGGACCAGGTCTTCCGCTGCGACGGCCCGGTCAACCTGTCGCGGCTCATGTTCTTTCACGGCGACGTGGACCGGCCCGATCTCAAGTTCCCGCCCTTCACGCCCAAGCCTCTGCACCTGAGCCGCAAATCCGCAAACATCTTCGACGAGCTGCGCCAGCACGATGTCTTGCTCCACCACCCCTACGATTCCTACGACCCGGTGGTCGATTTCATCCGCCAGGGCGCAGACGACCCAGCCGTGCTCTCCATGAAGCAAACGCTTTACCGCACCAGCCAGGACTCGCCCATGTTTGAGGCGCTCACTGAGGCTGCGGCCACCAAGGAAACCACTTTGGTCGTCGAGTTGATGGCGCGCTTCGACGAAGCTTCCAACATCCGCTGGGCGCGCGATATGGAAGATGCCGGCGTGCAGGTCTTCCACGGCGTAGTCGGCCTTAAAACCCATTGCAAACTGGCCATGCTCGTCCGCCACGACGAAGACGGCGTAACCCGCCGCTATTGTCACCTCGGCACCGGCAACTACAACCCCGTCACTGCCCGCTTTTACACTGACCTGAGCCTGCTCACCAGCGACGCGCAAATCACCGAGCGCGTGCACATGGTCTTCAACTACCTCACCGCCCACGCCGAAATCGACGACTACCGCCCCCTGCTGGTTGCGCCTTTAACCATGGCTGAAAGCTTCCTCGGCCTCATCCGCCGCGAAAGCGAGCACGCCCAGGCCGGCCGCCCTGCTCATATCGTCGCCAAGATGAACGCCCTGCTCGAACCCTCCGTCATTGAGGCTCTCTACCAGGCCTCGCAGGCCGGCGTCGAGATCGACCTCATTGTTCGCGGCCTCTCCATCGCCAGGCCGGGCGTAAAGGGGCTCTCTGAAAACATCAGGGTGCGTTCCATCGTAGGCCGCTTCCTTGAGCACTCGCGCATCTTTCACTTCGCCAACGGCGGCCAAAGCGAAATCTACCTCGGCTCCGCCGATTGGATGCCGCGCAACCTCTTCGAGCGCTGCGAAGTGGTCTTTCCCGTTCACGACCCCGCCGCCATCGCGCGCATTCACAATGAGATTTTGCCCGCCTACATGGCCGACACTATCAAGGCCCGCCTGCAGCAATCCGATGGCGCGTATTTGCGTGCCGGCAAGGTCCTCAAAGACGCTCCGCCCTTTTCCGCTCAGGACTTTCTTATGCGCCTGGCCGAAGGCAAAACCGACCTGTCCGCGATCCCCAGGCCCAGCCCTGCCAAGCCGCCCGCAAAAGCCGCCAAAAAAGCCAGCGCAGCCGATTAGAGCCCGGCCCGCGTATCGTTCATGGTTGCGCTCTGCCCTGGGCGTCCGCCCCACCGCAAGGGTTCACCAGTGCATCGCGGGTGCCCGATCCTTTCGCCTTGTTTCTGGCGAAAGGGGGAGATCAACTCAGCCCATGCGAGCGAATAGCGAGCGTCCGCCCCACCGCAGGTGGTCAATCGGCATTGTCCTCATCGATCTTATTGAAGAGCTCTTTCAGCGAAAGATAAATCGGCGAGTTCGCCACCTCAAGCCGTTCCTTGCGCACCCAGTTCCCATCGCTCAAGTCCCAGCCCGAGCGTGTCTCCGGGTCCACAACCCACAGGTTCGGCACGCCGAAGTCGCGGAAGCTACTCATTCTCGCCTCGATGCGAGAATGCCGGTCCTCTGGCGAAAGGACCTCGATGGCGATCAACTGTGGCCTGGTGAAAACCTGCTCGATGGGCAGGTCGCGCGAAAACACACATACGTCAGGAATCCGCACCCTGGTCGAGCCAACCTTGGTTCTCTGTTCCTGGATCGACCGAATGCGCCATTCTTTTCCGTGCTGATGGAACCAAATCGAGATTGCCATCTGAACTACGTTGTGATCGTATTCGCCTACGTTCCGATCCTCCAGCACCCCATCGACGTAATCGCAGTCCGGCTCATAGGGGGTGGTCAGATAGGTTTCAAGTGAAATCTGTGCCGCGGTTGCCATCTTCCCTCCACCTTTCTCACGCCTTTTCGGCCTGTCCAAATTTTACTCCAGGCCGGTTTTTCTCATTTGCGTCCGGGCATTTCACGACTCGACCCCTGAATATTTCACCCATCGTAACTTGATTTTGCTCGGCAGGTGACAAGATCACTTTTATGGTGGGTAT
>JBEKEQ010000038.1:0-30925 GCA_050013735.1 Occallatibacter sp.
GTGAATGGCCACCGCCCCGGCAGCAAAGACGAAGTCAAGGCCATCGACCGCATTGTGGACGCTATTGCCGCGGCACAGTGAGCTTGCAAGCTTGTATCATCAAAAACAAATGCTCGTCCCATCCGTTGCCGCTTCTCCGCGTGTTGTTATCCTTGCCATCCTCTTTGCCGGCTTGCTGGTTGTGGCCGGTTGCCGCTCATTGCCGCCTTCAAAGCCCTCGTCAGAGTGGACGCCGGAAGAAGCCCGCGGAGCACAGGTGTATCAGGCTAAGTGCGCCAGGTGCCATTACCCCACCACCACGCATCCTCTGAATGGCCCCGGCCTGCAGGCGCTGACCAAGGAGAAGGCCATGCCCTCAGGCGCGCCGCCTACTGACGAGCGGCTCACTCAGGTCATCGTCTACGGACGCCAGATGATGCCCGCCACGCAACTGAGCGGCGGCCAGCTGAGCGACTTAGTGGCCTATCTGCACACCCTATGACAGACGACGCTGCAGTGCAAAAAGAGTCTGGCGCCGACACCGCAAAGGCCGCAGCCCAGTCAGTGCGTCGAGACCTGTTGCCCCTACCCGGCCTGGTGGCCATCAGCCTTTACCTCGTGGTGTTGGCAGTAACGGTCGTTGTCGGCGTCACTGGCCAACGCCACGATCCTCCGCTGCTGCTCATCCTCGCGGTGGCCTTCATCGCGGCCGGCGCCGGACTGCTGCTGCTCCTGCGCTGGGCATGGGCCATGGCGCTGGCAGCGTTTTTCCTGCTAGCCGTCTACAATCTCTGGATCTTCGCCGCCCAGCACCTCGGCCAGGCGCTGGTGCAGGGCCTGCTCAACCTGGTGTTTTTTCTCTACCTGGTGCGCCCTGAGGTCCGCGGAAAGCTGCGCTAGCAATCTACCAGAGCACCTTGCAGACGTTCGCCTCCCGGATTCGATCGTCGTGAGTAATCAGCGTGCAATTCTCGACGATCGCTGTGGCGGCGATGATGCGGTCCATGGGGTCGCCGTGGAAGGGACTGGGTAGCTTCGCGGCACAAAGCGCGATTCCCGCTGTTAAAGGAACCAACTCAAGCTTGGTTTGAATGACTGCGCAGAACTCTTCGATCGTAGAGTAAAGCTCGAAACGTTTTCTACGCGCGGCGTTGGCTATCTCATACAACGAAACCGGGGAGCATCCAATTTTTTCTCCTGCGATGCGACCTTGCAATATCGCTGCCCGGGCTCGCGTGGAGAGCCGATCAGGGGCCAGCAACAGCCAGATGACGACGTGCGAATCGAGCAGAATCACTGCGAGGATCCTTGGTCAAATCGATCCCATTTTTCGTTGAACATTCGTTCCCATTCTTCGTCGGTAAACTCCGATGAGACGATGTCCCCGGTGATGGTGCCCATATGCCGCAAACAGCCGAAGATAGACTCCGGGCTTTCACCTGGCGCCTGTTCTTCCGAGGGCAAAACCCGGGCCAGCGGTTTACCACGTTTGGTAACAAGGAGCGGCTCGCCAGTGGAATTGACCTCAGCCATTACCGCAAGGCACTTGGCCTTGAACTCGCCCGCCGCCATTGTCCGCATGACCGTCCCCTTTTCAATTTGAGTATACACGTGACCATAGTCATCTGACCATGGTCGTAAATAAATGACGCAAGCCGTAATAACCGGAATCTAAGCAATGCGATCTTGCTGCCGGTACAATTGAGGCGTGATGGATCTGGTGCAAATAGAGCCGGCGCGGAAGGCACCCGCTCCCAAACCGGAGTGGCTGAAAGCCCGCGCTCCAATGGGCGAAAACTATCACGACCTCAAGCGCCTGGCCCGCTCACTCGGCCTGCACACCGTGTGCGAAAGCGCGCAATGCCCCAACATCGGCGAGTGCTGGCACCACAAAACCGCCACCTTCATGATGCTGGGCAACCTGTGCACTCGCCGCTGCGGTTTCTGCGCCGTGCCCAAGGGAAGGCCCGAGCCGATTGACTTTGACGAGCCGCGCCGCGTGGCTGAGGCCGTTGCCGTGCTGGGCCTGCAACACGCAGTCATCACCAGCGTCAATCGCGACGACGATTTGGCAGGCGGTGCGCGCGCCTTCGCGCTGGTCATCGAAGAGATTCGCCGCCAGGCTCCCGGTTGCCGCGTCGAGGTGCTCATCCCCGACTTTCAGGGCAATGAGGAAGCCATACGCGCCGTCGTCGAGGCCCGCCCCGAGGTCCTCAACCACAACACAGAATCGGTTCCGCGCCTCTATCGAGTGGTCCGCTCCGGCGCGCGCTACGAACGAAGCCTCCGCCTGCTCGAGTATTCCAAGGAGCTACGCCCCGAAGGGATCACCAAATCCGGCGTCATGGTCGGACTGGGCGAGGAGACTCAAGAGCTGCTCCAGGTCTTCCGCGATCTCGCCGCGGTCCATTGCGACATCCTCACCATAGGCCAGTATCTGCGCCCCTCGCGCGACCATCTGCCCATGGCTCGCCTTTACACCCCCCGCGAGTTCGCTGAGCTCAAGACCGAAGCGCTCAAAATGGGCTTCCGCCACGTCGAGTCCGGCCCGCTGGTGCGTTCCAGCTATCACGCCCACGAACAGGCGGCTTCCACGGGGATGATGGTGGCGTAAAGGCTAGCGATGGTAGAGCCCGTGAACTACGCCGCCTTCGGTGTCGACAAGGGTTACTCCGCCGATCCGGACCGGATGATCTGGTGGAATGTAAACTGGTTGGCGATTTGCTTGAGCGAGAGCGCCAGTTTGCAGAGGTGATCGCAGGAGTTGGTGGACTGCCGAGCATCCTCGGCAAATGTTGTTGTGAGTTCGGCAATCTGTGCCACATTCGCATTGATCTGTTGCGCCGCGCCGCCCTGCAGGCTGGCCGATGCGGAGATTGGCGATATCATGTCTCCCACATTCTGAGCCGCGGCGATAATCGCCTCAAGCGAGGCGCCCGCCTTTGACGTCGTTGTTACCCCAGCCTCAACCTGTGCCGTTCCGGTCTTCATCTGTTCCACAGTTCGCCGGGTCCCGGTCCGCACGGTCTCGATCATCTGCGCAATTTCCATGGTAGCTTTGGTCGTGCGCTCTGCCAGGCGGCAAACTTCCCCTGCGACAACCGCGAATCCACGACCCTGTTCGCCGGCTCGCTCCGCTTCGATGGCCGCATTCTCCGGGCGCTGCCGCGCCGCCGGCATTTCCAGATGATCCTGCACCCCTCAGTGCAGGCAACTCCCCCTTGCGAGTGAGCATCAGATTTGCTTTCGGCGGTTATTCCTGCGCAGCCAAGCCGCGGTTTCCTGGAGCCCCACCGGAAGGGAGCGCGACAGATGTGTCTGGCAATCCCCGGGCGAGTGGTCAAAACCTTTGCGCAAAATCACATGCGGGTAGTCGCCTGGCCACCACAAAAACCGGGTTCAAGGTTTTCTCGGCTCGGGGCACGTCTGCGCCGTCGTGCGCCCCAGGAGATAACAGTGAATAGCATCCCAAATGGATGGAGCCTGTTCGACGAGCACCCAATGCTCGAATCGGTGCGCGTTTTTGGCGTGGCCATCCACACTGGCGACCGTGTTCGTCTATGGCCGCAAAAGAAAGCGGACATCCTCGACAAGGCCATGGAAGGGAAGTTCGCTATCGTAGAAGCCATCGAGCAGGATCTGGAGAATAACCTCCAGTTCACCGTGGTTCTCGACGACGACCCGGGCCGCGACATGGGGATGTTGCGTCAACCTGGGCACCGCTTCTTCTTCCATTCGGAGGAGATTGAGCCGCTCGATTCGGAGATATTGCTAAAAGAGCGATTTCACATTTAATGCGACGGTGATTGTCTGCGTCAGGGTTGGGACGCCGTTCGCAATCGCACCCGGCACTTCGACGATTTGGCCCCCTGCCGGCGTGCCGCCCGGCTTACGCGCTTGCCTTCGCCAGCTTGGTCACGCGGCCAACATGGTTCCAGTCGGAAACATAAATGTTGCCGCTCCTGTCGATATGGCACCCATGCGCCGCGCTGAAATAGACGCTCGAAATATCGCCCGGCTGAAGCCCGTAGTTAGCCCACTGCGACTTTTGCGGATTGTCGCCCAGGAACGCCACCGGCACGTTGTCCTTGTCCAGGATGGTCACGCGCCCTTCCAGCTCCGACACCACCGCATAGTCACCGTGAAAACTAATCTGACATGGACGCCGCAAATGCAATGTGGTCGTGCCCACATACTTCCCGTCAAAATCGAAATGGCACAGCCTGCGATTTTCGCGGTCGCACACCAGCAGCAGCGGCTGGTCGTAGCGCGTATCCACCGCCAGCCCGTGGCTGCAATCCATCAAGCCCTCCGTCTTGCCCTTCCCTGAGAAGCCCCCTTTGTACGTGCCGTTCTTGTCGAACCGGAACAGCCGCGAGTCCCCGTAACCATTGGCGATAAACACGCCTCCGCCTGGCGTAGGCACCGCCGCCGTCACCCGCCACTCGTTCGGCGCCTTGAAGCCGGCCTCGGGCGGAGCGGTAATCTTCTGCACCACCGTCCCATCGGTCTTCATCTTCACAAAGAGCCAGTTCTCCTTCGGCGTCCCCTTTTGCACCGTCGTGTAAAGGTACTCATCGCCGCTCTCGTCGGCGTAGACAATCGAATGAACCTCGGGATATTCATTCGCAATCGTCTTCGCCAGCGCCCCGTCGGGGCCGTACACCAGAATTCCCGTCTCGCTTTGCGTGCTGACGTAAACATGCCCGGCCTTGTCGGTGGCAATCCCTCCGTGCGTTCCTCCAAATGCTTTCCCGGCGGGCAACGCGCCCCATCCCTGAACTACCTGGTAAGTCCACTCGCCATTGCCTGTTTGCATCGCTGCTCCTTCCGCGTGATCGCCCATCATGGCCGTCTCCGCTTCCGCTTTATTCGCCGCAAAGGCCGCCAGCGCGGCCGCTCCTGAAACCGCTAGAAAACTCCGCCGGTCAAACCCTCCGGCTGCAGCTTGCTCTCTCATCTTTTTCATGGCGCGCTCCTCGCAATGGATTGAGTTTCTTCCGCTATGACCGCGGGTTGGGCAGGCGTGTTGTAGAGATAAACGTGACGCAGATTCTTCATGGAACCCAGCGGAGCAACGGTCGCCTCCGTCACCTTTGTTCCGCTCAGATTCAGATAGCTCAGTTGCTTCAGCGGCGCCAGCCTCGCCAGCCCATTCCCGGTCACCGCCGTCCCTTCAAGGTGAAGTGCGCGCAGATGCGTAAACTTTTCCAGCACATCGAAGCTCTTGTCTGTCACCGCCGTGCGCCCCAACTCCGCCTCCACAATGTAGGGCGCAAACTTCTCAAACTGCGCAAGCTGTGCGTCGCCAAAGCTTGCCGGGACGTCCGCGGTCATCAAAATCAATCCATCCGCGGGCTTGCTTGAAACCGGCGTCAGCTTCGCTCCCTGGCCCTTTTCCATCTGCCGGATCTCGGGCATCAACCCACTATAATCGCCCACTGGTTCCAGCGCCAACTGCTCCCGTTCATCGCGAATCGACACCCCCGCCAGCGTTGCCGCGGCAGGTGACGCGCCCTGCTGAATCCAAGCCTTAAACCACGCAATCTCCTCCGGTTTCAGTGGCGGCTTTCCCTCCGCAGGCATTGCATGCTCGTGGCCCGGCGGCAGCGTCACCCGCTCAATCAGCAAACTCTTCTCCGGCTGCCCCGGCGCAATCACCGCTCCATCTTTCCCGCCCCGCATCAGCCCTTCATACGAGTCCAGGCGCAACCCGCCTTTTTCCTTGGCCTCGCCATGGCACGCCACGCAGTTCGCGTCGAGAATCGGGTCGATATGCTTGGCGTAAAATGAGCCGGCAACCGGCGTCTTCGCCTGCACCGTCCCCAGCGCTGTCAATCGCTTCAACGGCGCCGGCATGTATTCGGTTAGATAGTTGCTCCCATGCGTCAGCGACCCGCCCTGGTGCGCCGTCCACGCCAGCGCTATCAGCATGCATGCCAGCAACGCCGGATACACGCCCGCCGCGCTGCCTTGCGCCCACAGCGGCCGCGCCAGCAAACACGCCAGCACCCCCATGGTCAGCGCGATCCCGCCCCACATGTGCCGCGTCACGCCCGCGCCCGCGTCGCCGCTGCCGTAAGCCAGCAGAAACCCCAGCGGCAGCGCGGCCAGGCAGCCAATCAACCCCAGCCCCAGCACAAATCCTGCCGCCTCGCGCAGCGCCGGCCTGAATCTCCCCGCAATCTCCAGCACCGGAACCAGCACCAGAAGCCCGATGGGAAAATGCACGATCAATGGATGGAATCGTCCCAGAAATTGCTGCCAGTCCGCGTGCTGCGTCCCGTCCAGCTTCACCAGAAATGGCAGCAACAGCAGCGCCGCGCTCATCGCCAGCGCGCCCGCCCAAACTGCCCGCGTAAACCGGCTCTTGGGAAGGTACCGGTCAGCAAGCACACTTGCCCTTTCGAGAACCCTCACGCAAGCAACCCGTTCACCACGCTCGCCGGCACCGGCCCGGTCAGCTTCTGGTCCAGCCCCTGGAACTTGTAACTCAGCTTGTTATGGTCAATCCCCAGGCAGTGCAGAATTGTCGCGTTGAAATCCCTCACGTGTACCGGATCCTTCACCACGTTATAGCTGTAATCGTCCGTCTCGCCGAACGTAATTCCCGGCCGCACGCCGCCTCCGGCCATCCACGTTGTGTAGCAGCGCGGATGGTGATCGCGCCCATAGTTTTCCGGTGACAACCCGCCCTGGCTGTAGACCGTGCGGCCAAACTCGCCCGCCCAGATCACCAGCGTGTCGTCCAGCAGGCCCCGCTGCTTCAAGTCCGTGATCAGCGCGTAGCAGCCGCGGTCCGTTTCTCCTGCGATGATCGGCAGGATGCCGGTTACGTTGTCATGCATGTCCCATCCGCGCTTGTAAACCTGCGTGAAGCGCACACCGCGCTCGGCCAGGCGGCGGGCCATCAGGCAGTTATAGGCAAATGTTCCCGGCTCCTTCGCGTCGGGCCCATACAGGTCCCATGTCGACTTGGGCTCCTTGCTCAGGTCCGCAAGCTCCGGCACCGACGTCTGCATCCTGTACGCCATTTCGTACTGCGAGATTCTGGAATTGGTCTCCGGATCACCCAGCTCTTCGTAGGTCTGGCGATTAATCTCGTTCACCGCATCAAGCATCTTGCGGCGTACTTCGCGATCCACACCGTTGGGATCGGTGAGGTAAAGCACCGGATCTCCATCCGACCGCAATCCCACCCCCGCATACTCCGACGAGAGAAAGCCGCTGCTCCATAGCCGCGATGAAACCGGTTGGTTGTTTTCCTTCGTATTCAGCTTCGTCTGCAACACCATGAACGTCGGCAAGTTGTCGTTCATGCTGCCCAGCCCATATGAAAGCCACGATCCCAGGCAAGGCTTGCCAGGATTCATGTTGCCAGTATTCATCAGCATGATCGCCGGCTCGTGATTGATGGCGTCTGTATTCGTTGACTTGATAATCGTCAGGTCGTCCACCATCCGCGCCGTATACGGAAGCAACTCGCTCACAAACGTCCCTGTTTCACCGTGCTGCTTGAACTCCCAGTGCGACGGCGCAATTGGAAACCGCGCCTGCCCCGCCGTCATGCCCGTCAACTGCTGCGAGCCGCGCACGGAGTCGGGAATGTCCTTGTCATAGAGCGCCCTGAGCTTAGGCTTGTAGTCCAGCAAATCCACCTGCGATGGGCCGCCCGACATGAACAAGTAAATCGCCCGCTTCGCCTTCGGCGCAAAATGCGGCACTTTCAAATTCTCCGGCGTCAACGCGCCCGGCTGCCCCTTCGCACCCGCCGGATTCACGTCGCCCCTGAGCCCGCGTCCGCCCAACAGGCTGGCCATCGCCGCCCATCCCAGCACCTTTCCCGTCCGTCCCAGGAAATGCCGCCGCGTCTGCAGCGCCGCCCACTCCTGCTTCAAACCCTCCGGAACCGGAAGGTCCAATACGTCCGAGTCATGCTCGCAATCGGTACAAAGCGGATGCTGTTTCATTCCATCTCCCTCAACTACTTCGTCACCGTCTCATCCAGGTTCAACATCTCACTGGCCACCATGGTCCAAGCAGCTAACTCCGGCGCCGGAATCGACGCGTCGCTCTTCTTCTCTCCCACCGCAATCAATTCCCCGGCGGCCTTGGGATCAGCCGCATAATGCTTCTCCATCTGCGCCAGCGAGTTCTCCAGCACCGCGGCCATTTGCGGCGGCGGGTCGTGCGCCAGCAAAATATCGCTCATCAGCTTGATGCGCCGCTCCGGCTCCCGCCCGCCCTGCTCAATCACCCGCTGAGCCAGCGCCCGCGCAGCCTCAACCCACTGCACATCGTTCATGGTCACCAGCGCCTGCAGCGGTGTATCCGTCCGCTGCCGACGCGTACACACCACATCGCGCATGGGCGCGTCGAACGCGTCCATATCCGGCATCATCGCCATGCGCTTCCAGTAGGTATACATGCTCCGCCGGTAGAGGGCGTCGCCCTTTTGCTGTTCGTACACCAGCGTGTCGCTTCCGCCTATTCCCACCTGCTCCCAAACATTTGGCGGCTGATACGGCTTCACGCTCGGCCCGCCAATCTTGTTCACCAGCAACCCGCCCGACTCCAGCGCCACATCCCTCAGCATCTCCGCATCCATGCGGAATCGCGGCCCGTGCGCCAGCAGCAGGTTCTTCGGATCGCGCGCAAGCTGCTCCGGGGTCGACTTCGAGCTCTGCCTGTACGCCGCCGACATCACCATCAGCTTGTACATGTGCTTCATGTTCCAACCGCTCTCCCTGAACTCCACCGCCAGCCAGTCCAGCAGCTCAGGATGCGAAGGCCGCTGCCCCATGATTCCGAAGTCTTCGGTCGTCTCCACCAGCCCCGTGCCGAAGATCTCGTTCCACATCCGGTTTACCGTCACCCGCGCCGTCAGCGGGTTTTCCGGGCTCACCGTCCACCTGGCCAGCGCCAATCGGTTGTGAGGCTCGCCCGCCGGCAACGCCGGAAGAAAATGCGGCGTATTCGCTTCCACCCGCTCCGTGCGCGCCGAATAGATGCCCCGCGTCAACACATTCGCGTACGCAATCGAAGGCTTCTCCCACGAAACCTGGGTCAGCGTCCCTCCTTCCGACAATTTCTGCAACTGCGCATCCAGCTCCTCAATCTGGCCTCGGATTGCGCGCGCGCCCTGGTCCACGGTGTTCAGGTAGAACTCGCTCACCGCATGCCACTGATCCTCATCCCACGCGCTCTCCGGCTTGCTCATGACCTCCGCAACATAGTCCTCAAACGGCAGCCGTTTCGCTTCCTCTGCACTCACCGCCCGCGCGTAAAGCCGAATATCCTGGTACCGCGTCTCCTTCGCCGGATTTTTGTCCGGATACCTCCAACCCAGTTGCATCGGGGCCTGCGTCTTGATCGTCGCTCCGCGCAGCGAATCCGAAACCACCTTCGTCGCCACCGGCGCACCATTTACATAAATCTTCACCCCGCTCGCTTTGCCCGACCCGTCATAGCTGAAGAACACATGTCTCCAATGCCCGTCGAGCGGCAAGGGATCGACCGTCGAAACCACCACCGCGACATTCGGTGTCGTGTCCGGCTCAACTTTCGGTTCCGGCTTCTTTGGCGCAGGCTTGGCATCCGGCTTCTTGGGCGGAGCCTTCTTGGGCGCCGGCTTGTTCGGCGCAAGATCTTTGGCCGTCAAGTCCGTCGGCGTTGGATACTCAAAGGCCTCTCCCTTCCCCCCAGGCTTTTTAAACCCGCCCTTCGCCATCGGCTGTTCCTTGGGCGCTTCGTTTACCAGCTCAACGCTGACAATTCCCCTCTTGATCGAAAGATCCCATCCCCGGTTGTGCTGCGTCGTGTCCATCTTCGCCAGCAACGCACCGGAGGCATTCTCAAGCGTATAGTTCGGCGCGGAGCGCAACATGAACCATCCACCTGATGAGAAAGGCTGGCTCCAGTCGTAGTCGCCCGTCTGCCCCAGCATCGCCCGTGTGTTGCTGTCCATGCGAAAATCGGGCCACAGCCAGGTCGTCTCGCCCCATTGCGGCTTCAATTTGCCAATGGGGAAGCTGGCCACGCGTGCATTCGGCGCGCTGTTCTTCAGCACCTCGCCCCCGCCCTCATCCAGCCGCAGCCGCAGTTCCAGCTTGTCCGTCGCAACCGGCTGCGCCAAATTCTGTCGCGACCTGAGCCACTTCTCCACCAGCTCCCGCCCCCGCAGCTTCATCGCGCTCAGTTGCCCGGCCAGCTCCCCGCGCTTCTCCAGCACCCGGTTGTAAGCGGTCTCATTCTCCGGCTTCGGAATCCGCACCACCGGCGCCCACACGGGCCTGTCATCGTTGAACGGCTTCTCATTCTCGTTGTTGAAGAATGCCGTCAGCGCATAAAAGTCCTTCTGGGTTGTCGGATCGTACTTATGATCGTGGCAAACCGCGCATCCCACCGTGAGCCCCATGAACGTCGCGCCGTAAGCCTCCGTCCGCTCGCGCGCCATGTTCACCCGCAGCTCCTCGGGAATCGTTCCCCCTTCGTTGCTGCTCGCTCCCAACCGCACGTACCCGCTCGCAATCAGCGGATCCAGATTCTTTGCCGGCAACAGGTCACCAGCAATCTGCTCCATCGCAAATTGATCGAACGGCTTGTTGCTGTTATACGCACGAATCACATAATCGCGGTAAGGCCATATATCGCGGCTGTTGTCGTAATGAAGCCCGTACGTGTCCGCGTAGCGCGCATAATCCAGCCAGTAGCGCGCCCGCTCTTCGCCAAAACTCGGCCGCGCCAGCAGCCCATCCACCAGCCGCTCATAGGCCTGCGGCGAGGTATCTTTTTCAAACGCGCTCACCTCCGCGGGCGTAGGCAGAAGCCCCGTCAAATCCAGCGTCACCCTCCGGATCAACGTCGCTTTGTCCGCCTCTGGCGATGGGTGCAGCCCTTCTTTCTTCAGCCTCGCCAAAATGAATGCATCAATCGGCGTCTTGGCCCAGCCGTCGTTCTGCGCCGTCGCCGGCAGTGCCGCCCTCACGGGCTTCTCGAACGCCCAATGTGGCCTGTAAACCGCGCCTTCCTTCACCCACTCCTTCAGGACGGCAATATCTTCCGCCTTCATCGGCTTCGATTCGTCCTGCGGAGACCGCGGCATCAGATAGTGCGGATCCTTCGACTCAATCCGCCTGACCAGCTCACTGTTTTCCGGATGCCCCGGAACAATCGCATCTGGATGCCCCGGCCGTTTCCTGAACGCCGATTCCTCCAGGTCGAGCCTCAGCCCCGCCTTGCGCATCTCCGGGTCAGGGCCGTGGCAACTAAAGCAATTGGCGGCCAAAATCGGCTGCACATCCTGGTTGAAGTCCAGCCGCTGCCCGTTCCCCACGCGTGTCTGTTTTTCGTGGCATCCCGTCACCATCCCCAGCGCAACCGCCGCCAGGCACACTGACCGCGACGCCGCCCAACGGGCCGCCTTCGAGCCAACCATCTTCATAGAAATTGTGGGGAAGGGATAGCTAGTGGCCAACCGAATCCACTCCTTATCCTGCACCGCAAATTATAGCGGATTTCTCTTGCCCCAGGATTCTTTGGTGATGTCATAATTTGACGGATGCGCGGTCTTGCCGCATGGAGGAGAGTTCTATGGACAAAAAAGACAAAATGATCCCCATGGGCCGGCCAGTGCCGGAGTTGCCGGTGGCCGAGGTCGAGCGCGCACAGCAGCATTACAGGGATGCACTCGGCTTTGAGATCGGATGGCTCTACCCAAACAACGAAATTGGGGCCGTGTCACGCGGTGAAGTGGTGGTATTTTTCCGCAAGAGGATGCCCCCGTTCGAGGCCGCCGTTCACTGGTCATTCGCCGAAGATATCGATGCGTTGTACGAAGAACTGAAGTCGTCAGGCGCGAACATCGTGGATCCTCTGGAGTTGAAGCCGTGGGGACTGCGTCAATTCACCGTCAAGGATCTCGACGGCAACCTCTTCTATTTCCATCACGACTAACCAAACGCAGCAATCAAAATCGATCATCGGATCAAACCGCCTCCACAGCCTTTATCTTCTCCGTAATCTCAGACACCAGCGCCTCAAGCTCCGCGGGAAACTGTCTGCGCTCCCGAACCGGAAGCTCATCGAGCAAGCCCGCATACGGGGCGCACTCGCATCCGGGGAACGAAAGGAAACCTGCCGTGTCGGCCATTCTGCAACTCACCTTGATCAATTCGGTCATTCCCCAGGGGCCATCCTTTTGCCGAGGATAATGATGTTCCGAAACAACGGCCTCGAACTCCGAAGGCAACTTCCAATCCACCACCAGGCGCCGTCCCGCCTCGCAATGGTCCCAGCCAAACAATTCCCGCTCCGCGGCAAGAATGCTGCTGCTCGATCCGCAGTGCGTGTCCAATAACGTTGCGTATTCTTTCGGCCGGATAATCGCCAGCGCAAAGCGCCCAATGTCGTGCATGATTCCCGAGGTATATGCAACGTCCTTGTCCATGAACCCGGTCGATGCCAATTGCTCGGCAATCAGGGCGCATGCCAGGTTATGCCGCCACAATCTTTGCATCGCCGGCTGGCTCAGCCGCTTGCCAAGGTACGCTCGCACACCCACCGTAAGGCACATTCCCTGCAAATTGTTTGCGCCCATCACGGCAATCGCCTGCAAAATGCTGCTCGCCGGAAAGCGCGGCGCATACAGCAGGGAATTCGCAATCGTCAAAACCTCGCTGGCAAACGCCGGATCGGACGAAATCACATCGCTCAACCGGTGCAGCTGCACATTCTCGTTGTTCGCCAGTTGCAGCACACGGATCGCAACCTGGGGAAACGGCGGAAGGCGCAGATGCGCCCACGGCATGCTCCCGGTCTTCTCGCCTTGGTCTTCAGTCCCCACCGTCACGGTCTCCGCTCACTGAATCAATCGCCGTCACGCGCGGCGCGTCAGTCGATTCCCTCCAAATCGAATCGATTGGCGCGCCGTTCACTGGACGTGCGTCTCAGGTAAGTACTATGTCGGCACAGATGGCCTTTTTATCCAGTGGCATTCGTGCAGTCGCCTGGAAAGCGCTGCATCCGATTCCACTTTGCGGGCCTGCTTATCCGCGATCGCGCGAAACAGATTGCTCTCATGAGGGAGCTCTAAGAAACTGCGTGAGGCTGCCGTTCACTCGCTTTGTTCGAGGCGGGCGAGCCGCGGTACCGCGATCAACGTGACCGCAAAGAGAAAGATGCCGGCCGCAATGAACTCCAGGTGCCCAAGACGCAGGTCTTCAAAGACCAGCTTCGCAGCAACCAGTGCCAGTGTTGCATAGCCAATCCGCGTCAGCTCGACGCGCCGCCAGCGCGAGCCGCTGAAGGCGAGCGCGAGAGCTGCCACGCAAAGTATCAGGGTCCGCACAAAGGCAAGGTGATGAGTGCCGGGATTCACCCAGAATGAAGTCAACCCCACTATGCCTTGCACCAGCAGCGCCGCGCCTGCGCCCACCGCCAGCATTGCAAAGAACAGATCGATGAATTGCTGCTTCCACGATTCGGTCCGGCGGCTAATCCCGGCTGCATAGCAAATTGCCGCGGACGCTGACGCCGCCGGAATTTCCCAATCGAATCTCGCCGGCAGCGTCCCGCCAAGCACGCCGAACACATAGTTCAGCAACCCTGAGGCCGCCGCGCCCGCCAGCAGATAAACCATGCCGTGGAATTCAAGAGACCTCCGGCTCAGCCTGACCCCCAGAACGGTAGCCGCGACCGCCGCCGCGCATAGAAAAACCGCCATCCAGAGCGGCGGAAGGCACAACCGGCAGCCGGCCAGGTAAAGCGCCGCGCTCCAGGTTGAAAACACCAGGAAGTTTCGCTTTTGCGCAGCCTGGTCAAACAATGCAAATGCAGCCGTATACGTTGCTGCCGACAGGACTAGACACGCGATCCCCAAAACAGCAGCGCTACTTGCGGGCCCGAAGTAGAGCAGGCTGGCGCCGGCCAGCAGAAACGCGATCATCGTCTGGATTGTTTCGAAGATGCTGATCCGTTTCCTGCCCATGGAAGTTTTAAAGATCGTGCTCACGCCGTACAGCAAAAACAGCCCACATCCCGGCGCAAGCAAAGTTGCGCTGTCAATGCCTGGATAGTCTTTGTGCGTGCTTTGTGGGCTCGAATAAATGAAGATCAGAGCCCAAACTGCCAGGTCGGCAACCGCCGCCACCAGCACCCGCACGCCAAAATCGCGATTTCGGCTCGCGGCGTACTCGCAGATCAGGGCCATCAGCAGAAGCGTCCCAATGAAGGGCGTCACTTGGTGCGTGGAAACCAGAAAAATCATCGACAACGTTGCCGCGGTCATATTCGCAGTCCAAAGAACCGATGCTGAATTGCGCTTCCACGCCAGCGCCCAGGCCGCACACACCCATGCGCCCAGCGCGCCCGCGGTTGCCGCCCCCGGCAACACCTTGGAGCTCAGGGTAAGTTCCCACAGCATGGGAGCAAGGATGAATGCTGACGTGCATGCATAGGTTGTGCTTGCAAACCACGCTCCCGCGTGTGTCCGCGTTGCCCAGACCAGCCACGTGATCGCGTAGAGAAATGCGAGAGCCGCCACCCCCAGCCGGGGTAGCGAGCCCGACTCCGCCACCGCCCGCAGCACGTAGGCACCCGCCATGCCCAGCATGGCCCGGCCAAGCACCGGGAAGACGCCTGCGGCCGGCGCAATCGAAACTTCCGTTCTCGCGCGCGCAACCTGTGCCGGTCCCGCCACTTCCGCATCAACGGCTCCGAGCCCGTCGGAAGGATGTTCCAGATCGTAAACCCGCCGCTCGATCATCTCCAGCCGGGTTGTGAGCCGTTCTAAGGCGCCGGGAACGTCGTCCATAATTCCCACCCGATGGAGAGACATCTCTCCCGGAAGTTTGTACCGCTCAGTCCGCCGCCACTGCGTCGTGTCCGCTCTTTGCGGGCCACGGAGGAAGCAGCTTCACCAGCGCCCACAAAAATCCGAGCGGAAGAAGGGTTAGGAAAACGGCCACCAGCAGTCCTTCTTTGGTCACCAGGGCCATCTTGTACGTTGTGTACCCCAAAAAGCTCTTTGAAAATAATTGTCCGCCAATCACAACGTTCCAGCGCATGGCAAAAACGCCCACCAGTGTCAGGCATCCAGCCACGGCGTAGATCCGTTTGCGCACAATTTCAGCGAACTTTATCACCTGCGTCGCGCCCAACATGGCGATCGGAGTGAGCGTGCCGAGGAAGATCTGAATCACGATATGTGGAATATAAAGCTGGGTGTGGACCAGGAAGTTCAGGCTGCGGAATGATTCATCGGCTTCATAAATTCTGTGAATCAGGTCCAGCGTCTCCAAGCTGAAGTCGATGATGAAGATATAAAACAAATACATTGCAATGCTATCCACGCAACGCATGTCGATGCTCTGCTTGCGCAGCTTTGTAATTACCATATAAAGCAACATCACTCCGGCAATGCCCGAAACCATCGCGGAGAAGATAAACACCACCGGCATCAGCGGCGACGACCACCAGGGGTTTGCCTTGATGGAGCCGAAAATGAACCCGACGTATCCATGCAACAGGAATGCGGAGGGGATGCCGATAATTGTCACGATCCAGCCCACGCGCTCGTCGATCGCCAGCGAACGCTTGCCGATGTTGCTCGAGCCCAGCGTCATTACGCGGTAGACGATGCGCAACAGCCCTTTGCTTTGCTGCGACATCAGCACGATCTCGCGCCGGTAGTCCAGCCATATCTCCAGCACCAGAACCGCCATCAGGTACCACAGGTACACATACCCGAACATGGCCATGGCCGAGGTGCTATGCGGAGTGAAGTACATCTCGGGCGAACGAAACGGATGCCCAAGATGCAAACACAGCGGCAGCGGCGCAACCAGCAGGAAAGCGAGGGCCGTCAAGAGGGCAAGCCGGTAAGTGGGCTTCACCGCCTCCACCAGAAACACGCGCTCCAGCGACGCCAGAATGAATGCGCCCGCCACCAGTCCCGTGATGAATGGGTACAGAACGATCAGCACGCTCCATTGGAGCCCGACCTCGTTCGGATACATGAAGCCTTCAACACCACTCATAAAATCAGCTCCCAGCTGCTCGGTCCCTGTTCCCTATTTCCTGTCTTTACCTACCGCACCGACCCATCCAGGCCGTTGTAATAAACCTTCGCCCCGGTCGCCATCTGCGGCTTCAATATCTGCACGCTGTGCGTCTTCAGAAACTCGTGAATTGGATCCTTCGGATTCTTCAGGTCCGCCAGTTGGCGCGCTCCGGTGGGGCACGCCTCGCAGCACGCCGTGGTAAGTCCCTGCGTAATCCGGTGGTAGCAAAGCGTGCACTTATCCGCCACTTTCTTCTCCGGGTGGATGTAACGGCATCCATACGGGCAGGCTTGCACGCAATAGGCGCAGCCCAGGCAATACTTTTGGTCCACCAGCACCACACCATCCGGGGAAATAAAGGTTGCCCCCACCGGACACACCTGCGTGCAAGGCGAATCCGCGCAATGATTGCACAGCTTCGGAACAAAAAAGTACTTCCCCTCATCTTCCTTGGCAACGGGAAATCCCTCTTTGCCTCCGTCGGGCGATATGACCTCGGGGTTGGTCATGTTCTCGTCTGTTACGTGATACCGCTCCACCCATGTCCTGAAGTTTCCGTCCGGAACGTCGTTCTCGGCCTGGCAGGCCCGCACGCAGTTGCCGCAGCCTATGCACTTGGGAATGTCGATCAGCATGCTCCACCAGTGATCGGTCATGTGGTAGTTAGGCGATGTCTCCGGAGCTCCGGCCAGAACGGACTTCCATGCAACCGCCGCCGCAGGAAGCAGAATCAATATTTGACGCCGGCTGATGTTCATTTCGCGCCTCCCGCTTCCAACCCCGGACTATGTGGCGTGTGGCAGGTCTCGCAGGCAACTCCATTCGAGTGGTCGGCCGACGCCACTTGCGGAAAACCCTTGGGCCGGGCAGCGCTGGCCTCATGGCAACGAACGCAAAGCACCGCCGTATCAAGCTTTGCCGGCTGCACTGAAGCCGGGTCGTCAGCGCCCTTTGCCTGCGGCCCGTGGCAGGCCTCGCAGTTCACATGCGCATGTTTCCCGTTCTTCTTCACATCCAGCACATCCGAGTGACAGCCCTCGCAAGTCTCGTGGCCGGCAAATTTGATCGGGTGTGCGGCAATCTCGCCGATGGCAGCCCCGCGATAGTGCCCATATTCTCCAAAACTCTTGGGCACAACGTAGTGGCGCACCACCAGAAACACCAGGAAGGCGAGGACGAACAACCCCGCAAACCGGAAAAGATGCCCCGCATCTTTGAAGACGCCCATCAAGCCTTCTCCTTTACGATCCTGCCAGGAGGTTCCGCGCAGTTGTCCCCTGTTTTCCAGAACATTCTTCGTGGAATTGACCGTATAGGAGAATGCCTCAATGCTGTATGTGAGTTAGATCACAGGTCTATGGGACGCATCCCACTCGCAATCAAAAATGGCTTTGGAGTAGAGCCCACAATGAATCGTTTGGAGTGATTCAGCTCACAGGGTGGGAGTCTTGTGCCGGGCCATCAACTCGTCTCCGGTCACCAGCCGCGTCAGCGTCAGCACCGTGATATCGTCGTCCTGGCCAAAGTTGACTGCGGCATCCGTAGCTTCAGCAGCGGTGGGCTTGCTGTCAAACAGCAATTCGAGCCGCTCAAATCCATACAGCTCTCCTGACGGGCTGCGCGCTTCAAGCAGCCCGTCAGTATAGAGCGTAAAGTGATCGCCGGCCTTCAGGCTGATCTTGATCTCTTCGTATTCGCTTGCGGACAGCAGGCCCAGCGGCAGCGCGCCGGGCAGGTTCAATTCGGCGTTGTTCAGGAAGGGCGACGGATGGCCCGCGCTGGCAATCGTGCAACTGCCGTCCGCGTCAAGCCGCATGGCCACGCAGGTGGCAAAGCCGCCCTGCATGCGTCCGAAGAGCCGCCGGTTCAGGCCAGCCAGAATCTCCGCCGGGCTGGTCGTATATTCAGCCACCGTGCGCGCCGCGCCCACAATTAACGACACGGCCATCGCCGCTTTCAGTCCCTTGCCGCTCACGTCGCCCAGAATCACCAGCGTCGAGCCGCCCTCCAGCGGAATAATCTGAAAGAAGTCGCCGCCCACCTCCTGGGCAGGCCGGTAAGCGCTGGTCAGAGTAAAGCCCGGCAACGTTGGCATCGTTTCCGGCACCAGCACCTGTTGCAGCTCGCGCGCGTTCTTGAACTCCTGCTCAATCGTGCTTCGCCGCTTCCCTTCCTCCACCGTATAGCGATAGACCGCATAAACAATCGACACCAGCAGCAAAACCTGCGCAATGTTGTTCGCCGTAATGGGATTGCCATTTACGGCAAACAGCGGGGCGGCTATCTTGTCGGCGATGGTCCAGTGCGTGAATCGCCTGCCCTGCTCGGTCGCGATGCGCACCACCGAAATCATGTCGGTGAGGAACGCGAAAATCGCCACCAGCCAGCGCGACAGTTCCAGATGCCTGCGCCGCAACACCGCGTACATTACCAGGATGAGTGAAAAGGACTCGCAAGTCGTGAAGATCGCGGTAAAAATGCCGTCGGCAATCTGATTTTGTATCGCCCAACCCGAGGGCCAGAACGGAAGTGAAAGCATCCCATCCATCGTCGTCACTGCCATGTTCAGGATGGCCAGTACCCGCGTCACTTTCACCAGCCTGGGATTATCGTGCAGCTCAAGCAGCCACAGCAGCACAAACCACAGTGAAACGTCGATGATCCCAAAAACCGGCTGTGCCATGCCAATGGAAAAGTTGAACGACCACGGTATCCGCAATCCGAGCAGAATCGTGATCAGCAGCGGTCCCAGGCAAAAGCCGGCGATCCAGAACAAAACCCATTGGCTCCGGTCACGCAGCCACGCCGCAAGCGAAAGCAGAACCACCAGGGCATAAAGAGAATCCAGGCCCCAGATAAATTGCCTTTGCCGCAGCCATCGAAAATCGATCGCGTCTTTATGAGCGGCAATCGCTTCCGGACTTCCGACTATGGGCGCCGCGATAAATCCACCGCCGTCCCCGGAATCGAACGAAACCGGAGGCGCCTTCCAGAATCGGAACGCCAGCACGCCGTCGCGAACAGGCCCCAGCCCATAAGTCTGGGGAGGCGTCGAATAATACCAAACTGGATGGGGAGGAAATTGGCCGTGACGCCCCACCAACACGCCGTTCCAGTAAATTTCGTAGGTGTCTGGGGTCGGCGGCATGTAGAGAGCCACGTCAGGGTCGGCGCCGGGCGCGAGCGTTAGCTTCACTCGGAGCCGATACCACGCAAATCCGTTGTAGCTCGCATGGCCTTGAACGCCCCACGTCTTACCGGCGCTCAGCTTCTCCCAATGCGAGTCATCGAATCCAGGCGCAGCCCACGCTCGATCATCGCCCAGGTGAAACTGCCATGGACCATTGAGTGCGGCCGAGCCTTTGCCCAGCCCATCCAAAACCAGCGTAGGGGCACGCTGAAACAGTGCGGCCGGTGCTTGCTCCGCGTGCGCGAATGCAGCGGCAACGGCCACCAGGAGAACGACATGCAAGCGGGGGAAGCGCGAGCAGCAGGGAACCATGCCGAAAGGATAACCCACACCGTCGCCCTTGAAAACAAATGATTTCATCGTTGCGAATTGCCTGGGCCGGTTCCCTGACTCACGCCGTCGCCAACTCGATGATCGCCTCACCCGCCGCGACCCGCGTCAGCGTCAGCACTGTAATATCGTCGTCCTGCCCAAAGTTCACAGCTGCCTGGGCCGCCTGTTCCGCAGTCGGATGCGCCGCAAACAGCGTCTGCAAGCGGTCGAAGCTATACAGTTCGCCTGTCTGGCTGCGCGCTTCGAGCAGGCCGTCGGTATAAAGCGACAGCCGGTCGAGGACGCTTAGTTGCAACCGCACCTCCTCGAACGTGGTGGCCGGCGATAAGCCCAGCGGCAGCGCGCCGGGGAAGCTCAGTTCCCGGTCGTTCAAAAACGGCGCAGGGTGCCCGGCGCAAGCCAGGGTGCAACTACCATCGCGATCCAGGCGCAGCGCGACGGCAGTAGCAAACCCTCCCTGCATGCGCCCGCACAAGCGCCGATTCAGCCCGGTCAGGATCTCCGCCGGGCTCGATGTGCTCTCAGCCAGCGTGCGGATCACGCCCACAATCAACGACACAGCCATTGCCGCTCTCAAGCCCTTGCCGCTGACGTCACCCAGCACCACAAGGGTTGAAAGGCTTCCCGCCGGTCCGTCTCCCGTTCTTCCGCCTTCGATCGGAATGATCTGGAAAAAGTCGCCGCCCACCTCCTGCGCCGGCCGGTAAGCGCTGGTCAGCGTAAAGCCCGGCAGAGAGGGCAGCGTCTCAGGCACCAGCACCCGCTGCAACTCACGCGCGTTTTGAATCTCCTGTTCCAGATTGGCCTGCCGCCTCCGCTCCCCAATGGAGTAGCGCACCACCGCGTAGACGATGGAGAGAAACAGCAGGGTCCGGAACAGCGTGAGAAGGTTGATGGGGTTGCCTATGATGGAGAAAAGCGGCAAGCTCATCTTGTCAGCGAGGGTCCAATGGGTAAATCTTTCCCCTTGAGCCGAGAAGTTTTCTATCCCGTAAACGGTCGCGTTGAGAAAGGCCACGGTGGCCACTACCCAGCGCGCGGAGTCGAGCCGTCTGCGGCGGAACACCGCATAGGTCACCAGGATCGCGGGGACGAACTCAAAAGGAAGTATGAAAAGGGTTAGGAAGGCATCAGAAATCTCGAACTGAACCGCGCTCAGGAAATTCGGATAAAAGTAGAACAATAGCCCGTCGAGCGTGCCCGCGGCAATGCTGATGACAGCCGCCACTCGAGCGAACAACACAAGCTTCCGAAATTCGTGCAGCTGCAAAAGCCACAAGAGGAGAAACCACTGCGAGGATTCCCTGATATTGATCTCAATCTGGGTAAGGCAGATCAAAGTGACCTGTGAATACGGCAGGCGCAGGCTCCCCAGCACCAGTTCCACCAGTGGCGTGAAAGCAAAAATTGCCGTCCAGAAAAGCAACCACTGACTGCGATCGCGCAACCACGCCGCCAGGCTCAGCAGCGCCACCAGCGCGTAAAGAGAGGTTAGTCCAAACAGGAACTGCTGCCGCCGCAGCCATTCGAAATCCATGTTGCCCTTGACTGCCGCAATTGCCTCCGGGCCGCCGATCAGTGGCACCCCTTGAAACCCACCCCCGGTGCCGGGGTCGTTAGAAGGCGGCGGCGTCTTCCACGCCCGGATTGCCAAAACACCGCTTCGCACCGGCCCCAGCCCGTAGATCTGTGCCGGTACTCCGCTCAGCCAAAGCACGTGCGGCGGCATGCTGCCAAGCTGCCCCACCTTCACGCCGTTCCAATAGATTTCGTACACGTCGTCGATCGCCGGGATCAGCAATGCGAAATCCGGTGAGGCTCCTGTTGCCGGCGAAATCGAGATTTTCTTCCGGTACCAAGCGTACCCTTCGTAGCTGGAGTGGCCCTGCTGGCCCCACGGCTTATCCGCCGTTAGTTGCTGCCACTCCGAACCGTTGAAGTTGGGGCTGGCCCAGGCCGGGTCGTCGCCCAGGTGGAACTGCCACGGGCCAACCAGCGGCGCGGTGCCTTTGCCCATCCCGTCGAGGACGAGCGTGGGATCGGATTGAACCGAGGTGGCCGGCGCCTGTTCCGCATGCGCAAATGTCGCGGCAACAACCACCATGAGAACGACATGCAGGCGGGGGAAGCGCGAGCAAAGGGGAATCATTCCGAAAGAATACCCCAGACACTTGCCCTTGAAAACAGCCAAATGCAGTCCGCCTGCTTCCGAACTCAAGCTGTCGCCAGTTCGACAATCGCCTCTCCCGCTGCATGCCGCGTCAGCGTGAGCACAGTAATGTCGTCATCCTGCCCAAAGTTCACCGCGGCCTGCGCCGCCTGCTCCGCGGTTGGATGCGCAGCAAACAGCGTCTGCAAGCGGTCGAAGCTGTACAGCTCACCGGTCTGGCTCCGCGCTTCGAGCAAGCCGTCAGTGTAAAGCGAAAGGTGGTCCAACGCGCTTAGCTGCAGACGCACTTCTTCAAAGGAGGCATCAGGCGCTACGCCCAGCGGCAGCGCGCCCGGAAAGCTCAACTCACGGTCGTTCAAGAACGGTGCCGGATGTCCTGCGCACGCAAGCGTGCAACTGCCATCGCGGTCCAGTCGCAGCGCAATTGCAGTCGCAAACCCTCCCTGCATGCGCCCGCACAGCCGGCGATTCAATCCGGTCAATATCTCAGCCGGGCTTGAAGTGCTGTCGGCCAGTGTGCGGATTACGCCGACAATCAGTGAAACAGCCATGGCCGCCCTCAATCCCTTGCCGCTCACGTCGCCCAGCACCACCAGGGTTGAAAGGCTTCCCGCCGCCCCGTCTCCCTTTTGTCCGCCTTCTATCGGAATAATCTGGAAAAAATCCCCGCCTACCTCCTGCGCCGGCCGGTAAGCGCTGGTCAGCGTAAAGCCCGGCAGCGAAGGCAGCGTTTCAGGCACCAGCACCCGCTGCAACTCGCGCGCGTTTTGAATCTCCTGTTCCAGGTTTGCCCGCCGCTTGCGCTCCGTAATGGAATATCGGGCAACCGCGTAAATAATGGAAAGAAACAGCAGCGCGCGCACCGTCACGATGATGTTGAACGGATTCCCTCCCACTGTGAACAGCGCCGTCGAGCGCATCTTTTCTTCAATGGTCCAATGGGTGTACCGCACGCCTTGCGCAGTAATGTTCTGCACCGCGAAAATTGACGCGTCGAGGAAGGCAAAAATGGCTACAATCCAGCGCGCAGAGTCCAGCCGCTTGCGCCGCATCACTGCATAAGCCACCAGGATCGCCGGTACAACGCCGACCACAATCAGCGGAACCGTCAGCACCGCATCCGTAATCTGGAATTGCACATTCCCAAGGACGGCTGGGTACAGGAAAAGCAGCGCCCCATCCACCACGCCTAGAATCACGCACAGCAGGCCCGCGAAACGCGTAAGTCGCACCAGCCTCGGCTCTTCGTGCAGTTGCAACAGCCAGAGCAGCACAAACCACTGGGAGACTTCTCTCACCTGGATCTGCACCTGGACAAAAAAGGTCAGCGCGGCGCCGGAGTAGGCCAGTCGCAACCCGGAAGCTAACAATTCCCATAGCGGACAAATGGTAAAGATAGCCATCCACAGCAGCAGCGACTGCTTGCGGTCGCGCAACCACGCCAGAAAACTCAAGATGGAGATGAGAGTGTAAAGCGAGGTTAGGCCGAACCCGAACTGCCGCCCGCTCAGCCAATGCAGGTCCATATTGCCCTTCATCGCGGCAATCGCCTCCGGGCTGCCGATGACCGGCATCGCCTCAAACCCGCCCAGGTTATCGGGGTCCGTCGAAGCCAGCGGCGCCTTCCACACCCGCACCGCCAGCACGCCGGTTCGCACCGGGCCGAGCGCGAAGATTTGCGGCGGCACATTCCACATCCACAGCAGGTGCGGCGGCATGTTGCCCAATTGCCCCACCTTCACGCCATTCCAGTAAATCTCATACACGTCGTCGATGGCCGGAATCAGCAGCGAGAAATCCTGCGAACCTCCTGGCGCGGGCGTAATGGAGATAGCGCGGCGGTACCATGCGTAGCCCTGGTAACTGGGATGCCCCTGCGCTCCGAAGGTCGTATCCGCTGTCAGCTGCTCCCACCCGGAGTCGTCGAAGCTGGGGCTGGCCCAGGCCAGGTCGTCGCCCAGGTGAAACTGCCACGGGCCGTCCAGCGGAGCCGTACCCTTGCCCAGCCCATCCAGCACCAGTGTGCGCGCAGACGCAACCGGCGCCGGTGCTCCATAGGCCAGGCCGGTAGACAAGGCAATCAAGACAAGAAAATGCGTGCAGGGGAAGCGCAAGCGTAACTCGTGCATGGCGAAAGCATAACCTGCACATCATGGGTGAAGTAAAGAAGATTCCGCTCTGATCCCCTACAAAGCCGTGTGACCCGTCCATTCCGCAGCTTCATCGCGGAATGAGTGGGATACCAAAAGCCTCCAAGTGCTTTACATCCCGTCCACCCCGGCGTAGAAACCGCGATACTTGCTACGATGAATCTTTGGAGTGCACGATGCCCACGACTCTCGACGGCACAGCCATTGCCGCCACAATCAAAGACGAAGTAGCCGGCGAAGTCCGCGCCCTCGCCGCCCAGGGCATTCGCCCCGGCCTCGCCGCGGTCCTCGTCGGCCACACCCCCGCCTCTGAAATCTACGTCCGCAGCAAGGTGCAAACCTGCGCCGAACTCGGCATCTTCAGCGATCTCATCACCCCGCCCGGCTCCGTCACCACCGAAGAGATGCTCGATCTGGTGAACAGCCTCAACGATCGCGACGAGATCGACGGCATCCTCATCCAGTTGCCGCTTCCTCACCAGGTCGACACAAAGACCCTCCTCGATGCTGTCTCGCCCATCAAGGATGTGGACGGCTTCAACCCCGTGAACGCCGGCCGCTTGCAGGCAGGAAGGCCGGCTCTCGCGCCCTGCACGCCCGCCGGCATCATCGAGATCCTACAGCGCAGTGCCATTCCCATCTCCGGCCAACACGCCGTCATCGTCGGCCGCAGCGACATCGTCGGCAAGCCCGCCGCCATGCTCCTCCTCCACCAAAACGCAACCGTCACCATCTGCCACTCCAAAACCCGCGATCTCGGCGCAATCACCCGTCAGGCCGACATTCTCGTCGCCGCCATCGGCCGCCCCGGCTTCATCACCGCGGAAATGGTTACCCCCGGCGCAACCATCATCGATGTAGGCATCAACCGCATCACCAACCGCGCCGAGTTTGAGCGATTCTTTGCCGGCAACGCCAAACGCGAAGCCGCCTTCGCCAAGCGCGGTTCCACCATCGTCGGCGACGTCGATCCCAAAGCTTATGAACTGGCTGGCGCATATACCCCAGTCCCCGGCGGCGTAGGCCCGCTGACCATCGCCATGCTCATGTCCAACACCGTGCGCGCCGCCAAACTGCGCCGAGGACTTTAGCGCATGCTGCGCGTTGGTCTAACCGGCGGTCTCGGCAGCGGAAAAAGCACCGTCGCCGCCATTCTGCGCGAGCTCGGCGCCGAGATCATCGAGGCCGACGAGCTCGGCCGCGCCCTGATGGAACCCGGCCAGCCGGTCTACGCCGCGATCGTCAGCACATTCGGCACGCAAGTCGTCAACCCCGACGGCCGCCTCGACCGCGCCCGGCTTGCCGCCATGGCCTTTCAGGAAGGACGCCTCAACGAGCTCAACGCCATCGTCCATCCCGCAGTCATCGCGGCCCAACAGCGCTGGATGGAAACAGTTTTTGCACGCGATCGCGCCGCCGTGGCCGTGGTTGAGTCAGCCCTCATCTTTGAAGTGGTCCGCGACGCCCGCGCCCGCGGCGAGTCCGAGGGCGTCTTGTCCGATTGGCGCCGCCGCATCGACCGCATCATCGTCGTCACCGCGCCCGACGAACTCAAAATCGCCCGCTACGCAGCCCGCATCAGTCACGCACCCGCCGATCGCCAGGCCGCCGAAGCCGATGCCCGTCTTCGCTTGTCCTACCAGATTCCGGATTCCGAAAAAGCCACCCAGGCCGACTACGTGCTGGAAAACACGGGAGATAAGGAACAACTTCACGCCCAGGTCGCCGCCATCTGGCCGCTTCTCAAATCTGAAAGCAACAAATCTCCGCGCGGCGAGTCTTTAAAATGAGAAGCATCAGCCGCGCCATTTCCCCATGGAACCTGGCCGCGCGCCATGCGTATCAATACATAGGGCCTGCTCACGCACTCGGCCCTGGGAAAGGTCTTTAGGTTCTCACATCATGATTGGATTGCGCCGCTTTCTCCTGGTTGTCTTGCTCGTTGGCGGATTCTGGTACCTCACCACCCACCTTCCGGCAAATTTGAGCCATTTTTCTTTCCTCAATGCCAGCGGCTCCGGTTCTCCCCTCGAACTCACTGAAGCTGAGGCCGCGCCTGCCTATGATACCGAGGAACAGAACAACATTTCCGTCTACAAACGCGTCCTGCCCTCCGTAGTCAACATCACGTCCACCACATTGGTCTTCAACTTCTTTTACGGAACGGTGCCCCAGCACGGCCAGGGCTCAGGCTTCATCCTCGACCGCTCCGGCCACGTCCTCACCAACTACCACGTCGTCGAGGGCGCCAACCGCGGCATTGAGGTCATGCTCAGCAACAAGCACCGCTACCCGGCCAAAGTCGTCGGCACAGACAAGGTCCACGACCTCGCCCTTTTGCAGATCGATGCGCCCAACCTCCAGGCCGTCACCCTCGCGGATTCCTCCGAACTCAACGTCGGCCAAAAGGTCTACGCTATCGGCAATCCCTTCGGCCTCAATGGCACCATGACCCGCGGCATCATCAGCTCCATCCGTTCCATTCGCGGAGCGGAAGGCGCACCCATTGAAGACGCCATCCAGACCGACGCGGCCATCAATCCCGGCAACTCCGGCGGCCCTTTGCTGAACTCTCGCGGCGAGGTCATCGGCATCAACACCATGATCGCCTCCAACGGTGCCGACCAGAGCTCCGGCATCGGCTTCGCCATCCCCATCAATACCGCCAAGGCCGTGCTCTCCGACCTCACCCGCTACGGCCGCGTCAAGCGTCCCTCGCTGGGCATCGTCTCTTACGCCATCGGTCCCGATCTCGCCTCGCAAATGGGTCTCGCCGTCGACTCGGGCGTCCTCGTTCAAAGAGTCCTTCCCGGCGGCGCGGCTGAGCGTGCCGGCATGCATGGCGGCAACCAGCAGGCCTATGTCGGCAACACTCCCATCATGCTCGGCGGCGACTTAATCGTCGCTATCGACGGCAAGGAAGTCAACGATCCCCAGGACATCAGCGCTCTCATGGACAAGCACCAGGCCGGCGACACCATCAGCGTCACCTTTTATCGCGGCCGCAAACAGATCACGCTTAAATTGATCCTCGGCGAAGCCCAGGATCAGAACACGTAGTGCTTTCACCGCTTGTTCTTGTACCCGCTCCGTGCCCCATCCTTGCGGCTTTTTATTGCCGCAAGGGTGGGACGAGTTGGACCAAATGGTGTCGGTGCCCCATCCTTTCCGTAGCTTCTTCGCGGAATGGGTGGGATACCACGAACTCAAAAGCGCTCTCCTTGATCAAAAGTCGAGCTCAAGGCTGAACGCTGAAGGCTGAAAGCTGCCTTCAGAACCCCGCTAAAACTTCCTCCCGCTCGGCGCGCTCCACCTGAACCCGCGCCAGTTCCACAGGCTCTCCATAATGAGCAGCCACGATCCTCACCGCCTCGTCCCCATCCAGATACGGCCTCACCTGCGCCAGCTTGATGTTCGATTGCGCAGCCATCTGCGCCACCGCAGCCTTGCTTGAAACCGACTGCACCAGCGCAAGAATCGCGCTCACAATGGTTCCCACTCCCTCAATCGCCGCCAGCGCATGCTTCTGGCTTGCCGAATCCACAATCTTTGCCGCCTGCAACACCGCTGCATTCACCTGCTGCTGAAAGGTCACAATCTGACTCTGTAGTTGTGCCAATACACCGGTCGATGGGTTGGCCAGATAAGCCTTCGCCTGCGCCACCAGCAAATCGCTGGCCGCATCGAATCCCGCCGTCGCCGCCGCAAAAATCGGCGCATCCGCCGGCGCCAGCAGCGCGCCTGTCGAGTCGATGGTCGCCACTGCGCCCTCCAGCGCCGGCGTCCAGTTCACAATGTCCTGCGCAACCGTCGTGCCCGAGCAGCCGGCCGCGAATGGCAGAGGCAGCAGCAGCGCAATCAGCGCCCACACGCCCAACTTCGCAGTCGAGCTAGCCGAAGTAGACGCTCCCCCCGGATCTTTCGCCAGAAGTCCGAGCAACGCCGTCGCCAACGCGCTCACCAATGCCACGACTGTGCCTGTTCCCGCCTTGCCCAGCGTGATGCCCTGCTGCGCCAGAACGCCGCCCACTGTAATGATCGCGATCAGCAGCCCCGCTGCCGATGTCTTCGGGTGGTTCCAGATATTCGAAATTGAATTCATTGCACAAGCTCCTTAATAGAAAAGGGCGGCCATCGCCGCCCCTGTTTTTTGAGTAATTGGTGGAACGTCGGCCGTCTCCTCGGACCCCGTTTCCCGCCATTGGCCAGCCGCTCTGCAGGGCTGGCCGTTGGCTCCGGGCTGCTCTCAGTGCTGGAAACTGCCGTGGTTCCGGTCCGCGTCCAGTGGAGAGCTCATGCCGCGCAAACGAGCCGGTCCCGCGCCCCGGAACCCTCCGCATTCAGGAAGGGCGAACTCATTCGCCGGGCGCGGCATTTCCGTCGTTTGTCTGGCTACCTCTAAGGCTAGGCAATCCGGGTCTAACTCCCTGCAACAAAGGCCAAAGAATAAGCTATCTACAATCAGTTATTTACAATATTTATCGAGAATGCGCCCCTTGACAGCATTGAATGCCGCTAGATTTCCAGCCCCAATCGCTAACCCCTAATCACTGACCACTGCTTTTCGCACATACCTCCGCCCCCGCAGCTCGTACTCACCGCTTGCCACTCGCCCGATCGCCTCGCTGTATGCCACATGCTCCTCCATCAGGATTCGCACCGCCAGCATATGTGCATCGTCGGTGTCTTCCACCGCAATCGCCCGCTGCACCACGATTGCTCCGTGGTCCAGCTCTTCATCCACAAAGTGAACCGTACACCCAGCAACCTTCATGCCATACTCAAACGCCTGCGTCTGCGCGTCCATTCCTGCAAACGCCGGCAGCAGCGATGGATGAATATTCAAAATCCTATTCGGAAAAGCAGCCACGAACTCCCTCGACAGCAGCCGCATGTATCCCGCGAGGCAAACCAGGTTCACGCCGTGCGCCCTCAGGCAGGCGATCATGTCGGCATCGTGCTCTTCGCGCTTGCGCCCTTTTGAAACCAAAGCCTCGCACGGCAAACCCAGTTCCCGCGCTGTCTTTAGACCAACGGCCTCTGCCACATTGGAGATCACCACCGCAATCTGCACGCCCTGAAGCCGCCCGGCACGAATCGACTCCGCGATCGCCAGAAAGTTCGATCCCCGCCCCGAAAGCAAAATCCCCAGCCTCAAGGCCGAACCATTCAATGCGATCTCCAAAGCCTACCCTCACCGTCCACTGTTCACTTCTTCACTGTCCACTGGTTCACGTATACTGCACCCGATGTTCGCCCTTCACCACCCGCCCAATTACAAAAAACTTCTCCTCGGCCCGGTCCAGCAGATTCTTCGCCCGCAAAAACTTGGCCGCCGGAATCGCCGCAATCAGCCCCACGCCCATGTTGAAGGTGCGCATCATCTCCTCTTGCGAAACCTGCCCCAGCGCCCGCAGATGCTCAAAAATCGGCAGCACCGGCCAACTCCCAATCTCCACTTGCGCCCCAATGTTCTTCGGCAGAATGCGCGGCAGGTTCTCCGTAATCCCCCCGCCGGTAATGTGCGCCATCCCCGTGGTCACCCCCGCCGTCACCAGCTTTTGAATCACGTGCAGGTAGCTGCGATGCGTCTTCATCAGCGCCGCGCCGGCTTTCTCCTTGATCGCCGTCACATACTGCGTCGGCTTGTACCCGCCAACCTCAAACAGCAGCTTTCGCGCCAGCGAGTACCCGTTCGTGTGCAGTCCGGTCGAAGGCAGCCCGATCAGCACGTCCCCCGCCTTGATGCCCGCCCCGGTCACCATCTTGTCGCGATCAACCGCGCCCACAATAAACCCCGCCAGGTCGTACTCGCCCTCGGCATAAAAGCCCGGCATCTGCGCCGTTTCCCCGCCAATCAGTACGCACCCGTTGGCCCTGCATCCATCCGCCAGCCCACTCACTACGCTCTCGGCCACCTCGGGGTCCAGCTTTCCGGTCGCCAGGTAGTCCAGAAAAAACAGCGGCGTCGCCCCCTGCACGGCAATGTCGTTCACGCAGTGGTTCACCAGGTCCGCGCCCACCGTGTGGTGCAGCCCGAGCTCAAACGCCACCTTCAGCTTGGTGCCCACCCCATCCGCTGAGCTCACCAGGATTGGGTTCTTCCACCGCTGCAAGTCCAGACGAAACAGACCTCCAAACCCGCCTATCCCCCCCAGCACATTGCGGTTAAAGGTCTTTTGCGCCAGGTACTTGATGCGCTCCTTAGTGCGGTCGCCGCCGGCAATGTCCACGCCTGCGTCGGCATAGGTCACGGATTTTGAAATGGGCTCTTCTGGCACGTTCGAGACTTTCTGCGGATGGGATTCTTGGCGGCTCGCCTACCGGAAACAACGATTTTAGCAGCATTCCTCGCAATTTGACCGTGGAGGGGGGCGTTAGTTTGAAGGGTACGGGCTGCAGTCCGTGCATAAAGCCTGCATAATCACTTGAGTTTGGCTCATAAGGGATCGCCCTCCCACAATTATGACCCGTTCCGGCCGCGGATTCATGAATCCGCCCACACCCCGCCTCAAGTACGCCTGCGCCGAATTTGTTGCGGAGCGCCTGGATCTAAGCCTGTTTCATGCCAGCGATGCGGTGAAGGGTAGCCAACTCTACCGTTCCTCGCTTCTCGTGAAGGTATGGCTGTACGGCTAATGCCTGGGTCTGATCAGTTCTCGGCGTCTGGAGCAGCGCATTCGCGAAGATCGGGCCTTCCGGTTCCTGGCCAGTGAAACGTGGCCCGATCCCAAAAAGTCGATCCATCAATCTTCACTTGACAGCGTTGATGTGCCGACGCCTAATACAAAAGAGAATTCCCCGGCGCAAGCATTCCCTTGTTTGCGCGTTCTCGATCCGATCTGCGCGGGTAACTGGATTTCCCCCATTTCCGCTTCACCAGGCGAGGTCTAAATGCTGCTTTCAATTGCGCCGGCTCAAAACTGTCTTCTATCACTGCGCATGCGTTTTACTATGGCCACGGTCCTGGCCGCTGTGCTGCTGCCCGTGGCGGCCCGAGGTCAGGTTTCCTTTGACGGCATCCCCTTGCTTTTGAGCGCGT
>JBEKEQ010000039.1:0-30687 GCA_050013735.1 Occallatibacter sp.
CAACCCCGGCTACGACGACGAGAATGTGAATCATAAACCCAAAAACAAGAACCCCAAAACCCGGACAAATGTGTAAAGCATCCGCCCGGTCTGAAATGTAAAGGAACTGCCCGGCTGGACATTAGCCGCTGAGGGATCGAGGATAGGAAGTGATTAAGCCCGCGCAAGCGGCTTGCCTCGGGGACTAAAGCCCGAAATGTAATTGGCCAAACAGTCGGCACGCCTAAAGCCGTGCCCTTTCAAAACTACCGACTTCAGGGAGCTTTCACCAAGCTGTAAAGCCGAGCCCTTTCAAAGCACTTGGAGCGAAGACGAAACCTTATGATCGAACGCATTGCCATTCTGGGCACGGGACTACTGGGCACTTCGGTGGGTCTGGCGCTGCGCGCGGCAGGCTTTCGCGGGACCATTTTTGGCTGGAACCGCAGCCCCGAGGGCTCGCAGGCTGCGCTGGCGATGGGCGCCATCGACTATATTGCATCAGGCCCCTTGCAGGCCGCGCGAGAGAGCCAGGTGGTGTTGCTGGCCGTGCCCATCTACGCGACGCTCGATTTTATGGAGCAGTTATCCGGCGTTCTCGGTTGCGAACACATGGTCACCGACGTGGGCAGCACCAAGGGCAAAATTTGCGAGGCAGCCTCCCGCCTCTTCAACACTCCCGAGCGCGCCGCCTTTTTGCCCGGCCATCCCATGGCAGGCAAGGAGCGCGGCGGAGCGGAGCTGGCCGATGCAGACCTGTTTCGCGGAGCGGTGTGGCTGTTTACTGACGACCCGGTTGCGCAACGATCTCCGCACTCGGCAGCGCTGGTCAAAGGCTGGCGCGAGTGGGTGGTTGCCATGGGCTCGAAAACCATCGACCTTGATCCCGCACGCCACGATGAGTTGGTGGCGTGGGTTAGCCATCTGCCGCAGTTTGTGGCTACGGCGCTGAGCGCTCTTTTGCAGCAAGAAGTAGGCGACGCGCCGGAGTTGAAAGACGTGGGCGGGCGCGCCCTGCGCGAGATGACGCGGCTGGGAGCGAGCCCTTACTCCATGTGGCGCGACATTGCGTACACCAACACCGAGGCTGTCGCTGCGGCTTTGAACGCGCTTGAGCAGCGCCTTGCCCACTTGCGCGAAAATCTGCGCACGCCGGAGTTGCGCGACGAGTTCGAGCAGGCGAACCGGTTCCGCCGGGGGTAGCAAATTCGGGGTACCGACTTCTCCTATTTTCGACCCTTTTCGCAAGAAGCGCGAAAAAGGCGGGGTACTCGGCTGTTAGAATTGGCCCTGGCCGGAGTTCGACGGATATGTTCGATACCCATCTGCTCATCCCAAGCCGTACCGATTATGTCCCGTCTTCCGATCAGGTCCTCGGGTTCTTCCAACACCTCCTCAAGGCCGGTGTGCTCTCCTCGCCTCCCAGAATTCGTCTCCGGATGCCAACCGACGAGGACGTCTTTGCTCGCAACCCCCACACAGGAAAGAAAATCCCCCTTGGAAAGCGGCTGAAGGACGTACCTGTCGCAGAGTTTGCCGCCATTGAGCAGCACATCGTAAAAGGCTGCTACTACATTCTGACCCTGGAGGGCCTTGGACTGGTTTCGTCCTCTCCATTCGAGCTTTACGAAAAGGATTGCGCCAAGCCCGATCCTGCCAGGATCTTTCGGACGAGCGTGAAATGTCTGCTGAGGGACCGCCGCACCCAACTTAGCGAGCCTTGGCATGAACACGCGCGCACCTTCTTGCTCCCCATGGAGAAAGCAAAAACGCATGCCCCAGGTGCGGCGCCATCCATAGTCCTGACGAAGAGATTCAGCCAAGATTTTGGATCGAGTTCAGCTGCGACGGACTCTACTTTTCAGACCTGAAGGCCTCCCCCGACCCGATCCAGCCTGAGCTTTTCAATGCCACCGAGTCGATCTTTGCGAGCGATTTCATCCACGGCCGATTCTTTCAATAGTCGCCCAGATTCGTCCGAGATTCTTTGCCGTCACCAGCCGCAACCGGGAATTAAAAACAATATGAGTTAGCCCTGTTCGTAGCTTCCCATTTTTCCTAACCCGCGCCCTGCCCACTTGCGCGAAAATCTGCGTACGCCGGAATTGCGCGACGAGTTCGAGCAGGCAAATAAATTCCGGAAGGAATGATTCCGGATTTCAGCGTTTATTATGGATTGGAAATGGCTTTTCCAATCAAAATCTGCGTCATCTGTTCTGAGGAATTCGAGCTGAAACCCGGCAAACCCGGCTTCGCCAACCGCTGTCCCTCATGCAGCACTCCGGAGTCAATGGACTCCGGCGGCAAGCCCGGCCTGAGCGCCGAGGAGCGCAAAGCTGAAAGCGAAATGAACGAGGCCCGGCGGCGAACCATCCGCGACATGCTTTACCGCAAGGAGAGCTGAGGACCCCTTACTCCGTTTCCTTGACCGCTTCAGTCGCTTCCCTGGCCGGATCGAGAGCATGAAACCCTTCGGCCTTGGCCGCTTCAAGCAACTGTGCCGAAGCAGATACGAAGATGATCTCCGTGCCAGCGAACATGTCGCGCGCCACCAGCGCCGCGGCCAGTTGCAGAGTGTCGGGCCAGCGCAGTGTGGTGCGATCGAGGAGCTGGCGGGCGGCTTCAAGCACCGCCGGGTTCAGCGGCTGCTGCACCATGCGCGCGGCCTCGAGCCGCAAGATATCGAGCGCTGCGGTGGCGTCTTCAGGCGAAATGCCGCTAGAGCGCTCGCGGCGGCGAATAGCCGCGTAAACCTCCAGCGGCGTAGAGGCGGAGATCAGCTTGCGATTGTCCTCGACGGCTTCCATCAGGCGAATCAACGCGTCGGTACCCTGCTCCTGCACAAACAGCTTGGCGAATGCCGTAGCCTCAAGAAAGTAGCAGCTCACAGGTTGCCTCGTTCCTCTTCGATGGCCTCGGCAATGGTGTCGCCGTGAACAGACACAGGATGGAAGCGCTGCGTCTCCTCGGGAATTCCGGCCTCAGCGCGGTTCAGGCGGATGGTGGTGGTGGGGTAGGCCGGTGTTTTTGGGTTGGCGATTTTGCTGGTGAGCACCACGCCCCGCTGAATGGCCTCAGCCAGCACCGACTGGCGCGACTCGGGATGTTG
Source organism: Occallatibacter sp. (assembly GCA_050013735.1). Lineage (GTDB taxonomy): Bacteria > Acidobacteriota > Terriglobia > Terriglobales > Acidobacteriaceae > Telmatobacter. The sequence goes on from JBEKEQ010000039.1 coordinate 3,089, forward strand.
ATTCCAGCGGAATGCCTTGCGCGGCAAAAAAGAATCGCGGAACCACTTGAGCGCGATAAAGGCGTGGCCGCCGCGCTCGGCCTCAGCCAATGCGGCGCACAACTCTTTCACGCGGGCGTCCAGATCGGCGGGAATCACGGCCTCCTGGCCGTCGTCGTCCTCGTCGTCAATCCCTTCATCCGCTTGTGCTCGTGCAGCGCGAACAGGCCGCGGGGCAGCTTCGCCGTCGCCGATGCGCTCAAAATAGATGCGCACCTCATCCTCTTCCGGCGACCAGGTATCTGCTGAAGCGTTGCGGCGCTTGCTGCGCCCATTTTCGCCGCACAGCTCCACAATCGCCTGGTACCCCGGAGGCGCCAGAAAGCGCAGCGCGCGCGCTAGGCCGGGGTCGGGGGAAAACGCCAGTTCGTTCAGGGCCTCCTCCACAATCTCTTCCGCATCGGGAATGCTCAGATAAGTATCCAAATTGTCTGCTGAGGGTTTTTTCGATTTCATTTCGTTCTTCTCCATATACCGCGCCGGCCAGCGAGACAGGCGCCTCTAATTCCACGCTGATTCGAGACAGAATGTACGACATTTCGGAAAATAGTGTAGCCTTTGCTGATTTCTTAGAGGACCGTGCCTCTTCGGGGTCGCGCCGGCTTTGGGGGCCTGGTTGCTGTTAACTTAGTTTCCGAAAAATGCGATAGCTAATTCAACACAGTGCTATACAAAAAATAGTGTACCCGATAATTCTGGCCTGGGGGCAGCGTGAAAAGAATAGTTTCCACATTCCCCCTTATCATAACCCCGCTCCTGAGAAGAAGTTGCGCAGTCGCGAACATCTTTCACCTCGCCGAAGTTCGTACAATAGTAGTTATGCGTTATTGTTTGCGGTTGTTCTTGCTTTGGTGTTTGGCTTCATCCATACTGCACGCCGCAGAGCCGGCCTTCGACCTCACAGGGCCCAAGGTAGACGTGCATGTGAAGCGTGGCGAGGTGACTTTGCCCATTGGCGAGGTCCCGAACCTGCTGCCTGGAGACCGGCTGTGGATTCATCCCGATCTGCCCGAGAGCCAGTCCACACACCTGGTTGCCATCGTCGCGTTTCTGCGCGGAGCTACGAATCCGCCTCCGCCGGAGTGGTTTACGCGGGTGGAAACCTGGACCCGCGAGGCGCGCGAGGAGGGTGTGTTTATCGTTGTGCCCGCGGAAGCGCAGCAGGCGCTGATCTTTTTGGCGCCGGAGACGGGTGGTGACCTGAGCACCCTGCGCACCGCCGTGCGCGGCCGCCCCGGCGCATTCGTGCGCGCCACACAGGATTTGCAGGCAGCCAGTTGGGACCGCATGAGGCTCGACACCTTCCTGGCCGAGGTGAGGGAAACCTCACAAACCGACCCCAAATCCTTGAAGGAACGCACCGAAAAGGCGGCGCACAGCCTGGGCATACGGCTGGATCAGCAATGCTTTGACAAGCCAAGCGACCAACAGGCCCCCTGCCTGGTGCAGCACACTGAGGGCCTGGTGCTTGACGACGCCAACGCGCAATCGCTGGTGAACCAGCTGGCCAACGGCACCACCGGCGACCTTATGAACCAGATTAGCTACTCCACCCTGGGCGGCGGCGGCCTTTACAGCCCCTACGTCGGCGCCATCGTAGACACGGCCAAAATCCTCTCTTCCCTTCATACCGCGCATTTCCAGTACATACCCGCGCTGGCTCTGCCCACCCAGGACACACTGAACCTGCGCCTCAACCTGCCACCCTCGTTCCGCGATCCCAAGTCTGTGGTGGTGGTGGCGCTGCCTCCGGTGGGGCCCTCCAAGGCGCCGCCTCTTCATCCGATCAATCCGGCAGAGAGTTTTTGCGCACAACGGCCCGGCTTGGTACTGCCCGCCGAGGGGGCGCCGCTCGTCTTTGGCACGCAATTGGCGCACTCGCTCACGCTCCACATTTTTGGCCGCGCGGATTCGAAAGCCACTTCGGAGGATTGGCCAGTGAAGGCTGATCCAGCCCTGGGCGGGTTGGTTCTGGATCATCCGGCGATGCCCACCACGGGAGGTAACCTGGTAGGCGAGTTGCGCGGCAAATGGGGCTTTGACGACTGGATCGGCCCGCGCTTTCGCTTGCACGTGGCCGAACCCGGCAAGTGGATCCTGCAGGCTGGCGATCAGTCTGCCCTGGTTGTGGGCCGCGAGGACACGCTGCACCTTGAGGACGACAGTACACTTTGCGTGGACCGGGTGGAAGAAAAAGCCGGCGACGGCAGCCCCGTGAAGTTGGCCTGGAAATCGCCCCGACCCGAGCTGCTGGACGTGACCGTTCCCATGAAAGACGCGGCTCCGGGGCCCGTCACGTTTGAGATCTACCAGTTTGGTTTGAAGGAGCCGGACAGGCTGCCGTTCACAGCTTATGCCGAGGCTGCATCGCTCGATCGGCTGACGCTGAGCACAGGCGACGCGGAGGCGGTGCTGAGAGGCACCCGGCTCGACGAAGTGGCAACAGCGGAACTGGCTGGAATCACGTTCACCCCGTCTGCTCTCAACCGTGTGCAGGATTTCGACCAATTGGAAATGAAAGCGGGCAGTTCCACCTCCAGCCTGGAACCGGGAAAGCCGTATGTTGCGAAGGTGCGCCTGCGCGACGGGCGACAGCTCAAGACGCCGGTAACCGTGGAAGCACCGCGCCCGCAGGTTGTATTGCTGAACAAAGGCACACAGGATAACTCATCTCCCGAGTCGCCCAACCCGGTGAGACTTGGCTCGCTTGACGATCTGCCTGTCGAGGATCGGCTGGTCTTCTTTCTCCAGTCCAGCGTCCCGGCCAAGTTTCCCCGCACCGAAAAGGTCGAAGTGGGCGCCGTGGATGGAAGCTTCCGCACCGTGCTGGGGCTGGACGACAACAGCCTGATACTCGAAGATGCAAAGACCGCGATAGGAACGGTGGAACCCCTGGCGCGGTTCGGCTCGTCTGCTTTTGGACCGATAAGGGCGCGTGTGATTTCTGCCGAAGGAGTGACCGGTGACTGGATCCCATTGGGAACGCTGGTGCGGCTGCCAGGATTCAAGGAGCTCCGCTGCCCGCACGCCGTGGCCAAACCCTGCACACTGACGGGAACCAATCTATTTCTCGCAACTTCCGTCGCGGCCTCATCGGACTTTGACAACGCCACTGAAGTGCCGCCCGACTTTACGGGAACACAACTGAGCGTGTCGCACCCCGCGGGAGGCGTTCTCTACCTCAAACTGCGCGACGACCCCGATACAGTGCAAACGCTCACCTTGCCGGTCATCCAAACGGGACCGCAGCCCAAATCCGCCGCCGCTGCAGCCGCGCTGCCTGTTCCGGCCCCAGTCCAAGCGCAGCCTAACCCCGCGCCGGCCGAACCCCCTGCGCCCTCAACTGAATCAAAGCCGCAATAGGACGGCTACTGGAAATACACCTGGTTTTTCGCCGCAAAGTGCGCCTTGTCCGCCGGCAGATCGTCGACAGGGAAAATCGCATGCTGCGCGCAAATGTCGGCGCAGTTTCCGCAGTCGATGCATTCATCGGGGTTGATGAACAACTGGGAAACCGTGCCGGCGGCCGCATCTTCCGCCGTGGGCGCAATCGCCGCGGTGGAACACTCGGCGGCACAGACAAAGTCCTTGGTGCAGGCATCGGTAATGACGTAAGCCATGGAGGCGCTCCTCGTTCGCCGCGCCAGATTTTGTGCTTTGCGGCGTCACTTCAACGCTATCGGGCTCGGGCACCAAGCCACCGTGACTCGAATCACACAATGAGAGAAATCGGACGGAGCACGGAACCTGAAGATCGGCGCTCCCCCAAAACGGGAGCCAACTTCCTCCGCCGCGCACCGCGTTATGCTTGAGCATGGTCAGTTCGCGTCCCTCGCTTCCCTTCTTCGCGCTTGCAGCCATAGCCTTGTTCCTGCTTGCGTCCCCATTCACATATGGGCAAGCCAACGGCCCCGCCTGGACTTTCGCCGTCTCTGGCGACAGCCGCAATTGCGGGGACTTTGTGATGCCTGCCATCGCGTCGAAAGTGATTGCGGAAAAGGACGCCTTCTACTGGCACCTGGGTGACTTCCGCTGGATCGGGTCGCCTGATGAGGATATGCTGGCCATGCAGCCCGCTGGCGCACCTCTTTCTAAAGACCAGTATCAGCAGCGCGCCTGGGACGACTTCCTCCAGCATCAGATAGCATCCTTTGGCTCGCTTCCCGTGTTTCTGGGACGCGGCAACCACGACACCATCAATCCGATGACGCGCGAGAGCTACATTGCGAAGTTTTCCAGCTTTCTCAATCGCCCGGAGATTCAGGCTCAGCGGAAGGCCGACGGCGGCGCCAATGGCACTCAGCCCTGGTATCATTGGACCCGCAATGGCGTAGATTTCATTACCCTGGATAACGCCACCAGGGACGAGTTCTCCGGCGCGCAATTGCATTGGCTGCGCTCGATATTGGACCACGATCTGACTCCGCATTCCGGCATTCATACCATTGTGGCGGCGATGCACGAGGCGCTGCCTCACTCCACCAGTTCCAACCATGCCATGGACGATTGGGCGCTGGGCATCAGCACCGGCGAACAGGTTTATAACTGGCTCTTTGAGGCGCAATCAGCAGGGAAGCATGTTTATGTCCTTGCCAGCCACTCGCACTACTACTCACCCAACATCTTCAACACGCCCTATTGGAAGAGTCAAAACCGCACGGTACCGGGCATCATTATCGGCAGCGCGGGCGCACATCGCTACAAGCTTCCAGAAGGAGCCGACAAGGCATCCAGAACCGATATCTACGGATATTTGCAAGGGACCGTCCACGAGGATGGCACCATCGACTTTGCCTTGCACAAGCTGAGCGAAAAGGATCTGGTGCAGTCCAAGTGGCCCAACGCGCCACTCGACGCCATCCACTGGTGCATCAATCATAACTCCGACAGCGCGGACGCAGGAAATTAGGCCGGGCAAAAGCGGCTTTGATTATTGAATCTGGATGGATTAGAAGACGCGAATGCGAAGACCCGTGCTGATGCCGTAATTGGACATGGAGCCGTAGGCAAACTGCGGCCAGATCTGGTATTCAAAGTCTACGGCCCGAATGCGGATGCGGCGGCTGATGCGATAGTCGACCCCTGCGCCCGGCGCAATCACCAGGAAACTCCCGTGGGCCAGGTCGTAAGGGAAATTGAAGTCTCCAAACCCTACCAGGCCCTTCACGTACGGCTGAAATTTTCCGAAATCCCTGTGGTAGGTGGGGCCGGCCATATAGGTGGTGGTGTTCACGTTGGCCGTCTGATTGAAGACGAGCCAGCGCGCCTCGCCTTCAAAGCCGAAGCGGCGATTTGTCGATATGTCGACAAACGGAGCGATACCCAGCATCTTCCGCTCGCCATATTGCAGGTAATAGCCTGAAGCCGTACCACCGGCCCAGATTTTGAGGCCTCCTTGGTCCCCCTCAGGGATCACCTGGGCCTGCGCCAGGCGCGCCAACGCCAAGCACAGCGCCAGCAGCAACACAGCAGGCCGCATCGTCTTCAATCCACGCCGCGCTTCGAAACCATGGAAGCTATTCATCTCTCTCCTGCCTGTTGCTTTCATGAGTCTCGCCTTACTGCGTGATGTCCAGCGTGACGTTTTGATAGTGGATGACGTCGCTGTTGGCGCCTGTGCCGGTTACCTGGATCACGTAGGTTCCCGGCGCCGCGTTGCTGGAACTGATTCCGGCGCACCCGCTGACGAACATCGCCGCGCCCGAAAGTAGAATGACCAGAACCATCGTGAACACCTTCGCGTGCTGCCTGCGGAATCGCCAGAAGACCAGGCTGAAGCACAGACTGAAGGGGAGAAGCAAGCCCGCCAGATTCGTACGGGTTTTCGCGGCATGGGAGTTCATGGCCGCCGCGCCGCCGGTCAGGGGGTAGTTGGTGTCAATGGTCAACTGGGCGGTGGGCGAGGCGTTGGCCGCAAGCGCGATGCAAGGCGCCGTCGTGGAACCTGAGCAGGCGTTCGACGTTACCGTGAAGTGGCAGGTTACCCCGGCCGGCAGCGACGCGCAGCCCAAACCGATGTTATCGGTAAAGCCGTTCAATGAGGTCAGTGTCACGGTAACCGTGGCGTTCTCTGTCGTCGGAATCGTCACCGAGGCCGGGGTCACGGTGAGATTAAATCCGGCAGGCGGCACAGTGATGGAAACTGGCGCCGAAGTGGACGGGCCGTGCAGCGTATCGCCGCTATAGACCGCGACAATGCTGTACGTGCCCGCAGGCAGAATCGGCACCAGGTCGGCAATTCCACTCGAATCCAGCGTGGCAGTCCCTATAACCGTCGATCCATTGTTGAAGGTAACCGTGCCTGTGGGCGTGGGAGTCAAGGGGCCGGCGGCGTTGATGACCGTCGCCACCAGGATCACTTGCGGATTGGCGCCGGTGGTTGACGCGGAGCCCAGGTCGGTGAGCGTGGGAATGGTGTTCACTACCTGGGTAATCGCAGCCGATGTGCTGGGTGAGTCATCCGTGTCTCCGCCATAGACTGCCGTAATCGGATAGTTGCCCGCCGCCAGCCCGGAATACGTAAGCGTAGCCACACCGGCTGCGTTCAGCTGCCCGGTGCCGATGGAATTTCCGCCTGCGTTGAAGGTCACTGTGCCGGTAGGCGTTCCACCGTTGCCCTTCACGGTGGCGGTAAAGGTCACCGTGGATTGCACCACCGAAGGGTTCGGAGTGGAGTTGACCACCGTTGAGGTGGTGGCCAGATTCACCGTCAACGCGTACGGAGCGGAGGCGCTGCCGCCATCGTTGGTGTCACCCGCATACGTAGCGACGATCGAGTGCGCTCCGGGCGCAAGCGTGGGATTGATGACGGCCGTCCCGGCGGAGGTCAGGGTCGCGGTTCCCAGGGTTGTCGTCGCGCCATTAAAGGTATCGGTGAATGTAACCGTGCCTGTGGGTACAGACGTGCCGGATGCAGGCTTTACGGTGGCAGTGATGGCCTCGGGCGAGCCGGCGATCCCCGGATTGGGCGCCGCGACAACTGTGGTCGTGGTCGTCACCTGGGTTACTACCTGGCTGATGGACGGGGAGGTGTTGGGCCCGTAATTTGAATCGCCAAGGTAGGCTGCGGTAATCGTATGCGTGCCGACTGAGAGCGTTGAAATGTTGAGCGTGGCCACGCCTGGATTGCCCGCCAGAGTTCCCGAGCCAATCACCGTTGTTCCATCAAGAAAGTTCACCTTGCCGGTAGCAGCCACGTTCCCGCTACCGGGCGTGACCGTGGCGGTGAAGGTGACGGCGCTTCCATAAGTGGACGGGCTCAGCGATGAGGTCACCAGCGTGGATGCCGCCGCCTGTACATCCTGGTTCAGGACCTTCGAGGTGCTGCCTACAATCTCGTTTGCCGGGTCCCCGCTGTAGGTTGCGGAAATGGGATTGTTTCCCTGCGGCAGCGTCGAAGTTGTGTAAGAAACGATACCATTCGCGGGCAGGGGCACGGGAGGCAGAGCGGTGCCGTTAACCGTAAACGTCACGGTGCCATCGGGCGTAACGCCTCCGCCGCCTGGGACTGTGACCGTCGCCGTGAAGGTGACACTCTGGCCCACGGTGGATGGATTCTGGCTGGATGCGAGATCGATTTTCGTGATCTCATCCACCGTTTGCGTCAGAATCGGCGAGGTCGCGGTAGAGTGCGCCGGGTCGTTGGTGTTGTTATAGGTCGCGGTGATCGAATGCAACCCCACCACCAGCGTGGATATGGTGAAAGTAGCTGTCGCGCTTGTGCCCGGAGCGTTCAGCGCAACGTTCGCCGCCAGCGTCGTTGTGCCATCGAAGAAGCTGACCGTTCCGGTCAGATCGCCGGTTCCCGTGGTCACGGTTGCCGTGAAGGTCACGCTCTGACCGAAATTGGAAGGATTCACATTGGAGCTGACCGTGATGGTTGTGGAATTGACCGCGGTTGCATCGCCTATCAATTCAATATCCAGCGGCGAGTTGGGGGTAGCGCCCGTTACGTCAATATGGGCGACGAGCGGATCGCCTGCGACCGTGGGCGCAAATTCCGCTGCGATGGTGCAGTCGTCGTCCACGTTCAGGAAAGGGTTGCCGAGATTGCAGGTGGTTGTAGCCGCATCTACCGCCGAATTCGCGTCCGGGGTAATGGCTGTCAGGTCCAGCGGCAGGTTGCCGTCATTTTCCAAAGTCTGGTTGTCCGGTTGGGAAACCGAGCCCTCCCGAATCGGAGTCGCGACAAAATCCAGGACGGCCAAGTTGCTCTGGAGCTCCAGAACCTGCATGTAGAGGTAACTGGCCACGAAGAGGTCGCCGTTGCCGTCCAGCGTGACGCCAAGCGGCGCGTAAAGCTGCACCGGCGTGGGCCCTGCGGTGGGGCTTGACAGTATGATGCCCTGGCCATTCACGATGAGGGTGATGATATCCCCAGTAGTGGCATTGATCTTTCTGATGGCTTCGTTTTGAGTGTCGGCGATGTACACATTGCCAGCTGCATCCACAGCCACGCCGGACGGCGAGTAAACGGTTGCCGCTGTGGCCACGCCGCCGTCGCCTGTGTAGGTCGCCGCGCCCGTTCCCACAATCGTTGAGATGACGGAACTCCCCATAATCTGGCCGCCCGCAGCCGCCACTTTGCGGACGCGATTGTTGGCCGAGTCGGGAATATACATGTTGCCCGCAACATCGAAGGCGACCGCATAAGGCAGGCTGAGCCCGGCGTTGATCGCCGGCCCATTATCGCCTGAATAGGTTCCTTCGCCGTTCCCGCTGGTGCTGAGGTTTCCGTTGCCTGCGACGGTGGTGAGGATGCCCGTTGCGGTGTTTACCACGCGGATGAGCTGGTTACCTGTGTCGGCGATGTAAAGGTTGCCGCTTCCGTCAATGGTTACGCCCATGGGTCCATTGAGTTCGACCGTGGTTGCCGCGCCGTCGCCGTTAAACCCTGCGTTTCCGTTTCCGGCCACCGTGGTAATGATTCCGGTTGAAGCTGTGATCTTGCGAATGACGTTGTTGCCAGCGTCTGCAATGTACAGGTTGCCCGCACCGTCGATGGCCACATCAAACGGGTTGTTCAGCGCTGCATCCAGGGCGGCCTTGCCGTCACCCGTGTAGGCTGCGGAGCCGTTTCCAGAAACCAGGGAGATGAGCCCCGTGCTCGCGGTGACTTTGCGAACTCGATTGTGAATGCTGTCGGCGATGTAAACGTTGCCGGCGCCGTCGACGGCGACGCCGGAGGGCTGGTCAAGGTTGGCATCGACGGCCGGAATGTTTTCTTGCGACGAAGTAAAGGTCTTATAGACGCCGGCGACGGTGAGTACGTTGGGGGGAACCAGAACACCCAGGCCACCCGACCCCGTTCCCGTGAGATACGCTGTGCCCAGAACATCGCCCGAGCCGTCGAGCAGAACCACGGCGCCCACGCGAATGCCTGGCGCCGCTGGAGTGAAGGTAACAGATTCGGTGCAGGTTCCGTCCACCGCCAGGGTCGCCGAACCGCAGCTGGACGCGCCGCTGCCGGCCGCGAAATCAAGCCCGCTGACGCCAAGCGTGAGCACCTGAACCTGGCTTACCTTGCCGGCGGTCTGGGCGGTGACGGTAACGGTCTGGTTGCCGGAGGTGGTTCCAACCCCTTGCAGGCCGAAGACGGCTTGCGCCCGCGCCCCTGTGGCCGCAAGCAGCAGGGCCAGCGCAAACGCCCACGCCCTGCTCTGTCCGGTCGCAATCTTCATCGCGGCTGCTATCGATGTCTGGCAGCGTCCCCTGCGGCTCATTTTTCGAAGGCGACCTTCGCTTGTGACTGTTGCTGTTTTGGGTAAATTGCTTTCACTATTCGCTGGCCTGGGTCCTTGAACTGCGATGCGGTTCATGAGCATCTCCGTACGCGATCCCTTGAATTGTTCGCTGCATCCCGCAGGCATGTAGGCCTGCAGTTCGTTTTTGCGTGACCGGAGCTGTGGCCGCTCCCTTGGGCAATCGTGGTGGTGAACCAAGGCTGTTTATGTGAAGCCAATTGGCAGGAGTATACCTTGCCATGCAATTTATTGCATGACTCTTTTCGGTCACACCTCCTCCCACGAGTTCTTGATTGGCAAGATTGTGGAGGGGTGGTTTGGGAGTGAGCCCAACCCTGCTCACGGCAAAGTGCTGACTGCGCAACCCGCAGCCGCGTTTGCCGGTCACATTTGCGGCCATTAGCAACCGGAATAAACCAAGCAGGCAGAACGACTTACTTTTCGGCGCTTCAAGACGATCCGCGCACAAGACTGGCCGCAGGCGCGGTTCTTATGGCAGGCGCCTTCATCTGGATTCGGACATGAAGCGCGCCTAAGGCGCTCAGACCCATAAGGACTCCGGAATCCAACCAGTCAACTGGGTTCCGGAATCCCTCAAAACATTCAACAGATCTTTACGTGTAGTCAACCATCGCCATGCTCACCAGATTGAACGACGGAACCTTGAAGCTGATGTACGATCCGTCGCGCGTGAAAGAGATACTTTTCTCTGCGGGAAGCAGGGATACCTTGCGCGCCTGGTGGCCTTCAGGCACATGAATTCGAACTGTGGCAGTGACCGGAATGGTGGGAACCTGCGCCTGCAGGTTCAGCATGCCCAGCAGCAGCCTGTGGCGATCTTCCTGATGGAAGAGCGTGACCTCGACTGCCGGGTCGGTATCGGCCTCGAACTTGTACGGCGGTTGCAAGGCACGTTTCAGAAGGATAAGGAAAACCCCGGCGTTCACCTCGTTGGGCTGCAATTCCAGCGGAGCTGCCGTCCAGATGGTCTTTCCCTTGCCGAACGAATGCGTCACAATTCCCGGATCGGTGCCTGACTCGGGCGCGGGAGGATTGCTCCAGATTTGCGCGAAGTGGACATTGATAGGATTGCCCGCGTCCGGGTCGACAAATGGCAGCGTCACAGTGGCCAACACCTGTGTGTCCGGCGCCGCCTGCGCCTTGACCATCGACACGCTGAAACCCATGTTCTCCTGCGGCCAGATGGCCTCGGTCAGCTCCTTGTCTGTCGTAGACAAATAGGTGGTTCGTCCGCCGAGCTTGCCCACATGCTTCACCCCCAGCACATCCTCAAGCAGGAACCTCTCTTCTCCATCTCCCGGCGCGCTCAGCGAAGACGTTCCACTGGCATAAAGAACGCCACCGTTGCGTACAAAATCGCGGAAAATACTGGCTTCCTCCTCGGTCATCTCCACCACCCCGGGGAGAATCACCGCACGATAGCTGCTCAGCTGGTCCAGCGAGATATTGGTGATCACGCCAAAGGGGATGTGGGCTTCACGGAGAAAGTGCGCCGCACCCACCGCCGCATTCAGATGCGGCGGGTGATCCCACACGTTCTTCGTCGCTTCCGGCACCGTTTTGCCGCTCGTGGCCGGATCGTACATTGAATTCTTGTCGTAATAAATGGCCACGTCGGCCAGCATCTCGCCGCCCAAAAACGGCTCGAATGCATCGTGCAGCGCATTGATCTGCGACATGTATTCGTAAGCCCGATGGTTGAGCACGCCGGTGGGCTTGATAGCGTCAATCAACATGCAGGCCGAAGAGTGAATCATCGGGATCATGGATTCAAGCGCCAGCTGCTCGAATGGCTTGACGGTCTCAAAATCGTTCAGGTTGAGCGTGCGCGAAGTTTGGAATTCGTAGGGCCGGTGGCGCGTCATGCTGAGGAAGGCCTTGCAGACGATGGAGAATTGAGCCGCGCCGCCGTAGAAATCGCCGGCGCAAAAGTCCGAGGCTTCGTTTTGCTCCAGCGAGACCGCGACCCCCCACGGCGCAAAGAAGGTGCCGAACTGATCGTAGACCTGAATAGGCCTGGTGTCTTTCACGGCCTTGGTGATCTTCAGCGTGAACTCGCGCATCCAGCGCTCGCGGCTTTTCTGAAAGGTGCGCCATTGCGGATCTTTCCAGTCCACCACGCGAGGCGGCTCCGCGCCCTGCTCTTTCCAGTATCGCGCAACGCAGTGCGGGCAATAACAGATGGTTGGCCAAAACGTCATATCGAAGAAGATGGCTTGAAAGTCGTAGTTGGCCACGAGCTCCTGGATGCAGGCGATGGCGTGCTCGGGGTAAGGCGAATTAATGCACACAGCTCCGGCGCGCTCATGGCGTTCAGACTCTGGTAATGCGGCAGGAAAAACCCGCCACTCCGGATGGGTGCGGTAAGCCCAATCATCGAACACCAGGCTGTAATAGGCTATGCGGTGCAATCCATGCTTGTCGCATTGCTCCATCACCTCGCCAAAGTAGTCGCGTCCTTTCATGTTGCGATGCTTCTGGCCGATCCTGGTGTTCCACAGGCAAAGCCCCACATGCGAATTCGCGTACTGCATCAACGATTGAAACCCAGCGCCGGCAATAGTGGAAACATAATCGGCCGCGTCGAAGCTGGCCATCAGCCGGTCGTCCCAGTCGGGGACGTGAGTATCTACCAGCAGCCGCCGGTAAGTCCGCGTGGGCCACTCGACCTTCCGCGCCGGTATCTGCGCGGGGCCATGCGGCTCGGCAACCGAATCGGCGCCAGCCGCAGCACCGGCCGGCTCTGCGCTCAACGGCGCGTTAGTAGATAGAGCATGGACCGCTCCGAGTCCTAGAAATTTGTTAAATGTCCTGCGATCCATTACCTCTCCTTTGCCTGCTTCCGGGAAAAATCCAAACGAGGATTTATTTCTCAATTTTCGACCGCGCCAGTATACCTCCGCCCGCGCGCCACGGTCGACCCTTGTTTTTCTCAGCGCGCGGCCGCAACTCCAAGCTGTCAAATCACTTTTCGTTCAAGGTCACGAAAACTGGCTCATATTGATGTTTAACTCGTACTTTTCCCCGTGCCTCAATAACTCTTCCCATGTCACCTCGCGCCCCAACTGCCCGGCCATGCGGCCAAGCATTGCAGTTAGCGCGGCCTCCACTCCAGCGGCAGTTTGATTATGAAACTTCCCGGACGTAATGCTTTCGATGAACCCGCGCTCTTTTTCCTTGTCGGCTTGCGCCAGGTTGTCGCCGAACGCTCCATTCGCGGCAAAGGATCCGGGAGCTGCCGGGCCCGCCGACGCTGGATCGGCCCATGCCCAGGAATTGCGGCCCACGATGCGCAACGGGCCAGAGTACGGAGCTTCGGCAATACCCTCCGAACCAAAAACACGCGCCGCAGCGTCGAACCAGCCCTTAGGCCCGAATTGGGTGGAGGAGAAGCTCACGTGGATGTCATCGGGATAGGTATATATGACCTGGTAGTTATCCCACATATCTCCGGCATGATTGAGTATTTTTCTTCCCCCCGTTGCCGTCGCTTTGATGGGATGCGCCTGGAGAATCCAGTTGCAGATATCGATAACATGGATATTCTGCTCGACAATAATGTCGCCCGAAAGCGTGCGATCCCATAGCCAGCGCCAAATTCGCACCTCGTCAGCGGACTTTCCCGGAAGCTCGGGATAAGTCGCCTCTGGCGCGTTGTAATTGGCGCTAATTGAAGCTATTTTGCCCAGAGCGCCCTCGTGAATACGCCGGACAATCTCGACGAAGGGCGGAGCGCTGCGGATCTGGAAGCCAACATCCAGGCTGACCCGCCCGTCTGCACGCTTGCCGATCTCCAAGGCCTGCTTCGCCTGGGCCGCGTCTACCCCCACTGGCTTCTCGCAGTAAACATGCTTGCCGGCACTGACAGCGGCATCCAGATGCTGAACATGAAACCACGGCGGAGTTGAAATTTGCACCGCGTCCACGCCCGTGGATGCTGCCACCTGCTCAAAGGCCTTGTACCCGCGAAACATCATCCGTGGATCAACCCTCGCGTAGCCCGATTGATCGGCAACCTGGTCGAAGTGCGCCTTGCCCGCTTCCAGCTTGTCCTCAAAAAGATCGGCAAGAGCCACAACGCGAGCGCTGGCGTTCTTTGCAAAGGATGTGGCAACTGTTGTCCCGCGCGAACCGCAGCCCAGAAGCGCCAGCCTTACCGCCGAGTTAGCTTCATAGCCAAATGCCGTTCCTCGCTTTAGCAGCAATAGCGCCGACGCCGCAACCGAGTCGTTCACAAACTGTCTTCGATTCATAGCCTTCCTTTATATACCGAACTAGCGGTCGCGCGCCCGCCGAAACGAAAATCGAAGAGCGGCCATTACGCGAGCAAATTTTATGACGGCAAAAAACGGTTCGGATGTTCCCCTTGAAGCTATCGCTTTTCTGTGACTTGCGCCGATGTGCGTCTTTTTGCGCGCAACTCGCGTTCAAATTTGCGGGCAACTCGGCTCTTTTAGGTGCATCCCAACCCACAGAGGGTTACTGTCATGGGATTGGCCACGTTCCAGACTCAAGGATTATCTACTACGAATTCAAACGAGTTCGCATGGGACCAACTGAGCAAGCGCGTTACATTCCCCCCATCGGCGATAGCGCTAGAAGTTGCTGTAAACCTTGCGCGTCGTGTGCCTGGCAACATCATAGAATTTGGAGTGCACAAAGGCTACTCCACCCGAGTTCTGCGCCGCGCCCTTGGCCACTCAAGGAAGCGCATATTCGCCTGCGATTCGTTCCAGGGACTGACAGAAAAGTTTGAGAATGCGGAGGTTGGCACATTCGCGTGCGAACCACCGCGCATTCCAGGCGTAGAGATAGTGAAAGGCTTTTTTGAAGATTCGCTGACTCCGGAGCTGGCGGCGCGGGTAGGCCGTGTGGCACTCGCTTCGCTCGACGCGGATTTGTACTCCTCCACGCTCTGCGCTTTAAATTGGCTAACTCCATTGTTGGGGACTGGAAGCCTGCTGCTGTTCGACGAGTTCCTGGGAGAGAAAGAATCGGAAAAACGTGCGTTCGAGGAGTGGTCGGAAAAAACCAGCATTTGCACCATCAAAATCGCAGAGTTTGTACGCAATCCCAGCGGCTGGGGAAACACCCTCGATCTGCGCCCCCTCTATCAAGTAGTGGCTAAAGAAGTCTTGCCGGAACCCACGGAGCCCATTGATGATTCAATTCGCGCGCGCCTGCTTGCAACCCCGATTGGCCGTTTTGCGAGACGCATCCGGTACTCCATGCTAAAAAAGGACTGAGTCGAGGAAAGCGCCTTTGTTCACCCCGCACGATTGGCCCGGACCTGCGCCAGAATTCTTTCCAGATAAACCTTCTCGCGCCGTACATCTTCAATCTGCTGCGGGCCAGAAATTTCGCGCTCAATGGTGATGGCGCCTTTGTAACCAAACCTGTCGAGCGCGGTAAAGACCTTTAGAAAATCCACGCGGCCCGTGCCGATCAAGACTTCCTCTCCCAAACGCATGGGGTCTGTGGGCCACATTCCATCTTTGGCGTGCACGCTTCTGGCATACTTCCCGATGATCTCTACTGCGTCGACCGGATTGGCCTTGCCATAGAGAATCAGATTCGCCGTATCGAAGCCGACGCCGAGGTTTGGCTGGTCCACTTCCACAATGGTTCGCTTCACCGTGGTCGGCGTCTCCTGCCCGATCTCCATCAGGAATTCCTGCCCGTTCCCCGCACAATAAATCGCAACTTCACGGATAGCGTCCACTGCCTCTTTGAAAAGAGGATCTGCCGGATTCTCAGGAATGAAGCCGCAGTGAGTCTGGACGCGCGGCACGCCCAGGCGCTTTGCGAATTCCGACGCCTGTTTCAGCGCGTCGATCCTGGCGGCCCGCGTTGCGCGGGGCACCAGGCCAATGGTCGAAGGCCCTTCGGCGAAGTCCCAAACCAACCGTCCCGGCCCCACCACCTCCACGCTTGTCGGAGTTACTCCGTACTTATCAAGCAGCGCGTTTAATTGCTGCGCGGCCGATGCGCTGAACTTTCCGATCCAGTCGTCCAGGCTGAGGAAGCAATTCGACAATCTCAGCTCTTTCACTCGCGCAATTGCACTCTCCGGGTCGGCAAAAGAAGGAGCAATCACCATCCCAAGCGCCATTGGCCCAACCCTGCTCTGCCTCTCGCGCAGACTGCGCCCTTCAATTGGAAGCGCTGAAGCCGCTGCCGGCATCCCTGTTTCCTCACCCCAAAGCGTACCTGCAAAAGCGCCGGTGTGAATCATTGCCGCTCCCATTGCCGTGCTCAGAAACTCTCTTCGGCGCATGCATTACCCTCCCTGCAACAACCCATCAAGCATAAACTCGTCAGGCTCACGACCGGAGCAATCCCTCGGAAATACCCTGAATTGTCACGCGTGGTTCCCTGCGCTCTTCCCGCCATCTTTATAGGTGATTTCGCCTGCCGATTCACTTAAGATGTGAAACACATCCCCTTGCGGCGCAGGGCGCCGGCGCAATTGCTTTTGGAACCGTCTGGTATCGTACTCTCCATGGGTCAAGCGCATCCACAGTGAAATTAGCGCGTTTCCCTTTAAGCCCTGGGTCGAGGAGTCCCCGCAGCAATGAATAATCTGCCTCTGTCGAAGGTTTATGAGTTGCTGGAACCGGGCCCGGTGGCCCTGTTGACGACCGCCCAAAAAGGCAAAACCAACATCATGACCATGTCGTGGCACATGATGGTCGAATTCGAGCCGCCACTGCT
Source organism: Occallatibacter sp. (assembly GCA_050013735.1). GTDB lineage: Bacteria > Acidobacteriota > Terriglobia > Terriglobales > Acidobacteriaceae > Telmatobacter. The sequence continues at coordinate 19,606 of JBEKEQ010000039.1, forward strand.
CTCCTGCGTCATCAGCGACACCAACTATAGCTTTTCAGCATTGCGGACTACAAAAGAGTGCGTCATTGCCATCCCCGCGCTGAAACTGGCTTCCACGGTTGTAGATATCGGCAACTGCTCCGGCCGCGATGTAGACAAATTCAAAAAATTCGGCCTGACCCCGAAGCCGGCCCAGTTCGTAAAAGCTCCCCTGGTGGCCGAGTGCTTCGCCAACCTCGAATGCAAAGTCGTCGATACGCGCCTGGTCAATCGCTATAATCTTTTCATTCTTGAAGTGCTCAAGAGCTGGACCGATCCGGCCCAGAAGGACCCCAGGACGATTCACCATCATGGATGGTGCAGTTTCTCAGTCGACGGAAAGATGATCAAGCTCAAATCAGGAAAGCCGTAGATAGACCAGGCTCTTTATCCGGACGCGTCCGGCGCTTCATTTATAAAGGCGCGCCAACTCAGGCAAGCGCGGGAGTTATGCCGTCCCGACCCCCATATCCCAATTGTGGCCGCCGCATGAAACGAATGCGCGAACTTGATTGAACGCAAGCAGAACCCTGCGCCCACTCAAGCTCGCGCATCGAGTAACGTGTTACTTGGCCGCAGCGGCCTTTTGTGCCGCCCAGCGCCTTTTCACAGCCTCGGCAATGCGTTTGCGTCCCTCGGGGCTGAGTTTCCTCTTCTTCTTTGCGGGCTTAGCCGCTGCGGGCGCTGCTGCAACTTTCTTGGCTGCGGTTGCCGACTTCTTGGGTCTGCCTGCCTTCTTCTTTGGCGCCGAAGCCACGCCGCCACTCAACAGTGCGCGCGCCTCTTTCAATTGCGCGATCTCGAGATCGATCGATGCCAGAATCTCTGAAATTGCCATGTATTCTCCCTGGTAAATTCGTGCCAGCTGTCCAGAAGCTTTGCGGTCAAGTTATAAAACCGCGCAATTTCTGCCGCTTGCTCAATAACTACAATACGCAAATGCCGCCTCTTTGACAATCAAACAAATGCGCCTCTTGCTCCACTCCCCGACAAGTTTTCCTGAGACGATAGCCAACGATGCGTGCGGAAAAGTGTGAGGCCCCGATTTCCCCGATGAGTCTTCTCTGATCTTTTATGGAACTCGAACCCGATTCCTCTCGTATGATGCTTCAAAGCGGTATCTCTGCATTTGGCGGAACGAACTCGCGGCATATAGCATTTCGTTGTGATCCACCCAGCTCACATCCCGCTCAGCGCAAACACAGCGGCAGCTTTCGGAGGGCTTTTCGCAATGGAACTGAAAATCCAGGGCCTGACCAAGGTCTATAAAGGGGGAGTGCGCGCGCTCGATAACGTCAGCCTGACCATTCCCTGCGGTCTCTATGGATTGCTGGGGCCGAATGGCGCCGGCAAATCCACCTTGATGCGCACCATCGCCACCCTGCAGGATCCAGATAGCGGCTCCATTTATCTGGGCACTCTGGACGTGCTGCGCAATAAGGAAGAAGTGCGCAAGACCCTCGGCTACCTGCCCCAGGATTTTGGCGTATATCCCCGCATAAAAGCTGAGGATATGCTAAGTCACATCGCGCTACTCAAAGGCATAGTCAACGGCAAGGAGCGCAAGGAAGCGGTTCATGCGCTGCTTCATCGCGTCAATCTATGGGATTACCGCCGCAAGCTGCTCACCAGCTTTTCCGGCGGCATGCGCCAGCGTTTCGGCATCGCCCAGGCACTCATCGGAAATCCCCAGTTACTTATCGTCGACGAGCCTACCGCGGGACTCGACCCTGGAGAGCGTAACCGCTTCTATAACCTCCTGGCAGAAATCGGCGAAAACGTCATCGTGATTCTTTCCACTCATATTGTGCAGGATGTTATGGAGTTATGCAGCAACATGGCCATCATTCATCAGGGGCGCGTGCTTTACTCTGGAGCGCCGGATGCCGCGTTGGTAGGCCTTGAAGGCAAAATCTGGCAAAAGTCCGTCGAGCGCGACGCCGTAAAGGAATACGCGGGCCGCTTCCCTGTCATCTCCACCAAGCTTGCGGCCGGACGGCCCCAGATCCATGTCTTCGCGGAGAGCACCCCGGAAGAGGGCTTCGTCCCGGTCACTCCGGATCTTGAAGATGTCTTCTTCGCCAGCATCGCTGGCCTGCGCTAAAGGAGCCGGCAATGCTTCACTTTTTTTTCTTCGAAATTAAGTATTGGCTGCGCAGCGCCATGCTGTGGGTGTTCACCGCCATCGTGGCGCTGCTCGTTTTTGCCGCCATGAGCACCGATCAGGTTACTGTCGGCGGATCGATCGGCAACACCTTCCGCAACGCCCCCTTCGTCGTCCAGCAGTTTTACTCCATCATGTGGTTCATTACCCTGCTGATGGTCACGGCGTTTGTTAACTCGGCGGCGTCGCGCGAGTTTGCCTATAACATGCACCAGATCGTCTTCAGCACGCCGATCCGCAAGTCTGACTTTCTGGTCGGACGCTTCCTCGGAGCGGTCGTCATCTCCACCATTCCGTTGTTGGGCATCTCAATTGGAGCATTGCTGGCGCCGATCGCGCCCTGGGCCGACGCCGAGCGCTTTGGACCGGTTGTTTGGTCGGCACACTGGCAAAGCGTTCTCATTTTTGCATTGCCCAATACGTTCTTTATCGCGGCTATTATCTTTACCATCGCGGTGCTCACCCGCAGCACTGTGGTCTCCTTTCTCGGCGGGCTTCTTTTGCTGGTGGCCGATGCCGTGGCCGACGCACTGAAGAGCGACATGAAGAACGAGACGCTCTCTGCCATGCTCGATCCTTTTGGCAACGACGCCTTCTCGCACATGACCAAGTACTGGACGGTCGCGGAACGAAACTCCCACGCCATCGGTCTCACCGGGATCCTGTTATGGAACCGTCTGCTTTGGCTGGCAGTGGGTGTGCTTATCTTCGCCTTCGCTTACTGGCGCTTCAGTTTCTCTGAGCGTGCCGTCCGCGCATCTAATCGGAAGCCGGTGGAAGACGAGCCTGCCGTGTTGGAGTTTCAACCCCTCATACTGGCCGGCTTTTCGCGCAGCTTTGGGCCGACTGCCCGTTGGAAACAGTTGCTCGGCTCCATTGGTACTGAATATGGACGGCTCCTCAAGACGGTAACTTTTATCGTTGTCACCTGCGCCGCGCTGATTAATTGCATGGTCACACTGATCTTTGGTTCAACAAGCTTTTATGGGCTTACCTCCCGCCCGGTCACCTATCAAATGCTCGACATCGTTACCTCCACGCTTTATGGGTTTCTTATTGCAATGATTACCTTCTTCGCGGGAGTACTTATTTGGGAGGAGCGCGATGCTCGAATCGACGAGGTTAACGATGCTTTGCCCATCCCGGAGTGGCCCGGCTACTTGGCTAAGTTCCTCGCGCTCATGACGGCTCTCGCCTCCATTCAGGCGCTGGTTATCGTTGTCGCGGTCTGCGTACAGGCTGCCCATCACTACACGCGCTTCCAGTTAGGCCTCTACGTCGAAAACATGCTGGGCCAGGACTTGCTGTCGTTTGCCTTCCTTGCCGTGCTCGCATTTTTCATTCATATCCTCTCGCCTAACAAGTACGTCGGCTACTTCGCGTTTATCGGAGTTATCGTCGCCAATGCATTCGTCTGGCGTCCATTGCATGTGGCTACGCGGATGCTTCGCCTTGGCAGCCTTCCGCAAATGACTTACTCCGACTTTTTCGGCTACCAGCCCTGGATCAAGAGCTGGCTTTGGTTCGCTCTTTACTGGTCTTTCTTTTACCTGATGGTGGCGACCGTGAGCATTCTTTTGTTGCAACGTGGCCGCGACACCCGCTGGAAAGCTCGGCTCGCCGACGCGCGGACCCGTTTCCACGGCACGCTTAAGCTTGTAGGCGTGCTGGCAGCCGCTGGATTTGTCGCGGTGGGAACCTGGGTCTTCTATAACACCGAGATACTGAATCATGTAGACAGCGAAAACGACAAACTAACCCGGCAGGCCGACTACGAAAAACTCTATAAAAAATACGAACACCAGCCCGAGCCAAGAGTTCTAGACGTGAAATATAACATTGCTATTTATCCCGCCACGCGCGAAATGGCAATGCGCGGCGAGGAGCAAGTTACCAATCTCACTTCGCAGCCGCTCACTGCGGTTCACTTCACGCTCGATCGCAACTTCACCACCGGCATCGACTTTCCGGGCTCGCAACTCCTTCAGGACGACAGGGAGCGCGGCTATCGCATATACAAGCTCACCACGCCGCTTGCGCCCGGCGAAGTCCGCACCGTCAAATTCGAAGTGGAAACTCACCCCCGCGGCTTCGAGAACCAGACAACCATGACTGGCGTCGCTCAAAACGGAACTTTCTTGAACTCCTCCATCGCGCCCATGATTGGTTATCAGCCCGGCAACGAGATCGACAACCCGAATGACCGCAAGCGCTTTAAGCTGAAAGACAAGGATTTGATGCCAGCACTGGAACGCAACTGCACAGCCGATTGCTCTAACAGTTACATCAGCAATAACTCCGACTGGGTGAATGTGGATACGGTCATCAGCACCAGCGCCGACCAAATTGCCATCGCTCCCGGTTCGCTTCTGCGCCAGTGGCAGCAGGACGGGCGCAATAACTACGAATACAAGCTCGATCACGTAGCTCTTAACTTCTATTCTTTCCTTTCTGCCAATTACGTGGTCGATCGGCACACGTGGAGTGGCATTGACGTGGAGGTTTATTACCTCAAGGAACATCCGTGGAACGTGTTCAAGATGGTCAACTCCGTGGAGAAGTCCTTTGCCTATTACACCGCCAATTACGGCCCCTACCCTCAGAAGCAGGCGAGAATCATCGAATTTCCTCGCGTAGCTTCGTTTGCGCAGGCCTTTCCGGGCACCATGCCTTACTCCGAGTCCATCGGCTTCATCGCCAGCATCGAGAAGCCCGATGACATCGACATGGTGTATTACGTGGTAGCTCACGAAATGGCCCATCAATGGTGGGCGCACCAGGTAGTCGGCGCAAACATGGAAGGCGCAACGTCGCTATCTGAGACCCTGGCGCAGTATTCGGCGCTGATGGTTATGGAGAAGGAATACGGACGCGACACCATGCGCAAGTTCCTGGAGTACGAGATGGATAACTACCTGCGTTCACGCGGCACGGAGCGGGTGAAGGAGCGGCCCTTGATGCGCGTCGAGGCCAACCAGGGATACATTCATTACCGCAAAGGAAGCGTGGTCATGTATTACCTGCGCGAGATGATCGGCGAAGATGCCGTCAATCGCGCTCTGCGCAAGGTCCTCACGCAATACGGCTACGCCCCCGCGCCTTATCCAACTTCATGGGCATTGGTGGATGCGCTCCGCGAGCAGACTCCGCCTCAATATCAGTACTTACTCAAGGACCTGTTTGAGGACATAACTCTTTTCTCAAACCGCGCGACAAAAGCGACGGCCAAAAAGCAGGCCGACGGCAGATACGACGTGACCGTTGAAATCGAAACGCACAAGTACAAGGCGGACGCCAAGGGCGTGGAGACCGAGGTTCCCGTGGACGACTGGATTGAGGTAGGAGCGCTGGCCGCGCCTGAAAAAGGAAAACACTATGGGAAGGTGCTGGCGCGCCAGCTCGTGCACATGACCGGCACTCACGGAACCTATACCTTTCAAACTGACTCAATGCCCGACAAAGCCGGCGTCGATCCCTTGCTGCTGCTTGTCGACCGCGTGCCGGACGACAACCTGAAAGCGGTGGAGAAAGCGTCATAACTCGTTTTGCTTTTTGACTCCTCGCGTCGACAAGCCTTAGTGGGTGCCCTCAGCCGGGTAACTTCACAGTAAGCGAGGCCGGCGTCTTTCCCGGCGAGATCGGGCCGGCGCATCCGAAACTGTTCAGTCGGACTCATGCGCGGAAATCCGCGTGAGTTCGGCCACTACGCTCTCAAGCTCCCTCACAATCCGGTTTTCGCCAGATGCTTTGAAGACCTCGATAAGAGCGTTGAAATACCATATCTGATCTTTGCGCCCGCGTTTAAAACGCGCCCAGATCTGGGGCCCAATATCGCGGTAATCCGCAAGAATTGCCCTCGCGTTATAGAGCTTGTCCGCAGCTGAGATGAGTTGAATGTCAGCGGTCTCTCCGCGAAGGCGGGCGACATAATCCGTTTTGCGCTGCAGCCATGGCTCTTTGCCGCAATCGCCTCCGGCGAAGCTGTCTGTCAGTCCGGCAACCATGCGCGCCACGTCCGAACCAAAGTTTTGCCGGATATCTTCGAGCCGCGGTGACCCTCCGTGATCTTCTACAGCGTCATGAAGAAGCGCGGCCACCACCATGTCTTCAGTGACATGCGTTCCGGCGTGGCCAGCCTCGCCCATGACGAGCGATGCAACGCCCAAAAGATGGGCCATATACGGAATGCCGGTTCCCTTGCGGCGCTCGATGTGAAGGTGACGCGCATACTCGATGGCGGCAGTGAACTTGCCGGTCAGGTGAAGCTGTTGAATTTGAGTACTATTCACCTTTTTTCCCCCTAGTCTAATGAAGCCTGAAAAATCGACAAAACAATATGTGAACCCTCTTCACGGAATGGTCCCGCAAAGTTCCCCCGAGTGGGCCCGGCGGCCCTGAGATGGATTTTCGTGCAAATCATTGAAAGGAATTGGAGGCGCGGGCCGGGATCGAACCGGCGCATAAAGGTTTTGCAGACCTCTCCCTTACCACTTGGGTACCGCGCCTTGGCAGGGCTGCCGATTATTTAGATTCGCTCCAAGCCGCCGTAGCCAACCCGGCAAGAGCCGGAGGGCGGAATGGAGCGGGAGACGAGATTTGAACTCGCGACCCTCGCCTTGGCAAGGCGATGCTCTACCACTGAGCTACTCCCGCATAACGCAAGATTGAGTATACCGGGCCGTCGAAATGCGGTCAAACCGTGGCTTGGGACCCATTTACAGCCGACGGCGGCGTTTCGAATCTGAAAATGCTCTGGAAACGAATCTTCCAGGAGCTGAAAATACGATCGCTGGCCGCAAGCCAGTTTACTGGCTCACAATTTCCCCGTCGCGCATGGTCAGAATCCGGCCCGCAATGGAGGCCGCTTCAGGATTGTGGGTGATCATCAGGGTGGTCTGGCCCAGCTCCTTATTCGAGCGCAGCAGCATCTGCAACACCGCGTCAGAATTCTTCGTGTCCAGGTTGCCGGTGGGCTCGTCAGCCAGGACAATGGCCGGCCGCGTAATCAGCGCACGCGCAATCGCCACCCGTTGCTGCTCGCCGCCGCTCAGCTCCGAAGGCCGGTGCTGCAGCCTTCCCTTGATCGCCAGCATATCGCTCAGATGGTCAAGATATTTCCGATCCAGCGGCTCCTTGCGTCCGCTCACCGCCCATGCAATTTCGATGTTGCCCATGGCCGAAAGCGTCGGCAGCAAGTTGAACTTCTGGAAGACGAAGCCGATGCGGTGCTTGCGAAGCTTCGTCCTCTCGCTGTCGTCGAGCGTGGCAAAATCCACGCCGTCAATCACCACGCGCCCCGAGGTGGCCTTGGTCAGCCCGCCCAGCAGGTAAAACAGAGTGGATTTGCCGGAGCCCGAAGGGCCCACAATGGCCACAAACTCGCCCGGTTCGATGGCCAGCGAAATGCCGCGCACCGCGGTTACCTGAAGCTTGCCCGCCGCATAAACCTTGGTCAGCTTGTCGGCAAGAATGATGGGCGAACACGATTCGGGCTGCACAGGTTCCATTGTAAATGCGGCGCTTGGCCTGGCCTGATGCGGCGGACGGACCAAGCGGCCAGAACCAGCTTTCTGCGTCTTGACATTTGTATGTATATTTAGAGATACTTGTATATACATAAGGAGGAAGAATGGCTGCCACTCTCACATCCATCAGACTAGACACTAAACTGGCGGATCAGGCCGTGCGCGCCCTCGGGGCCAAGTCGAGGACTGAAGCCGTCCATATTGCGCTCAGGGAGATTGTCGCGTTGAAGCGCTTCAAGACGACGATCAAGAAATATGAAGGCAAGCTCACCTTTGCCGGCAGCGATGAGTGAGATTATCGTCTTTGACACCTCCGTGTTGATCGACAATCAGCGGACGGCCTGCCATTCTCACCGCATTGCGAGTTTGACGGGACAGGTGCGGCTTTCATCCGTCGTGCTGACTGAACTGTGGCGCGGGGCAAATCGGGCGGAGGAGCAGGAGTTTCTGCGCGACCTCGAAAGGAATCGTCCCATCCTGCCCCCCACGGAGAAACACTGGCTGGATTCCGGCAGAATTCTAGCCAGGATTTACGCGGAAAAAGGTTATGAACCCAAAAAATTGCGCGATCTGCATTTCGATGTGCTCATCGCTCTCACAGTCCGTTCGCATGGAGCGCGCCTGATCACGTCCAACCGCGCCGACTTCGAGTTGATCCGCGAGTACCGGGATTTCGAATTGGAGATCTGGTAGCCCGGTTCGGCCCCCCAAACCCCTGCTCCTCCCATCCCAGCAATGCACTAAAATGAAGAGGCAACAATCCCGACGTCAGGACTTCCCTCAATGACCGCCGAACTCAAATCCAATCTCGTGGCCTCACTTGAAGCAGCAGCCTCCAAGGCCGGCCTGGTTCTGCTCTCCGTCACCCAGGGCAGCGACTTCAACGGCCGGCCCACAGCAGTTTTTCAGCTCGGCCTTCCCTCTCTTCCCGGCCGCACTCTTAAGCTTGAACTGAGCGAGGGCTTCGACTTTGACAAGCCAGACCTGCTGCCAACCATTACGGCTCACCTGGCCGGCGAAGCCAAGCGCCTGCGCAATCCATGCCCCGAGTGCTACGTCACGCTGGGCGGCCTCCCGGTAGCTTTCGGTGAGTTTCAGTGGCCGTTTCATCAATCCACCTCCGGCGCGGATACCTATATTGTCCACGGCGAAATTCACCTGGCCGACGGCGGCGCGCACAATCTGCACGCCAAAATTGCCGCGTCTGTCACGCTCACCTTTGCTGAGATCGTGCCCGCCATGGAGCAGCCCTACGCGGAGACCTTCGTCTACAACGCGGTGCGCAAGACGGTGGACCTGGGTCAGCTTGAATTTTTGAAATCCGGCAACCGCCAGCCAGTGCCGGTGACCACACGCTATTACAGCCGCTGGCAAAAGAAGTTTCTTTTCACTGAAACTGACGATGCAGCGCGCCTGGAGTACCTGCTGCGCAAGGTTTACTGGCTCAGCGGCGTGCTCGGCTCAAGCCAGCCGGTATGGATCGCCGACCCTCGCGACGCGCAATACCTGAACACTACCGAAGCCGACCTGCTGCGCATGGCCGGAGACAAGGCCGGCGAGGGCTTGATGGTGCTGGAAGGCGAGTTTGCCGCGGCCACGCCGGCGCTGCTGGCCCGCGCGCCGGAATACCAAGCCGCGCTCGACGCCGCGCTCAACTTCACCAAGCCGCAATTCAACGAGTCCATGCGCTCAGGGCACGCAAATATGTAGCAACGCGAACAGTCACGGACATCTTTTCCAACCCCTGATCACTGACCACTGCCATTCACAACGCCGCGCCGCACCCTGAGCAGAACCGCGCCCCTGGAGGGTTGGTCAGCCCGCAGCGGGGGCAAGCAATCAGCGTACCGGCCAGCCCGGTTTGCACAGGCGGAGGCACATTTACCGTCACGCTCACCGGCTGGCCCCATCCGGGCATTGGGATACCCAACGCCGCCGCAATGCCCGCCGCCTGGATGGCATTGAACTCCCGCACCCGTCCCGGCATAAAGAAGCACTCAATGAACCCCAGTATCGTGGTGATCCCGGTCCAGCAAAAGATGATGTAGACAATCCCCAGCCCCGTCCGCCGCAGATAAAAATGGTGAATGCCGAAGGTGCCCAGAAAAAGCGCCAGCAGAATGCCCACCACCTCGTCGCGGCGCACGGACTCATACTGCTGGTAAAAGATTGCCTGTGGGTTGGGATACGGTTGGCTGCTCATCGGCGGTTCTCCTTACTTGCTTTGAATTCAATATACGCACCCACCCCGCGCCCGGTTCCCGCCTCAACAAATGCTGAGAAGCCCCGGATCAATACCCGCGTCCATCACCCACCTCACGGCATCCAATTGGCGTATGACAGCACAAACCCCTTCCGCTGCCGCGGCCGGCATATTTCTCATCGGCGGCGATCTTCCCGTTCACCGCCTGGGTTATGGAACCATGCGCCTGGTGGGCGACGGCGCCTGGGGCGAGCCCGCCGATCCGGCTGAAGCCCACCGCGTCCTGCGCCGCGCCGTCGAACTGGGCGTCACCTTTATCGACACGGCCGACGCCTACGGCCCGGAGATCGCCGAGTGCCTCATCGCCGAAGCGCTTTACCCCTATCCGCCCGGTTTGGTCATCGCTACCAAGGGCGGCATCACTCGCCAGGGCCCCGCCAAAACCGAGTACGTCGGCCGCGCCGGCTACTTGATCCAATGCATCGAGATGAGCCTACGCCGCCTCAAGCTCGACCGCATCGACCTCTACCAACTCCACCGCATTGACCCTCGCACCCCGCTTGAGGAGTCGCTCGGCGCGCTCAAGCAGATGCAGGAGCAGGGCAAAATCCGCCACATCGGCCTCAGCGAGGTCACGCCCGCGCAAATCGAGGAGACCGCCAAGATCGTCCAGATCACAACTGTCCAGAATCGATACAGTCTCGCCAATCGCCAACACGAAGAAACGCTCACTTTCTGCGAGAGGAAAGGTATCGGCTTCCTGCCGTGGTATCCCATGGCTGGTGGCAAGCTGCTGCGGCCGGACCATCCCTCCGCGCAGTCGCTCGCGCAAATCGCCGCCCGGCACTCCGCCACCGTCGCGCAGCTTTCGCTGGCTTGGCTGCTGCAGCGTTCCCCGGTCATGCTGCCCATCCCCGGAACGTCAAAGGTCGCACATCTTGAAGAAAACATCACTGCCGCCGCGCTCAAGCTCAGCGGGGAAGAAATCGCAGAAATCGAAGCCGCAACCTCTTCTTAGAAACTGCTTCATCACCTGGTCTTGAAAGTCGGGTGCCCCGTGTATGACAGCGTCTATCCCTGTCAACACTTTTTTGACAGAGGCTCCCGGTGGTGGTCGGGGCGGTGTCAAGGGCGCCGTACTTTGGCGTTCATCTTGACCCTTGACACCGTCC